>CAYGXL010000112.1:0-8847 GCA_964353935.1 uncultured Burkholderiaceae bacterium | reverse complement strand
GCGCTGATCGCTGTCTGAGGCGCGGCGCGGCTACTTCACTGCCAGGCCGCTGAGCGCCGGCAGCCAGGTCGAAATCGCCGGCACGAGCGTGATCAGCATCAGCACCACGAGGTGCGCCAGCATGAAGGGACCCAGTTCGCGCGACAGTTGCGCGAGCGGGACGCGGGTCACGGCAGACGTCACGAAGAGCAGGCCGCCGACCGGCGGCGTGATCATCCCCAGCGTCAGGTTGTAGATCACCACCATCGCGAAGTGGATCGGGTCGATGCCGGCGGCGTGCGCGACGGGTGCGAGGATGGGCACGAGCACCATCACGCCGGGAAGCGGCTCGATGAAGATCCCGAACACGAGCAGGAATACGTTCACGAGCAGCAGCAGGGCGATCGGGCCCAGCCCGAGCTGCACGATCCACTCCGAGATCGCCTGCGGGACATTCTCGGTCGTCAGGACCCACGCGAAGGCATTGCTGGCGGCAACGATGATCAGCACCGACGAGGTCAGGATCGCCGTCCGGGACAGCAGCACCGGCACCATCTTCCACTGCAGCGTCCGGTACACGTACTTGCCGACCAGCAGCGCGTAGACGACCGCCACCACCGAGGCCTCGGTCGGCGTGAACACTCCGCCGCGCATGCCGCCGAGGATGATGACCGGCAGCAGCAGTGCGGGAATGGCCTTCACCGAGTTGACGATCATCTCGCGCAGGTTCGGCCGGGGAATGTCGGACTTGTAGCCACGGCGCAGGCAGATGACCTGGTTGGTGATCATCATCGCCCCCGCGATGACGAGGCCGGGGATGATGCCCGCCATGAACAGGCCGAGCGGAGTCACCGTGTCGTCCTGCAGCGCATAGATGATCATGATGATCGACGGCGGGATGATCGGGCCGATGATCGCCGTCGACGCCGTGAGCGCCGCTGCGTAGCCGCGGTCGTAGCCCGCGCGCTCCATCATCCTGACGAGCATCGCGCCCGGTCCGGCGGCGTCGGCGAGGGCCGATCCGCTGATGCCCGAGAACATCGTCAGCGACAGGACGTTGGCGTGGCCCAGCCCGCCGCGCAGATGGCCGACGAACTGGCTCGCGAAGCGCAGCAGCACCTCGGTCAGCGAACCTCCGCTCATCAGTTCGGCGGCGAGGATGAAGAAGGGCACGGCGAGCAGCGCGAAGCTGTCGATCCCGACGAACATCTCCTTCAGCACCACCACCAGCGGGAAGTCGCTGCCGAGCCCGACCGCCGCGAGCGTGGCGCCGGCCAGAGCGAAGCCGACCGGGAAGCCGACCGCGAGCAGCACGACCGTGAAGACGAGCAGCAGGACGGACATCGTCATCGTCCGCTCCTAGAGTGCTGCCGCGGTGTCGTGGCTGACACCGTCGTCGGTCACGAACTCGCCCGCTGCGACGTACTTCCGCAGGATCAGCAGCAGGTGGATCGCCATGAGGGCGCAGCCGACGGGCATGCCGATGTAGACGTAGATCATCGAGATGCCGAGCGCCGCGCTGATCTGGAACCGCGTGCGCAGCGCGTAGTCGACGCCGTACCACGCCAGCAGGACGAACAGTGCAAGCATGCCGGCCGCGAGCGCGATGCGCAGCCAGCGCGCGCCGCGCGGCGGCAGTGCGTTCTGCAGCGAGTCGATGCCGAGCTGGGCTCCCGTCCGCAGCGCGAGGCCGCTGCCCACGAACGTCATCCAGATCATCAGGTGCCGCGCCACCTCTTCGGACCAGATCACCGAGGTGCCGATCACGTACCGCATGACCACGTTGGCGAACACGATCACCACCATGGCGGCCAGCAGCACGATGAGCAGCCAGCGATTCAGGCCGACGAACACGCGCTCGAACATGGGACTCGCTGCCGGAAAGGAACCGCGCGAGCTTAGCCGAGAACAGTCGCCGTCCTCGGGCTGCGCAGGCAGTCGGACAGCCAGGCGAGTCACGCCGGACTCGGGCCACGCGGCGGCCGTGGTGAAATCGGGGCATGGAGGAAATCAGCCAGGTCCTGCTCGTCGCATCGCTGCTGCTGTTCGCGGCGGTCGCGCTGTCCGCGGTCTCGACGCGACTGGGCGTACCGTCGCTGCTGGTCTTCCTGGCTGTCGGACTCGTCGCGACCGAACTGCCCGGCGCCCCGGTCGTCGACATTCCGGTAGCGACCGCGGCGCTGATCGGCAACCTGGCCCTCGCCGTCATCCTGCTCGATGGCGGGCTGCGCACGCGGTTCGGCACCCTGCGAATGGTCGCGGGACCGGCGCTGACACTCGCCACCCTAGGCGTCCTCATCACCGCGTCGGCCGTCGGCGCGATCGCGGTCGCGCTGCTCGGGCTCGACTGGCGGTATGGATTGCTGCTCGGTGCGATCGTCGGATCGACCGATGCCGCGGCGGTGTTCGCGCTGCTCGGCGGCGGCGGGCTGCGGCTCAACGAGCGCGTCGAGGCGACGCTCGAGGTGGAGTCCGGCCTGAACGATCCGATGGCGGTCTTCCTGACGGTCGCCATGATCGAGCTGATCCGCGTTCCGGGCAGCGGTTTCGCGACGATCGCCCCGATGTTCGCGCAGCAACTGCTGGTCGGCCTCGCCGTGGGATGGGCGCTGGGTCACTTGCTCGGCCGCGTGGTGGCGCGTATCCGGCTGGGCGAGGGCCTGTACGTGCTGCTGATCCAGTCGGGCGGCCTCGCCGTGTTCGCGGTGGCGAGCGTGCTGGGCGGCAGCGGTTTCCTGGCGATCTACCTCGCCGGCATGATCGTCGCCAACCAGCGGCGCCACGTGACCGTCGATATGCTTCGGGTCAGCGACGGCTTTGCGTGGCTCGCCCAGGCCACGATGTTCCTGCTGCTGGGCGTGATCACCGACATCGCTGAACTGCGGACGGTCGTGACCGGCAAGGTGCTGGTCGTCGTCCTGGCGTTGATGCTGATCGCGCGTCCACTCGCCGCCGCGATCTGCCTGCTGCCCTTCCGCTACTCGCGGCGGGAGGTCGCCTTCATCGGCTGGGTCGGCATGCGCGGCGCGGTGCCGATCGTGCTCGCGTTGTTCCCGCTGCTCGCCGGGCTGCCGCAGGCCTCGGTGCTGTTCCATATCGCGTTCCTGATCACGCTGATGTCGCTGCTGCTGCAGGGAAGCACGCTGGGCGCGGCGGCGCGACTGGCCGGCGTGCAACGGCCGCCGGGATCGGTCGCGCTGTCGAGCGCCACCCTCGAAGGCGGCGAGCCGCCGCGCGAGGTGGTGCAGTTCCGCGTGGCCGAGGCTTCGCAATCGACGATGGGGCCGCTGGCGGGCATCGAGTGGCCCGAGCAGGTCCGCCTGGTTGAGGTGTGCCGCGACGATCGCATCGTCGCGGTCGAGCGGTTGCGGGCGGGTGACCTCGTCACCGTTGTCGCAACCGAGGCGGCGCTGCCGGAACTGGAAGTCCTGTTCGGTCCGCCGGCGCCGGTCGGCGAGCTGACGCTCGATCCCTCCGCGTCGGTCGGCGACCTGTTCGAGTACTACGGCGCCACGCTGCCGGCGGAGGCCGATCCCGCGACGAAGCTCACCGAATTCGTGTCGCGCCGCCTGCATCGCCGCGCCGCGGCGGGCGACGTCCTCGACGTGGGCGGCCTGACGCTGACGGTGCGGCAGGCCGGCCACGGCGTCGTGCGCCGCGTCGGCCTGCGGTTGTCGTCGGGCGCGCGCTGATCCGGCGCCGCACCAGACGGCGACATCGACTATCCGTGCCGGATCGCGATGGTCTTCAGCGTGGTGAAGCCGAGCAGCGCCTCGAAGCCCTTCTCGCGTCCGTAGCCGCTCGACTTCACGCCGCCGAACGGCAACTCGACGCCCCCGCCCGCTCCGTAGTTGTTGATGAACACCTGGCCGGAACGCAGCCTGCGCGCCATTCGCATCTGTCGCGCACCGTCGCGCGTCCAGACGCCGGCGACGAGGCCGAAGTGCGTGCCGTTGGCGAGCGCGATGGCCTGCTCCTCGCTTTCGAACGGCATGGCGACGAGCACCGGGCCGAAGATCTCGTCCTGCGCGAGTGGATGGCTCGCCGGCACGTCGCGCAGCAGGGTCGGCGCCTGGTAGAAGCCGGTCTGCGGGGCGTCGTCGTCGACGTGGCCCTGGGCCGCCATCGGGATGCCGTCGCGCTGCGCCTGGCTCAGGAAGTCCCAGACGCGCTGCAACTGGTTCTGCCGGATCAGCGGGCCGACGTCGAGGTCGGCGAGGGCGGGACCCACGCGCAGCGCCGTCATCGCCTTGCCGACGCGCTCGAGGAGCGCCTCGTAGACGGGCCGGTGAACGAGCAGGCGGCTGCCCGCGGAGCAAGTCTGCCCGGCGTTCTGCACGATCGCATTCAGCACGACCGGGACCACGTCTTCGAGGCTCGCATCGTCGAACACGATCTGCGGCGATTTGCCGCCGAGCTCGAGCGTGACCGGGCAGTGGTGCTTCGCGGCCGCCTGCGCGACCGCGGTGCCGGTAACGGGCGAGCCGGTGAACGAGATGTGATCGATGCCGGGATGCGCAGACAGCGCCGCGCCGGCTTCGGCGCCGTACCCCGTGACGATGTTCAGCGCGCCGTCGGGAAAGCCGACCTCGGCCGCGAGTTCGGCGACGCGCAGCACCGACAGGCACGCGTCCTCCGCGGGCTTCACCACGCAGGCGTTGCCTGCGGCAAGGGCGGCGCCGACGCTGCGCCCGAAGATCTGCATCGGGTAGTTCCACGGCACGATGTGCCCGGTCACGCCGTGCGGCTCGCGGATCGTGAGCACTGTCATGCCGGCCTGGTACGGGATGGTCTCGCCGTGCAGCTTGTCGGCCGCGCCGGCGTAGTACTCGAAGTAGCGCGCGATGGCGGTCGCATCGGCCCGCCCCTGCTTCAGCGGCTTGCCGGTCGTGCGCGACTCGAACCGGGCCAGTTCCTCGTGATGCGAGGCGACGGCCTGCGCCAGTTTCATCAGCAGCCGCCCGCGCTCGGTGGCGGTCATGCGGCCCC
This sequence comes from uncultured Burkholderiaceae bacterium, assembly GCA_964353935.1. Lineage (GTDB taxonomy): Bacteria > Pseudomonadota > Gammaproteobacteria > Burkholderiales > Burkholderiaceae_F > JAOUJD01. Next base: position 3,879 of record CAYGXL010000112.1, on the reverse strand, counting down.
AGGGCCCGTCGAGCGCGTCGCCGACGGCGCGGCGTGCCGCAGTCACGGCCGCGTCGATGTCGGCAGCGGTGCCGCGCGCGATGCGGGCGAAAGGCTTGCCGTCCGAGGGATCGACGACGTCGATCGCCTGCCCGGTCGCCGACGCGACCCAGCGGTTGTCGATGAAATGGTGCGACCCGTTGGTCGCCGTCCAGCCGCCTTCCATGGCGCGTCTCCGTGTGTTCCTGACGCCCGATTATTGAGCAAACCGGGGCGCGCTCAAACCCGTTCGCGGCACGCGACCCGCGGTCAGTAGAATCGCGTCTCCCTTCAGGACCATCGTCATGAGCCTCGACAACGTACCCGCCGGCCGCAACGTTCCCGATGAGTTCAACGTCATCATCGAAATCCCCGCGCACGCGGACCCGATCAAGTACGAGGTCGACAAGGAGACCGGCGCGGTGTTCGTCGACCGCTTCATCGGCACGTCGATGCATTACCCGTGCAACTACGGCTACGTGCCGAAGTCGCTGGCCGACGACGGCGATCCGCTCGACGTGCTGGTGATCACGCCGTTCCCGCTGCAGCCCGGCGTCGTGGTGCGCTGCCGCCCGCTGGGCGTGCTGAAGATGGAAGACGAAGCCGGCGGCGATTCAAAGCTGCTCGCGGTGCCGATCGACAAGGTCCTGCCCTGGTACAAGCACTGGCAGCTGTGGTCGGACATCGCGCCCGAGCGGCTCGCGCAGATCCAGCACTTCTTCGAGCACTACAAGGACCTCGAGGCCGGCAAGTGGGTCAAGGTGCTCGGCTGGGAAGGGCCGGAATCGGCGCGCAAGGACATCGTCGACGCGGTCCGGGCGTACGAAGCGGCGTCGCCCAGACCGGCGTTCTGAGCAGCCGGCACGCAGTGCCGCGCCCCGGATCGTGACCATCAGGAGTGCGGCAGCGCGATGGGTCGGCGTCACTCGCCGTCCTTTGCGCCCGCCGCATCCCGCCTGAGCGCGCTGCGTTCGTTCAGTTCGTCGACATAGGCCTCGATGCCGCCGTGCTCGCGCTCGAGGTAGCGCTGCACCGCCTCGTTGAAGGCCGGGTGCGACAGCCAGTGCGACGAGAAGGTCGTGACGGGTTCGAAGCCGCGGGCGAGCTTGTGCTCCCCCTGCGCGCCACCTTCGAAGACCGCGAGGCCGCGCTCGATCGCGAACTCGATCATCTGGTAGTAGCTGGTCTCGAAGTGCAGGCACGGAACCGTCTCGACGGCGCCCCAGTAGCGTCCGTACAGGCGTTCGGCGTCGAACAGCGCTAGCGCGGAGGCGATCGGGCGGCCGTCACGCCGCGCGACCACGAGCAGCAGCGTCTCGGGCATCGTCCGCGCCAGTTCGAGGAAGAAGGCGCGCGTCAGGTACGGCGTCGAGTGATGCGCGGCGTACGTGCGCGCATAGCAGCGCTCGAAGAACGCCCAGTCGGCCTCGCCGATGTCCGCGCCGACCTTGCGCACGAACGTCACGCCCGCGTCGGCGACTTTCCGGCGCTCCGCGCGCACCTTCTTGCGCTTCGGCTGCGTCAGCGCCGCGAGGTAGTCGTCGAACGTCGCGTAGCCGCGGTTGAACCAGTGGAACTGCACCGAGCGCCGCGTCATCTGGCCCAGCGCGCCGAGTCGCGCGGCATCGGTTTCGGGGAGGAAGAGCGCGTGGAGGGACGACAGGCCGGAAGCCTCGGCATGCCGCTGCAGCGCGGCCGCGAGGGCGTCGCGCGCCGCGGCATCGACCGCCAGCAGGCGCGGGCCCGGCACCGGAGTGAACGGGATCGCCACCAGCCACTTGGGGTAGTAGTCGATCCCGTGCCGCTGGTGCGCATCGGCCCAGGCCCAGTCGAACACGTACTCGCCATAGGAGTGGTGCTTGCGGTACAGCGGCGCGGCCGCCATCAGTTCCGCGCCCCTCCACAGCGTGAGGTGCTGCGGCTCCCAGCCAGTGCGTTCGGCTGCGCATCCGCTCGCGTGCAGGGCCAGGAGGAACTCATGGCGAACGAACGGGTTCGATGCCCCGTGAGCCAGCAATGCGTTCCAGCGTTCAGCCCCGATCTCCGCCAGGTCGCTCACGATGCGCGTGCAATAATTCGTCGATCCCGCCTGCACCACCTTCACCGCCGCATCGTCAATGAGCTCGAACGTCAAAGTCGCGGTTGCGCAGCTGAACTGCACCGTCGGCGACTTCGATGGCAACAGCCGGAAGATCCTCGATGCAGCGCGGCGCGCGGCTGCCGTCGGCGCGCGCGTCCTGCTCACGCCGGAACTGTCGCTGACAGGCTATCCGCCCGAGGACCTGCTGCTGCGCCGCGCATTCTACGCAGCGACCGACGCGGCCCTGCAGAAACTGTGCGCGACGCTGCTGCAGTTTCCCGAGATGAAGGTCGTGGTCGGCCACCCCCTCGCGCGCGAGGGCCGGCGGTTCAACGCGGCGTCCGTGATCGCGGACGGCATGGTGATCGGCACGTACTGCAAGCACGACCTGCCGAATTACGACGTCTTCGACGAGCAGCGCTACTTCACGCCGGACAACCGGCCGTTCGTCTTCGAAGTCGACGGCACCGCCTTCGGCATCAACATCTGCGAGGACACCTGGTTCGCGTACGCGCCCGAGTGCTCGCGCGCGGCGGGCGCCGACGTCCTGCTGGTGCTCAACGCGTCGCCGTTCCACCTCGGCAAGCAGCAGCAGCGGCTGCAGATCATGCGGACCAATGTCTGCAAGTTCGGCATGCCGGCGGTCTACGCGAACCTTTCGGGCGGGCAGGACGAACTCGTCTTCGACGGCGCTTCGTTCGTGCTCGACGCGGGAGGCAATGTCGTCGCCAGCGCGGCGCACTTCGAAGAGGCGCTGCTGCTCGTCGATTTCGTGGACGGCGCGCCGCAGGCAGGCGAACGGGTCGCCGAGCCGTCGCACGAGGCGCTCGCCTATTCGGCGCTGGTGGTCGGCGTGCGCGACTACATCGGCAAGAACGGCTTCCCGGGCGCGCTGATCGGCCTGTCGGGCGGCGTCGATTCCGCGATCACGCTGGCGATCGCGGTCGATGCGCTGGGCGCCGAGCGGGTGCGCGCGGTGATGATGCCGTCGCAGTACACGTCGCAGATGAGCCTCGACGACGCGGCCGAACTGGCGGGCAATCTCGGTGTGCGCTACGACATCCTGCCGATCAAGCCGGCGTTCGATGCCTTCCTGTCCACCCTCGCGCGCGAGTTCCGCGGGCTGCCGTGGGACACGACCGAGGAGAACCTGCAGGCGCGCATCCGCGGCACGCTGCTGATGGCGCTGTCGAACAAGTACGGGTCGATCGTGCTGACGACCGGCAACAAGTCCGAGACGGCGGTCGGCTACTCGACGCTGTACGGAGACCTCGCGGGCGGCTTCGCCGTCATCAAGGACATCCTGAAGACGCTGGTGTACCGGCTGTGCCGCCATCGCAACGGGATCGCGCCGGTCATTCCCGAGCGCATCCTGACGCGCGCGCCGAGCGCGGAGCTGAAGGACAACCAGACCGACCAGGACTCCCTGCCGCCCTACGAGGTGCTCGACCGCATCATCGAGCTCTACATGCAGGAAGGCCTTGCGATACCGGACATCGTGGCCGAGGGCCTGGACGAGGCGGTCGTGCGGCGCGTGGTGCGGATGATCCGGATCTCCGAGTACAAGCGACGGCAGTCGCCGATCGGCATCCGCGTGACCCATCGCGGCTTCGGCCGGGACTGGCGCTATCCGATCACCAACCGCTTCCGCGAGGAGAGCGCCTGAGCGGGCGGTACGATCCACCTGGAATTCCACTGAATCGACCGGGAAACACCATGAAACAGATCACCGCTGTCATCAAGCCGTTCAAGCTGGACGAAGTGCGCGAGGCCCTGGCCGA
>CAYGXL010000111.1:0-8909 GCA_964353935.1 uncultured Burkholderiaceae bacterium | reverse complement strand
ACCTTTTTATCCATTGGGTAGATGGCTTGATCTATAGCTACCAGATGACCGAAAGTGGAAAGTATGTCGTGGGTCCCCATCTACAACTTTTAAGCCAATTTTTTATTGGATATCGGGTCTCATTTTTAGGAAGCATCATCTGTTTTTTTTACGGTTTTGCTCTGGGTACGTTGTGTGGTACTGCCAGTGGCTGGATCTATAACAAGGTTGTGGAGTTCAGGACAAGATAGATTCTGGGGATTGCATTCGACTATGGCTACGTTATCGCAAAAGGTGAACCTCCTGAGAGGATTGCTGACCGGGGAGGTGGCTTACACAGGGCCTTTCTACGTCACCATCGATATGACCCGGCGCTGTAATCTTAAGTGTTTGGGCTGCCGTTATCATTCCTCTCTGGTCAACATCCCTGCGCCAGGCGACCAGGCCGTACTGGACATTCCTTTCAATTTAGCCGGGAAGTTATGTCAAGACCTTGCTGCGCTGGGAACCCCTAGTATCACTCTCATGGGGGAAGGTGAACCGATGCTTTACCCCCGCCTGATCGACCTCATCTCAATGGCCAAGGCATTGGGGATTCATGTTACCCTGATTACCAATGGCACTTTACTGGATGAGGCCAGCGTTCATTCTCTCATCGATTCCCAACTTGATCTTCTAAGGGTCAGTTTCTGGGCAAGTTCGATCGAGGAATATGAACACAACTACCCGGGAACAAACCCAGATTATTTTAAAAGAGTTTTGAATGGATTAAAACTCTTCTCCATTTTTAAAGTTGAGAAAAAAAGTAAGTTCCCTTCGGTGATTCTGCATCAACCGATCAACCAACATAATTTTAAAAAGGTTGACGTCATGGTGGATCTGGCAAATGAAACCGGATGCAATGCCATATCTTTTTCCCCTTTTCTTTCACATCGTGGAAAGTTGGCTCCTTTTACCCTTTTTCCGGAGGAAGAAAAGTCTCTACACCTTTCCTTAGTAAGAATAAAGGAGAGGTTGAAATCACTTTCTATAAAACATAACATCGACGAAATCCTCTTGCGCTACCGGATCGGTGAAGCTGTATGGGATAAATTCCCATGCTACATCGGGTGGCTCCATGCCCGCATCAAGGTGGACGGTACAGTTCTTCCCTGTGGACCATGGAATCAACCCCTGGGCCATTTAAAAGAGAATTCTCTTCGAGAAATCTGGAACAGTTCTGGCTATCGTCGTTTTAGGCGACAAACGCACACCCGAGAAGGGTTGGCTCGCATTGGCAATGCATGTGACTGTGGCTTCTGTTGTCTTATCAGGGATAACGTCCGTGTCCATCGGTTATTTCGATTCTTTTCCCCTTTTCTTACCCGATCCAAAAAGGAACGATTTCAAAATACTATGGAGATATCTGAAAATGGGACGGGTCACTAAGACGCTAAAAACTTTCGCCACACGACGGCTGACTTTCACGTTTGATAAAATCGATTTTACCTACACCCACCTCACCTGGAAAAGGATGCGGAATTGGTTTCTCGCTGAGCTTTCCTACTCCTTGAAATCAGACAGGGTCTGGGCCTATCCAACACATCTTCAAATCGAACCGGCCAACATGTGTAACCTCAGGTGCCCGGTATGTCATATCGTTACGGATAACAAACCACAGGGACTATTGAGCCTGAAAAATTTTGAGAAACTGATCGATGAGGTGGGTGATCATTTGCTATTCCTTCATCTGTGGGGCTGGGGGGAACCTTTTATCAACCAGGATTTCTTTTCCATGATCCGATATGCTAAAGACAAAGGCCTTAAAATGATCAGCAGCACCAACGGCCATTTTTTTGAAGATGAGAAGAACATCGACCATCTGATCGATTCCGGACTAGATGTCCTCATCTTCGCTCTGGATGGCGTCACCAGAGAAACCTACGAGAAATATCGACACCAAGGGGATTTCGACAGAGTACTCCGGGGACTCCGCTCCCTCTTACAACAACGAAAGAAACGGGGGGCCTCAACGCCTCTTCTCAACCTTCGCATGGTTGTGACCAGGGACAATGAAGAGGAAGTCCCTCAGATGAGAAGGCTGGCTCAGGAACTTGGGGTGGATGTGCTCACGCTTAAAACAATGAATATGTTTGACAACGACGTCCAAGGCAATTGCCTTCTCCCTCGACGGGCGGAATACCGTCGATTCGAATACAACGAGAATGGGCAACCGATCAGGAAAAAAAATCTTTGCAAAAAATTGTGGAATCATCCAACCGTTTACAGGGATGGCGTCGTCGTTCCCTGTGATTATCATACCGGTCTGGAGCTTTCCTTGGGCAATGTCTTCGGGGATCATGGAGAGGGTTTTCGAGAAATATGGTTCGGGGAAAAATTTCGTTTGCTTCGGGAGCGTTTTCTTAAAGGGGAGCGAGCAGGCCTCAGATGTGAAAATTGCACTCTGAATTTCGCGAATGTGGAACAATGTGTCTCTCATGTCTTCTATTTGAAATCGATTTAGAAAGGACAATGCAGGCATCGTGCAGTTTGAAAAACCTTTACTTTCCGTCATCATCTCTTCCTATAACTCTGGATATCTCTTAGAGGGATGCCTGGAATCCCTGAGGAATCAAAAGACGGATGAATATGTTGAAACCATCGTGGTCGACAGTTCCCCGGATACCGTGACCGGAGGGGTCAGAGAAAGATTCCCAGAAGTTAGATGGTATCGGTTTCCAGAAAGAAAATTTTGCGGTGATGCAAGAAATTTTGGTCTCTCTGTCAGCCAAGGTGAGATCGTCGCTTTTATCGATGCGGATTGCAGAGCTGAACCGGACTGGATTGATAACATTCTTCAAGCCCATCGATCTCCTCATCTCGCTATCGGAGGCGCCATTGCTAATGGAAACCCAGACAGCTTCATCGGCTGGGCAGGTTACTTCTGTGAATTCAGTCAATGGATGCCCCACACCCCTCCCAAATCATTAAGAGACATCGCAGGCGCCAACATGTCCTATAAAAGAAAAGCCTTTGAAATATTTGGACTTCTTATTGAAGGAACTTATTCCTCTGATACAGAATTTCACTGGCGCTTGGTTAGAAATGGACATTACTTGCAGTTTGTCCCTTCTATTCGTATCTCCCATCACAATCTGGACCGGTTCGGAAAATTCTTAAGGCACGAATTCGAGCATGGACGATCTTTTGCTACGGTCCGGATCAATAGTCAAGACTTTTCCGAATTCAAAAGAGGGATTTACGTAATTTTTTCTTTCCTAATTCCCCTTTGGCTTTTCTTCAAGATAGGGCTAACAAATTTAATAAACAGAATTTATCTCTTTCATTTTCTAAAGGTATTGCCACTATTAATATTAGGACTCATTTTTTGGTCTCTGGGTGAGCTCGTTGGTTATTTCAAAGGTTCTCCTATTGTAAGAGAGACATCTCTCTCCCATCGAGAAATCACATGATGGAGTGAGCTGAGCTTCAATTATCTGATGTGATTCCTACAAGAAGGCATCTTACTCGTTAAAGATAGAATTTCTGATGAAGCAGAAAAAGCCCTTCTTTTCGATCATCATTCCGACTTACAACCGGCCGAAACAACTGGCGATTTGTCTCGAATCCCTATCCCATCTTGACTATCCCCGCGAGCAGTTCGAAGTGATTGTCATAGATGATGGAAGTGATATGCCGCTGCAACCTGTAGTGGCTCCTTTTCTCGACCAGCTCAACATGACGTTGCTCAAGCAACTCCATGCCAGCCCGGCTGCAGCACGAAATACTGGCGCAAAAAGAGCAAAAGGAGAGTTCTTAGTCTTTATAGACGACGACTGCACTCCATTTCCAGATTGGTTGCGAAAGCTGGCAAAACGCTTCGCTGAAATTCCAGATCACGCCATCGGTGGACGGACGCTCAATGCCCTCTTCGAAAACCTCTATGCAACAGCTAGCCAAACCCTCCTTAATGCCGGTTATACCTACCATAATCCTATCCCAAGCCAGGCATTCTTTTTCGCTTCCAATAACCTGACGGTGCCGGCAGCCCATTTCCATTCTATCGGCGGCTTTGATATCACATTCAAGACATCTGAGGATCGTGATTTCTGTGACCGCTGGCGGCACCATGGTTTCCAGATGACCTACACCCCAGAAATTCTAATCTACCACTCTCATCCCTTGAATTTTCGTGCTTTTTGGCGGCGGCACTTCAATTATGGAAGGGGTGCATATCGATTCCATCAAGCAAGGGCACGACGTGGAACGGGGCGACTCCGCCCGAACCCGAAATTTTATATGAGTTTATTTTTTAATTCATTGACGAAGGAACCGAAACGACGAGGGTTGTGGGTGAAAATGCTATTGGTGATATCGCAAGTGGCAAATGCTACAGGTTTTTTTTGCGAAGCGTTTAGCCAAATCAAGAGGAGATGAACCAAAGGAGCTTCCGATGTCTGCTCTCAAAGCAGGACTGATGGGATGTGGCCGCATTGCTCAGTCGGTCCATCTCCCGGTGTTGACCCACCTGCCAGAGGTTGAATTGGTAGCATTGGCGGAAGTGGACCCCGAGCGCCTCGAAAAAGCACGTCACCTTGTGCCCAAGGCTGTTGTGTGTGACCATTATAAGAAACTTTTGAAAATGAAAGAGGTCGAGGCAGTGATCATTTGTCTGCCCAACGACCTTCATGCTGAGGCGGCTATTGCATCACTTCAACAAGGCAAGCACGTTTATTTAGAAAAACCGCTCGCTACGAGTCTTGAGCAGGCACGAAGGGTACTGGAGGTTTGGCAGAACACACATCTTGTCGGGATGATCGGGTTTAACTATCGTTTTAATCGGCTTTATCGGGCGACACAGGAGTATCTCCAGGCGGGCAGCTTAGGGAAACTGGTGGGAGTACATTCGACATTTTCTACAACAGGGCGAAATTTACCCGATTGGCTACAAACGAGGTCTATCGGCGGCGGTGTCCTGCTCGATTTGGCATCCCATCACACTGACCTTATCCGTTTTTTCTTTGGTCAAGAAGTACGAGAAGTATTTGCATCGTTGCGATCTCTACACAGCGAAGATGACACCGCCATGTTACAACTAAAACTCTCCGATGGTCTGATGGTTCAATCCTTCTTTTCCCTAAATTCTATTGAGGAGGATCGGTTCGAGGTTTATGGCCAAACAGGAAAGTTATTTGTGGATCGTTATCTTTCGCTGTGCGTCGAAATTTATGGTCCAACACTCGATTCTTTCCGCCTCAGGCGGCTATGGCATGGGGTGAAAGCGCTCACCCACCTTCCCTATCTGCTAGAAAAAATTCGCGCACCAGGCCATGAACCTTCCTATCGGGAAGCCTTGACCCATTTTGTAACGGCTGTGCGGGCTCATCGTCCTGGAGTTCCGGACTTTTATGACGGTTTCCGAAGCCTGATGACGATTGGGGCCGCCGAGGAGTCAGTCGGGACAGGACGACCGGTAACGATACCGGATCCGGCCGTATGAAGATGTCGCTTCTTCATTGATGATGAAAGGAGGACCATGAGCGGATGTAATCTCCCCGAGATGTCGGTAGTGATTGTCACACCTGATGATTATGAAACCATCCGTAAGGTAATTAGGTGCTTGCATGCCCAAACGGTCAGGGACCGCCTTCAGCTCATTATCGTTGCTCCGTCTGAAGAGACGCTTGTGGCAGACCATTCAGAGTTGAAAGACTTTTTCCAATACCGTGTTATAGGAGTTGGCAAAATAGGTTCTTTAGCCTCCGCCAGTGCAGCTGGCCTTCGCCAAGCAGATGCCCCACTCGTGGCATTCATCGAGGAGCACTCTTATCCGAACCCCGAATGGGCAGAGGCACTGATCAAAGCGCACCAGCAATCCTGGGCAGCCGTCGGCCCAGTGATGCGTAATGCCAATCCGGAAAGACTGACAAGTTGGGTTGATTTCTTGATCTCCTACGGACGATGGCTTGACCCAGCCCCGGCAGGACCGATTGACCATTTGCCCGGGCATAACAGCAGTTACAAACGGAATATTCTTCTGGATTACGGCTCTGCGCTGGAAGACATGATCGAGGCAGAAAGCGTTCTGCACTGGGACTTGGGGGCAAAAGGTTACCAACTTTACCTGGAGCCAGCAGCAAAGACCTTCCATTTAAACTTTGAGCGTTTCTCCTCCTGGAAATCTGCTCAATTTCATAGCGGGCGTCTGTTTGCTGTCACTCGCGCAAAGCGCTGGTCGCTCTTAAGGCGGTTGTTCTACATTGGCGGCACACCGCTCATTCCAGTGGTTTGCCTTTGGCGTATTCTTCGGCATTTACGTCGGACCCAAAAGCAGTACCATCTGTTTCCACAGATCCTCCCGGTATTGATATTGGGTCTGGTCATAAACGCAGCAGGTGAAATGGCTGGCCTTCTTTTAGGGGTTGGGAGTGCAAAAGAACGAATGCGCGATTTGGAGTTCCATCGCGAGAGACACCTGATAGACCGGATAGAGAATTGAATTTCGTGTCTTCGAACATTCGATGTTAAACAGTGCCCAAATAGAAAGAGACGGTGGGGGATGAAAGATAAACAACCTTTCTTCTCGATTATTATCCCAACTTTCAACCGACCATTGCCACTGACCCACTGCCTACAATCCCTGGCCCGTCTGAACTATCCTCGAGATCGTTTTGAAGTGATCGTGGTCGATGATGGGAGCGAGAGCCCTATGGGGGGCGTTGTCTTTTCCTTCAGCAATCGGCTTGACATCACGCTGGTCACCCAACCCCATAGCGGTCCAGCCATCGCTCGTAACAAAGGGACCACACATGCAAAGGGAGAACTCCTGGCTTTTACGGACGATGACTGTACCCCTGCTCCCGAATGGTTGAAGACCCTGGCAGTACGTTTTAATGGAACTCCGGGTAACATGATTGGGGGACGGACCCTCAATGTGTTCCTCCACAATCTCTACTCAACAGCGAGCGATTTCCTGATTCGATATCTCTATACCTACTATAATGCGAATCCTGACCAAGCACATTTCTTTACATCCAACAACTTAACTCTACCCAAAGATCGCTTCCACCGGATAGGCGGTTTTGATATGTCCTTCCCGCGTGCAGGGGGGGAAGACCGAGAATTCTGCGAACGGTGGCTCCGTCATGGCTTTCGGATGGTCTATGCACCAGAAGCCCTGATCTACCATGCCCATCGGCTGACACTTCACCGTCTCTGCAGACAGCAATTTAACTATGGGCGTGGTGCCTTCCGCTTTCACCAACTCCGTGCCTGCCGCCGCTTAGACCATTTCAGGTTAGAGCCCTTATCATTTTATGTGAATATGTTACGTTATCCATTGGCGGAGATCCGGGGACCAAAAAAGTATTTGATTTTGGCATTGATTGTCCTGGCGCAAGGTACAAACGCAACAGGCTTTTTGTTGGAAATGCTGAGACAGATCATCCGGAAGAGCAACTCAACACTCTCATCAGGGCATTATGATTGACGAAGCACGAATCACCGTTCGAAATGCTGGTTTCCTTCTGGCTCAAAGAGGGCTCCATATCGTAGCCAGTTTCCTGTTCGCTGTCTTGGTGCCTCGAATGATGGGACCCGGAAACTATGGACGATATGCACTGGTCACGTCTCTTTACCTCTGGTTAGTGTGGGGCAGTGACCTTAGCTCCTCCCAAGTCATGGGGCGATATGTCCCATATTTCATGCTTCAAGGAGAGAAGAAGAAGCTTCAAAAGTTCTTTAGCAACTTATTCGCGGTAAGCATGGTAAGCGGTGCCTTATGCGCGTGTCTGTATTTGCTGTTCACCGCCTTGTGGCTGACCGACCTTGATCTGATCTTACTCGTTACGATGGCAGTCACCCTGTTTTTCCGAGCAACGGCCCATCCCTTCTTCACCCTCTTCCTTGGTCTCAACCAGGCAGCACGTTGGGGGATGGGTGAGATTTTTCGCCATTGGTTTATACTTGTCTTGGTCATCGTCGGTTTTTATCTGGCCAGTCTGCAGGGGGCTTTCCTGGGATTATGGCTTACTGAGTGTGTCATCCTATCCATTGGTGCCTGGTGGGGGAAGTCCTATTTTTCCTGGAGGGAATTCCGTCTGGATATCCGTTACCTCACCCCTTATCTCCGCTTTGGTCTTATCTTTCTCATTTTCAACCTGCTCTCTGCCGCCTTCCAATGTAGCGGAGAAGTATTGGTGCGATTGTTCTACCCTGATTATGTGCAGGTCGCGTTTTTTGGACTTGCTAATAACGTGTATCTCACGATCGCTCTGGCCATTCCACAATTTACTATCGCTTTTTCCCCTTTCATGATCACCCTGCAAGCTCAGGGCAAAACCGAAATCCTCAGACAATGGATAGAGCAATTGATCAATGGGCTGACCGTGGGAGGGATGTTTGTGGTGTTTGGCGTTCTTCTTCTCGGAAATGACCTGGTGCCGTTGGTTTTGGGTGCTGCCTATCGGCCCGTGGCAGCCAATCTGTTACCTCTCTCCCTAACGCTGTGGGTTCAGATCCTGAGCAGTGTGGCCATTCTCCTTACGGTCGTCCACAACACTCCTAAGACAGCGGTGATGTCAGCGGTCATACGTCTCACCGCACTCTGGATTTTCGGGCCCTTCCTCATCGCCAAATGGGGAAGCCTGGGAGGGTGTTTTGCTGTCCTGTTTTCATCGGCCATCTTTGCAGGCTATTTAACATGGCGTATGAAAAGAGTGATGACCTATTCATTAAGAAAGTGGGCATGGATTATCGTTTTAGGATTTACTTTCCTTCCGCTGTTGTGGCTGAAGTCTTCATGGTCAATCAATGCTCTGCTTTACGCAGTCTTCGGAGTAGGTTACTGCGCTCTATTACTTCTTTTACGAATCTTTACGTTCTCTGAAGCGGTTGCTGTGGGGCGAGCACTTCGCTCAAAAAATGCTATATTCAATACATCGAAAAGTGTG
>CAYGXL010000110.1:7816-8922 GCA_964353935.1 uncultured Burkholderiaceae bacterium | reverse complement strand
CGGCGCGCACTGCGCGAACAGTGAATCTGTCGTGTTTACGACAAACGCTCGACGCTGGAAGTCGATTTGGACGACAATTCGCATCTTCCGGGAAAACCGGCGCCGAACAGCGCGCAGCACGATGGACAGCACCGTTTCCCCTTGCGGCAGCGACTTCGATGCCGCCTTCGACCGCAACTTCGCACTGGCCGGATTCATCCTGAACCGCTTCCTGGTGCATCACCTGCTCAGGATGGCCCGCCAGACGAACGGCGACTTCGAGAGCCTCGTGATCTGGAGCGCGCTGGCGCTGCAGAACACGGCGGCCCTGCTCGGCCCCGGCGCGAAACCGCTGACGCCGCTGCAGCCCGACGGCACGTTTCCCGACACGCTCCTGCGTGCCAACGGCTTGCGTTCGAGCGACCTGGCGCAGATCACCGGCATTCCGCGCGAGACGGTGCGTCGCAAGCTCGAACGCTTGTCGACCAACGGCCGGGTGAAGCGGCACGAAGACGGACGCTGGCACGTCGTATCGGCCTCGATGACCCACGAAATGCGCGACTTCATGCGCGAGACAGCCCGCAACTTCTGCGAAACCGCGCAGCTGCTCCAGGGCGCGATGCGCAACGGCGGTTAGGGCCCGCTCACGCATGGCTCGCGCATGCGCCGGGCCTTGGCGGGCCCTACGGCCGCCCGAGGTACAGGTACACGGCGGAGTGGTCCCGGCTCGAGTAGCCGAAGCCGAGGTACAGCGGCCCCAGCGGCGAGTCGACGCCGACATACAGGGCCCCCGCCGGAATCGTGAGCCTGCCGTCGACGCGTTCGCCCCGCCAGACGGGAATGAACGGCTTCGCGCGGGCCGCCTCCAGCGACGCGCCGAAGTAAATGCCCTCGAACAGCGGGATGTCGGCGAGCTTCGTGCGATACCCGAGCCGGACGAACTGGTAGTCCTGCGTCCGAATCTGTCCCCGCGCCAGTCCCGACAGCTTCAGGAATCCGCCGAGTTCGAACTGGTCGTAGATCGGGATCGGGTCCGACCCGAGCTTTCCGCCCGCCGACGCGGCGAGTTCGAACGTGTGACGACCGGCTGAAACGGCGGCCCCCGCCCCCGCGCTCCAGCGGTTGTA
>CAYGXL010000110.1:3361-7716 GCA_964353935.1 uncultured Burkholderiaceae bacterium | reverse complement strand
ACGTCGAACTGCGCGACGCCCGACTGATCCTGGTACTCGGCGCTCAGCAGGTCGTCGACGTACAGGTCCAGCGGCTTGTTCGAGTACCGCAGCTGAGGCGCGACGAAGAAGTACTGCCGTTCCGACAGCGGCTGGTAGAACTCGGTGCCGAGCAGCACGTTGCGGCCGAGGACGACGTCGTTCCTCCACTCCGCGCCGAAGCTGTTGAGCCCCTTCGCCCGATGCGATGCGAAGAGGTTGAAGTACGAGCGCTGCCCCAGGTCCGCTGCGAGCTCGAGGCCGAAGCGCACGTAGTGCGTCTCCGGCTTCTCCTTCACCTTCACGGTCAGGACGCGCTTGCCGTCGATTTCCTCGACGATGAAGCCGACGTTCTCGAAGTCGCCGCGGCCGTAGATGCGGCGCAGGTCGAGGTCGATCGTGTCGCGGTCGAGCGGCTTGCCGACCTCGGTGTGCATCGACTGCAGCACGACCTGCGCGTTGATGCGCTGCGTGCCCTCGACCCGGATCTCGTCGACCACGGTGATCATCGCGTCGGTGCTCGCCGGGCCCTGGCGCGCGCGCAGCGCCGCGTACTGCTCGGCCGGCAGGGACAGCGCGCGCAGCCGGTCGGCGACCTTGCGCGCTCCGGCCTCGCCGATCGGCACCGTCTTGGTCAGGTTGTCGAAGTCGCCCGCGGAGAAATCGCCGAGCGCAGGCTCGATGAGGATGTCCTGCGGCTTCAGTTCCGCCAGCGAGCGTCGGACGTTCTGCTCGGTCAGGATGTTGATCATCTGACCGGTCACGCTCAGGATCGAGGTGATCTGCTCCGGGCGCATCAGCGGCGTGCCGAGGTTGACGGCGATGATGATCTCGGCGCCCATCGAGCGGGCGACGTCGACCCCCAGGTTGCGGACCAGTCCGCCGTCGACGAGCTGGCGGTTGCCGACGGCGACCGGCGCCATGCCGCCCGGCACCGACATCGATGCCCGCATGGCGGTGATCAGGCTGCCGTCTTTCAGCACGACCATTTCGCCGGTGCCGAGGTCGGTGGCGATCGCGCGGAACGGAATCGACAACTGGTCGAAGCTGCGCACCGTCGTGAACTTCACGAGCTTGCGCAGCTGGGCCTCGACCGACACGCCGGTGATGATGCCCTTGGGCAGCACGATGCCGTCCGCCGTGAGGCCGAGCTCGGGAACGATGTACGGGTCCGAATCGTCCGCCTTGCGCCGCATCGGCAGGTCCGCGCGAGGCGGGCGGTCAGTGAACAGGTTCGCGGTCGTGATCGTCGCGATGTCCCGCTCCATTTCGGCGACGGAATTGCCCGACGCGTAGGACGCACCGACGATCGAACCCATGCTGGTGCCGACGATCACGTCGACCGGGACGCGCAGTTCCTCGAGCACCTTCAGCACGCCGACGTGCGCCGCGCCGCGCGCGCCGCCGCCGGACAGCACGAGGCCGATCTTCGGTCGCGCGGCGGGCTGGGACGCCGCGGCGCCCTGCAGCGGCTGGGACGCCGTCTGCGCGGTTGCCGACAGCGAAGCGGTGAAAAGCAGGCAGGCAGACAGGCGCGCGGCGCGCGCGCGGAGGGAAGGCGGCAGCATTCGAGCATCCTAGGAGGCCGGGTCTGACTACCCGGCTCGGATGCAAGTCTAAGAGCTCGCCCCTTCCTCTGGAATTATCCCTTCGTTTACTTGTTGACCGGCATCGTGAACTCCGGGCCCTTGCTCGACGCCGCGTCCGGCCAGCGCTGCATCACCGACTTGTAGCGTGTGTAGAAGCGCACGGCTTCCTCGCCGTAGGCGTGGTGGTCGCCGAACAGCGAGCGTTTCCAGCCGCCGAACGAGTGAAAGGCCATCGGCACGGGGATCGGAACGTTGATGCCGACCATGCCGACCTTCACGCGGCGCGCGAACTCGCGCGCGGTGCCGCCGTCGGTCGTGTAGCACGCGACACCGTTGCCGAACTCGTGGCCGTTGACCAGGTCGAGCGCGGCGGCGAAGTCCGGGACGCGCACGACGGTCAGCACCGGTCCGAAGATTTCCTCGCGGTAGATCGACATGTCCGGCTGCGCGTGATCGAACAGCGTCGCGCCGAGGTAGAAGCCCTTGTCGCGGCCCGGCACGCTGTGGCGACGGCCGTCGCACACCAGCTTCGCGCCGCTCGCGATGCCCTGCTCGATGTAGCCAAGGATCTTCTGCCGGTGCGTCTCGGTCACGACCGGGCCCATGTCGGCGTCCGGCTCCATGCCGTCCTTGATGCGCAGCTTCTTCACGCGTTCGGCGATCTTCGCGACCAGTTCGTCGCCGACGTGGCCGACCGCGACCGCGACGGAAATCGCCATGCAGCGCTCGCCGGCCGAGCCGTAGCCCGCGCCCACCAGGGCATCGGCCGCCTGGTCGAGGTCGGCGTCGGGCATCACCACCATGTGGTTCTTCGCGCCGCCCAGCGCCTGCACGCGCTTGCCGCGCCGCGTGCCCTCGTTGTGGATGTACTCGGCGATCGGCGTGGAGCCGACGAAGCTGACGGCGGCAACGTCAGGATGCTGCAGGATCGCATCGACTGCCGCCTTGTCGCCCTGCACGACGTTGAACGCGCCGTCGGGCAGGCCGGCCTGCTTCAGCAGTTCGCCGATCAGCAGGCTCGCCGACGGGTCGCGCTCGGACGGTTTCAGGACGAAGGTGTTTCCGCACACGAGCGCCAGCGGGAACATCCACATCGGCACCATCACCGGGAAGTTGAACGGCGTGA
The DNA here is from genome assembly GCA_964353935.1 of uncultured Burkholderiaceae bacterium. GTDB lineage: Bacteria > Pseudomonadota > Gammaproteobacteria > Burkholderiales > Burkholderiaceae_F > JAOUJD01. The sequence continues at coordinate 4,983 of CAYGXL010000110.1, read as the reverse complement.
TGCCGGCGACCACGCCGAGCGGCTGGCGCAGCGAGAAGTTGTCGATGCCGCCGCCGATGTTGTCCGAGAACTGGCTCTTCAGCAGCTGCGGCGCGCCGCAGGCGAACTCGACGACTTCCAGCCCGCGCTGCACCTCGCCCCTGGCGTCGCTGAGGACCTTGCCGTGCTCGCGCGTGATGATCCGCGCGAGGTCGTCGTGATGACGGTCGAGCAGCTCCTTGAAGCGGAACATCACGCGCGCGCGGTTCAGCGCGGAGGCTTCGCTCCACGCGGGAAACGCGGCGAGGGCCGCGCGCACCGCAACGTCGACCACCGGCGCGCCGCCGAGCTGCACCAGGCCGCTGACTTCGCCCGTGGCCGGGTTGAACACCTCGCTCGTGCGGTCTGCCGCGCCGGCATGGCGCACGCCGCCGATCCAGTGGCCGATCTGCTCGATCCCCGCTTCCTGTTTGCCCATGGTGTCTCCTGCGTTTGCGGTTACATCCCCGCGGCCGGCCCTATTCGACCGCCTTCAGCGCGTCGCGCAGCATCGACACCAGCTGGTCGACGTGCGACTTCTCGATGATCAGCGGCGGGCTCAGCGCGAAGATGTCGCCGGTGGTGCGCACCAGCACGCCCATCTCGAAGCACTTCACGAAGGCCTCGTAGGCGCGCTTGCCGGGCGCCCCGGCGCGCGGCGCGAGCTCGATGCCGGCCACCAGGCCGAGGTTGCGCACGTCGATCACGTGGCGCGCGTCGCGCAGGCTGTGGACCGCGTCCTCGAAGTACGGCGCGATCGCCGCGGCGTGCGCGAAGGTCTGCTCGTCCCTGTAGAGCTGCTGCGTGGCGATGACCGCCGCGGCCGCCATCGGGTGGCCCGAGTACGTGTACCCGTGCATGAACTCGATGCCGCCGACCGGAGTGGCCTCGATGACGGCATCGTGGATGCGGTTGTCGACGATCACCGCGCCCATCGGGATCGCCGCGTTGTTGATCGCCTTGGCGACCGTCATCATGTCCGGCCGCACCTTGAAGAAGTCCGCCGCGAACGGCGTGCCGAGGCGCCCGAAGCCGGTGATCACCTCGTCGAAAATCAGCAGGATGCCGTGCTTCGTGCAGATCTCGCGCAGCCGCTCGAGGTAGCCCTTCGGCGGCAGCAGCACGCCGGTCGAGCCCGCCACCGGCTCCACGATCACGGCCGCGATGTTGCTCGCGTCGTGCAGCGTCACCAGGCGCTCGAGTTCGTCGGCGAACTCGACCCCGTGCGCCGGCGTCCCGCGCGAGAACGCGTTGCGCGCGATGTCGTGCGTGGACCGCAGGTGATCGACGATCGCCATCAGCTGCGGGAAGGTCTTGCGGTTGCCTGGAATGCCACCCACCGCCGTGCCGCCGAAGTTGACGCCGTGATAGCCCCGTTCGCGTCCGATGATCAGGCGCCGGCTCGGTTCGCCGCGCGCGCGGTGGTACGCGAGCGCGATCTTCATCGCCGTGTCGACCGACTCGGAACCGCTGTTCGTGAAGAACACGCGGTCCATGCCCTCGGGCGCGACCTGCGCGACCGCGGTGGCCGCCTCGAACACGAGCGGGTGCCCCATCTGGAACGTCGGCGCGAAGTCCATCGTCGCCGCCTGCCGCTGGATCGC
>CAYGXL010000110.1:0-3261 GCA_964353935.1 uncultured Burkholderiaceae bacterium | reverse complement strand
ACCAGCCGGAAGGAAGTGAAGAAGGTATCGAGCACTTCGGGCGGAATCTCGCCCTCGGCGCCCAACGCGACGACCTGAAAGAGCTGATCATCGACGATGAAGAATCGCGCGGCAAGCCGCGACTTGCGGCCGTCCGGTCCCGGCCGGCCGGTTGCTTCGACAGCTTCGGCGGCGAGCAGCTTGCGGGCGCTGCCCGGCGGCAGCGTCAGCGTCGGCGGCTTGCTCGTGGTGGCCGCCCCGCCGATGTTCCGTAAAAGTCCGTCCCGGAAGTGCGCGATCGCCTGTGCGCGCCCGGCGGGCTCCGCGGAAAGCGCCGCCGGCAGGCGCGCCGCACCGACGGCGAACATGGTGGCTCCGACGCCGGTCGACCACATGGTCATCGACACCGGCTGGCCGCCGACGTCGAGGTCACGCGTCACGCTTTGCGGCCGACCGGGAAGCGCGGCGACGGCGCCTTCGTCGACCCGGACTTCGCGCCACTCGAAGCGCTGGCTGCATGCGAGCGACAGCAGCGCCAATGCGGCGACGAAGGCCGAACGCCACCTGTGCGTCATGGTCCGGGAGTTGTCAGGGATGCCAGGGATGCTGTCGTCGGGCAGTATATCGACGCGCGCCCTCGCCCCCTCGTGCGCAGCCCCTGGCCGCCGCCGCCGAGCGCGAGCCTAGAATCGGCGCATCCCACCCAGGCGCCCCCACCATGTCACTCGTCGTTTTCCGTTCCAAGGCCGCCGGCGAAATCTTCATGTTCGAGGAGAGCGCCCGTCGCATATTCGAGATCATCGGCCGCCAGGAATCGCCACGCGGCGTCATCACCGCCGAGCAAGTCCCCGAAGCGCTGCAGAGGCTGGTCGCCGCCGTCGAAGAGGAAAAGGCGCAGTTGAAGGCCGCCCTGGAAGACGCCGAGCTCCAGGACAAGCAGGGTGACGGAACCGTGCTGCCGCGGCCGATCACGCTGGGGCAACGCGCGTTTCCGCTGGTCGAGATGCTGAGGGAAGCGCAGAAGACGAAGGTCGACGTCACCTGGGGCATCTGACCCGCGGTAAGCGTCGCCCCGACGGAGCGCGCGATGACGACGGGCCCGCGGGCGCGGCCTTCGAAGGCGCCGAGCAGCGCAGCCACGGCGGGGCCTTGCCGGCCCGCCTGTTTGAGCGACCGCAGGGAGCGAGTTTGCGGGACGGCCCGCCGCGGCGAGCAGCGGAGGGGAGTCGGCGTAGCCGACCGCCTTCGCAGGCCGCGCTCGCGGGCCTGTCGGCCTCGTGGTGGGTGGCTTCGATAACATCCGCCTGCACAATGTCCCGCCCCCGCATCCTCGTCGTCGAAGACGAACCGGCCATCGCCGACACCATCGTCTACGCGCTGTCGACCGACGGCTTCGAGCCGCACTGGTGCGCAACGGGCGGCGCGGCACTCGAGGCCGCGCGCTCCCGGCCGTGCGCGCTGGCGGTGCTGGACGTCGGCCTGCCCGACATCAACGGCTTCGAACTGTTCAAGCAACTGCAGCTGATCGACCCCGGCCTGCCGGCGATCTTCCTGACCGCCCGCTCGAGCGAGATCGACCGCGTGGTCGGGCTCGAACTCGGCGCCGACGACTACATCGCCAAGCCGTTCTCCCCGCGCGAACTCGCGGCGCGCGTGCGCACCGTGCTGCGGCGGGTCCAGCGTTCGACGACGAGCCCCGCGCCGCCGGCAGCCACGGGGCCATTCGAGGTCGACGACGAACGCAAGCTGATCCGTTTCCGCGGTCGCGCGCTCGACCTGTCGCGCACCGAGTACCGGCTGCTCAAGGTGCTGGTCGAGCGGCCGGGCCGCGTCTACTCCAGGGACGAATTGATGGAACGCGCCTGGGACGATCCCGCGTCCGCCTTCGACCGCACGGTGGACGCGCACGTGAAGACCCTGCGCTCCAAGCTGCGCGACGTGGCGCCCGATGTGGACCCGATCGTGACGCACCGCGGCCTCGGATACTCGCTGAGCGAGGCAGTGCAGTGAGCGACGCGCCGCCTACGACATGAGCCGCCGTTCGCGGCTCTTTGCCGCCATCGTCGCGCTGTACGTCGCGGCGGTTGTGCTGCTGCTCTATCGCATTAGCCTCGACATCGATCCGCGTTATCGCGAGTCGGCCGAGGAGTCGCTCGTCGACACGGCCAACCTCCTCGCGACCCTGCTCGAACGCCAGGCCTACGCGGGCGTGATCCAGACCGAGGAACTCGAGCGCACGCTGGAGCACGTCGGCAAGCGACCGCTCGACGCCCGGATCTTCCAGATCCACAAGAACGCGGTCGTGCTGCACGTCTACGTCACCGACAGCCAGGGCACGGTGCTGTACGACTCGGCCGGTCGCGACGCCGGCAAGGACTACCGCGGCTGGCGCGACGTCAGCCTGACGCTGGCCGGCCAGTACGGCGCCCGCACAACGCTCGCGGACCCGGAGGATCCGGCATCGGCGGTGATGTACGTCGGCGCCGCGATCCGCGAGCGCGCAACCCCGGACTCGGAGGACGCGATCGTCGGCATGGTCAGCGTCGGCAAGCCCGTGGCGGCGTTCTCCCCCTTCGTCGCGAACGCGCGGCAGAAGCTGTTCATCGCCGGCGGCATCGCGGTGGCGTCCTTCGCGCTGCTGCTGCTGATCGTCACCGTCTGGCTGGTGCGCCCGTTCGGCCTGGTGACCGACCTGTGGCGCGTCGTGCGTTCTCGACAGGGAGGCGTCGGCCGGGTGCTGAATCCGTTCCGCGTCGCCTTCAACGACATGCGCGACGCGCTCGCCGGCCGGAGCTACGTCGACGAGTACGTCGCGACGCTGACGCACGAGATCAAGAGCCCGCTGGCGGCGATCCGCGGGGCGGCCGAACTGCTGCGCGAGCCGCTGCCCGAGGACGCCCGCATCCGCTTCACGCGCAACATCGAGGAACAGGTGGCGCGCGCGCAGGACCTGGTCGACCGCATGCTCGAACTGTCCAGCCTGGAACGGCGCGGCGTGCTGGGCCAGCGCGAGCCGGTGCCGGTGGCGGCGATCGCCGACGCCGTGCGCAACGAACTGTCCACGGTCGCGGCGCAACGCAGTGTCGAACTGTTCATCGACGTCGATCCGTCGCTCGTCGCGCGCGGCGATCCGTTCCTGCTGCAGCGCGCGCTGTCGAACCTGGTCCTGAACGCGATCGACTTCGCCCCGCGCGAGTCGGCTGTCACGGTCGACGCCAGCGCCGTGCGCGGACGCGTCGACATCACCGTGCGCGACCACGGCCCCGGAATCCCGGACTACGC
>CAYGXL010000109.1:0-8947 GCA_964353935.1 uncultured Burkholderiaceae bacterium | reverse complement strand
CTTGTCGAAGACGGCGATGCGGTCCGACATCGTCAGCGCCTCTTCCTGGTCGTGCGTGACGTAGATCGTCGTGATGCCGAGTTCCTTCTGCAGCTTGCGGATCTCCGCGCGCACCTGGATGCGGATCTTGGCGTCGAGGTTGGACAGCGGCTCGTCGAGCAGCAGGATCTCTGGGTTGAGCACCAGCGCGCGCGCGAGCGCGACGCGCTGCTGCTGTCCGCCCGACAGCTGCCCCGGGTAGCGCTGGTCCAGCCCGCCGAGCTTGACCTTCTCAAGGACGGCCTGCACGCGCTGCGCGATCTCGGCGCCGGTCACCTTGCGCAGTTTCAGTCCGTAGCCGACGTTGTCCCTGACCGTCATGTGCGGCCACAGCGCGTAGTTCTGGAACACCATGCCGATGCCGCGCTCGTGCGGCGGCACCTCGTTCACGCGGCGATCGCCGAAGCGGATCTCGCCGTCGTCCGGGGAGTAGAAGCCCGCGATCAGCCGCAGCAGCGTGGTCTTGCCGCAGCCCGACGGCCCGAGGAGGGTGAAGAGCTCGCCCTCCTCGACCGTCAGCGTGACGTCGTTGGCCGCCGCCATCGCGCCGAAGCGCTTGGTGACGTTCTGCACGGCGATGCGCACGGCGTGCCTCCTCGATCGCTCCCGCGGGCTGCGCCCCGTCCGGGATCAGCTCAGTACTTCTTCTTCAGCTGCTCCCAGACCGCCTCGATGTCGCGGCGGAACTGCTCGTTGACCTGGGTGTAACGGGCCTGCGCCTTGTCGTCGTCGTAGATGTTCTTCACTTCGCGGTCGAAGTACGAGCGCACGCCGCCGGTGAACTCGACCGCCTTCTCGGCGTCCGACCCGGGCGCGCCCTGCACGCGATACTTCGGCGTCAGCGGGAACAGGCCCCGCTCCATGAAGATGCGCTGCCCGCGCTCGGTCAGCAGGAACTCGATGAAGGCCTGCGCGGCGCGCGGGTGCTTGCAGCCGGCCAGCACGGCCATCGGCTCGGGCGTGATCCACGCGGTGGGCGGCGCCACGTACTTGATGTCGTACCCGGCGAGGCGCTCCTCGAAAGCCATGTAGCTCGGCACCGCGAAGCCGGCCGCGAACTCGCCCTTGGCGACCACGGACGGGACGTCGCGGCTGCGCGCGGTGAACAGCCCCGTGTTGGCGGCGAGCCGCTGCAGCCACTCCCAGCCCTTGTCATCGCCGTACAGCTGCAGGATCACCTCGTACGTCGCGTGGCTGCTCGACGATCGCGTCGGGGCGCACTGCACGACATTGCCCTTGAGCTTCGGATTCAGCAGGTCGTCCCAGTCCTTCGGCTCGGGCACGCCGAGGCGCTTCAGCAGCGTCGGGTGATAGACGAGCCCGTACGGCTCGAGCGCCGTGCCGATCCAGAAGCCCTTCGGGTCCCTCAGGTAGATCGGCTTCGGCTTGCCGATCGACGCCGGCACGGATTCGAGGACGTTCTTTGGCAGCGCGAGCGGCGCCACCAGCTTCTGCTCGGCCAGCTTGTCGAACAGCGCGCTCTCGCCGCCCCAGAAGATGTCGACTTCCGGCCGGCCCTTCCACTCGACGATGCGCCCGTAGGCAACCGGCGTGCCGGCCGCCAGCGCGTTGACCTTCACGGTGACTCCCCAGCGCTCCTTCGCGTACTTCGCGAACTCGGCGAGCGCCGCGTCGTGGATGAACTTCGACACCGGCGTGATCAGGGACAGTTCATCCTCGATCGGCGCCTGGGCCAGCGCCGGGTGGATGGCCGCCAGGGCGCCGAGCGACGCCGAGGCTTGCAGGATTTCTCTGCGGGTGATGGTCATAGTTATCTCCTGGAACACTGGGTGCAGCCGGGCGCCGGTCGCAGGGGCCCTTGCTGCAATGCGGAACCCCGAAAGCGCCGGCAGTACGGCCGGCCGGGGCATCGCCCGGCCGCGCGTGACTTCAACCTAGTTCGCGTCGCGCCGCGTCCCTTGACGTCCATCACGCGCGGCACCGATCGTCGGGCCGGCGGACGACATCGATTCCCGCGCCGGCGTCCCGGAACGCAGCGCCGGAGACCTACGCGTTGCGGCTGCTGCGCCGCAGCCAGGGCACTACTGCCCGCTCCACCCCGAAGGGCTGCGCCATCAGCGCGTCGAGTTCCCGGTCCGGGTCGGCCCCATGGTTCAGCACCCGGTCGACCAGCCCCGCGATCGGCATGTCGACGCCGAGCCGGGCGGCCAGTTCGGCGATGGCGCTCGAGGAGTGCACTCCTTCCTGCACCGTGATGCGCTCGCCGAGGATCTGCTCCAGCGTGCGGCCGCGGCCGAGTTCCATGCCGAGCGACATGTTGCGCGACTGGGGGCTGTTGCAGGACAGGTCGATGTCGCCGATGCCGGACAGGCCCAGGAAGGTCTCGAGGCGCGCGCCGAGCGCCAGCCCGAGGTCGACCGCCTCCGCCAGGCCGCGCGCGAGAAGCATCGCGCGCATGCTGTTGCCCAGGCCTTTGCCGGTGACGATGCCGCAGGCGATCGCCAGCACGTTCTTCATCACGCCGCTAACCTGCGCGCCGATGACGTCATCGGACAGGTAGACGCGAAAGCGCGCGCTGCCGATCGCCTGTTCCAGCCGTGCTCCGAGCACCGGATCGGCGCACGCGAGCGTGACGCCGGCCGGCAGGTCGACCGCGATCTCGGCGGCGAAGGAAGGACCGGACAGGATGGCGACGCGCGCCTGCGGCAGCGTGTCCGCCAGGACCTGCGACATCAGCGCACAGCTGCCGCGCTCGATGCCCTTCGAGCAGCTGACCACCGGAGTGCCGGCAGCCAGGTGAGGCTGCAACGACGCGGTCACGGCGCGCATGTGCTGCGCCGGCGGCACCAGCAGCACGAACTCCGACTCGCGCGCGGCGGCGGCCATCTCCGCCGTGGCGACGATGCCCTCGGGCAGCGTCACGCCGCGCAGGAAGACCGCGTTCTCGCGCTTCACGTTGACCGTGTCCACGACCTCGGGCTCGCGCGCCCACAGCACGACCTCGTGCCCCCGCCGCCGCAGGACGCAGGCCATCGCGGTGCCGAACGCGCCGCCGCCGATCACTCCGATTCGCGCCATGTCCCCATCCTATGCGGCGGGATGCGGGCCGCGTTGACAGCGGTCAGCCGCCGCGCCGGCCCGGCCGCGACGCGGCGCCCCGCGCGATCACGCCCGCGCCGCGAGGACGCGCTCGGCGAAGACGACGAAGCCGTCGCCCTCCTCGGCCTCCGCGATCACGTGGGCGGGCGGGTGCTCCAGCCGGTCGACGAAGGGCGCGATGTTGGCCACGGCGAAGGAGTGCGGGAAGTAGGCGAACATCGGCTCGTCGTTGGGGGAGTCCCCGATGAAGGCGAAGGCGTCGCGCTCGGCATCGAGGTCGACGCCGAACTGCTCGCTCATCAGCCGCCGAGTCATCGACAGCTTGTCGTGCGTGCCATGCCACGCGTTCACGTGGATCGAACTGACCTTCGCCGTCAGTCCGCGGGCCGTCAGCAGCGCGTGGATGCGGGCAACGGACTCCGGCGGAAGCGGCGGCACGTCCTCGCAGTAGTCGATCGCCAGGTCGGTGTCGCGATACAGCTGGTCGGCGGCGATCGCCGCCCCGGGCACCGCGCGCAGCACGTCCTCCCCGATCGCGCGGAGGCGCTCGCGGTCCTGCGCCCGCTCGGCGTCGCTGCGCGCGAAGCGGCGGATCATGCGACGCCGGTCATGGTCGTAGCGGAAGTACAGCGCGCCGTTCTCGCCGACAACCGCGTCGACCGGCCAGAAGCGCGCGATCAGGTCGCACCAGCCCGCGGGGCGGCCCGTCACCGGGATGACGAGCAGGCCGGCTTTCTGCAGGCGCTCCAGCGCGCCGTAGGCCGCCGCGCCGAGGCGGCCCGCGGTCGTGATCGTGCCGTCGATGTCGAGCAGCACGCCACGCAGGCGTGCGAGTGCGGCGGGCGCGGGCAGGGATGCGGAAGTCATGGTGGCGATTCAGTCGTGCAGGGTCAGCCGCAGCGGCTGATGGTCGGACGCATCGGTGGCCGTGTCGATCGCGACATCGGCGATGCGCTGCGCGACGTCGGCCGTCAGCGCGAAATAGTCGCGGCAATGCCCGCCCATCGGCCACTGCCTGCGGTCGTACAGGCCGGTGCTCGGCGGGTGCGGCTCGGCGCCGCGCGCGCGGCGCCAGGCGTCGAGCAGCGGCGGCGCGAACAGCGCTCGGTACTCGTCTTCGTCCGGACGGAAGTTCAGGTCGCCGCAAAGGACGAGCGACGCCGGGCGGGGCACCGGATCGTACGGACTGGCCCCCGGCTTCGGCGGGCGCGCTTCGTTCTCGGCGACCTCGGTCTGCAGCGCGCGCAGCCGTTCGATCTGCGCCGCGCGGTGCGCGGCCGAGTAGTACTCGAGGTGCGTCGTGACGACGCGCAGCGGACCGGCGCGCGTCCCGACCACCGCCTCGATCGCCTGCCGCTGCATGTGCTTGATGCCGCCCTCGGCCGGATGCGGCAGCGGGTGGAAATGGACCTGCAGCACGGGCAGGCGCGACAGCACGAGATTGCCGAACTGCCGTCGCTGCGTTCCGGTTCCCGCGCGATCCAGCGCGACGCCGAAGAAAGCCTGGTGCTGCGGAAACAGCGCCTGCAGTTCCGCCACCTGGTCGGCGCCGCCGGCGATCTGCGGATCGTTGCGCGCGACCTCCTGGAAGCACAGCACGTCGCTGTCGCCCATCGCCTGCGCCACGCGCGCGATGCGGGCGAGGTCCACGCGTCCGTCGCACCCGAGCCCGCACTGGATGTTCCAGGTCAGGATGGAAGTCATTGCGGCTACTTGATGCCGGCGTGCATGAACGACTGCATGAACTGCCGCTGGAACAGCAGGAACGCGATGAGCAGCGGCGCCACCGCCATGATCGTTCCGGCGCTGATCACCGACCAGTCCACACCCGACTCGGGCGCGCCGAAGATCGCCAGTCCCACCGTCAGCGGTCGCGTCTCGACCGAATTGGTGACCACCAGCGGCCAGAGGAAGTTGTTCCAGTGGTAGCTCACCGAGACGAGTCCGTAGGCAAGATAGGTCGGCCGCGCGAGCGGCACGTACACGCGCCACAGCACGCCGAGGAAACCGCAGCCTTCGACGCGCGCGGCCTCCTCGAGTTCGCGCGGCACGGTCTTGAACGTCTGCCGCAGCAGGAAGATGCCGAACGCGCTCGCCATGTACGGCAGGCCGATGCCGAGGATCGTGTCGACCAGGCCGAGCCGCGCCATGATGCGGTAGTTCTCGACGATCAGCACCTCGGGCATCACCATCAGCTGCACCAGCACCAGCCCGAAGGCGACGTTGCTGCCGAAGAACTCGAAGCGCGCGAACGCGTAGCCGGCGAGCGTGCACAGCACCAGCTGGGCCGACAGGATCATCGTCACCAGCATGATGGTGTTGAGGAAGTGCCGCGGGAACGGCGCGTAGCTCCAGGCCTTGGCGAAGTTGGACAGCGTCAGCGGCGCGAACAGGTCGAAGTGCGTCGCCATCTCGGGCCGATGAAACGCGGCCCAGAACGCGTAGGCGAGCGGCAACAGCCACAGCAGCGCCAGCAGCCAGGCCGCACCCGTCTCCAGCGCGAATCCGGTCCGCAGTCTCATGGGCGGCTCACCGGTAGTGCACCCGCTTCTCGATCAGCAGGAACTGCACCACCGCCAGCAGCGCGAGCAGCACGAGCAGCACGACCGTCAGCGTCGCCGCGTAGGCGGTGTCGAAGAAGCTGAACGCGACCTGGTAGATGTAGTACAGGAGCAGGCTCGATGCGTTGTCCGGCCCGCCCTTCGTCAGGATGAAGAGGTGGTCGACCAGCTTGAACGAGTTGATCGTCGCGTTCACCAGCACGAACAGCGTCGTCGGCATCAGCAGCGGAAAGGTCACGCGCCGGAAGAAATACCAGCGCGATGCGCCTTCGATCTTCGCCGCCTCCTGCAATTCGGGCGGCAGGTTCTGCAGCGCGGCGAGGTAGAAGATCATGAAGAAGCCGGCTTCCTTCCATACGACCATCACCATCGTCGCCGGCAGCACGAGGTTCGGGTCTCCGAGCCAGTTGCGGCTCGGCGCGCCGAACAGCGCCCCGACCTGGTCGAACATTCCGATCTGGGGCGTGTAGAAGAACAGCCACAGGTTCGCCACCGCGATCATCGGCAGCACCGTTGGCGTGAAGTACGCCATGCGCACCAGCGCGCGCGCCGGCAGCTTCTCGTTGACCCACAGCGCCATCACCATCGCGATCACGATCGCGGTGGGGATGGTGCCGAGTGCAAACCAGGCGTTGTTGCCGAAGACCTGCCAGAAGATCGGGTCGTCGAGGAGTGCGGCGTAGTTGTCGAAGCCGACGAACCGGGACGGCCGCACGACCGTCCCGGTGGAGAAGAAGCTGTCGACGAGGGTGGCGATCGCCGGGTAGTGCGTGAACCCGATGAGCAGGATCGCGGCCGGCGTGAGCAGCAGCCAGCCGTAGACGTGCTTCATCGGGCCACCTTCAGCGGTACGACTTGAGAAGCTTGTCGGCCTCCGCCTGCGCCGCGTTCAGCGCGTCCGCCGGCGACTTCTGCCCCGTCAGCGTCGCCTGGATCGCGTCGTCGAGCTGCTTGCGCACGCGCCCGGTCTGGAACGTCGACAGCTCGGGCGTGGCGAACTCGAACTGGTCGCGCGCAACGACCGCTTGCGGGAAGCCCGCTGCGTACTCCTTCAGCTTCGGCGTCGCGTACGCGTCCGCCCGCGTGGCGACGTAGCCGGTGGCCATGCTCCAGTCGGCGGCGCGCTCCGGCGCCGTCATCCACTTGACGAAGGCGAGCGCGGCCTTGCGCTCCTCGGGCGTCGTCTTCTTGAACAGGTAGAAGTTGCCGCCGCCGGTGGGCGAGCCGCGCTGCTTCGAGGCGGGCAGCATGGCGACGCCGAACGGGAACTTGGCGGTGTCCTTCACCGCGGTGAGATTGCCGGTCGTGTGCCACATCATCGCCGTCTTGCCTTCGGTGAAGGCCTGCCGCAACGTGCCCCACTCGACCGTGCCTTCGGGCATCACCTTGTGCTTGACGCCGAGATCGCGCCAGTACTGCAGCGCGGCGATCACGTCGGGATGCGCAAAATTCGTCTGGTTGCCGTCGCGGTTCATCAGGTCCTGGCCGTTCTGCCGCGCGAACGCCTGGAACATCCAGTACGCATAGCCGGTCGACGGCACCATCACGCCCCAGCGCGTGACGTTGCCGGCGGCGTCCCTCTTCACGAGCTTGGACGCCATCTGCACCATCTCGGCCCAGTTGGCGGGCGGCCGGTCCGGGTCGAGCCCGGCTTCCTTGAAGGCGTCCTTGTTCCAGTACAGCACGATGGTCGAGCGCTGGAACGGAATGCCGTAGACCTTGTTCTTGTAGGTGCCGTTCATCATCAGCGCGGGATAGAAGGCCTTGAGCCACGCCTTGTCGTCGGGCGTCGTGGCGACGTCGTCCCAGGCGACGATCACGTCCTGCTCGATCAGCTCGTACAGGTCGATCGAGTACAGCACCGACAGCGGCGCCGACTGCCCGGCCTTCAACGCGGCGAGCGCCTTGATGCGTGCGTCGTCGTAGTTGCCGGCGTAGATCGGGTTCACCTTGATGCCGGGGTGCTCCTGCTCGAACTGCCGGGCGTAGCCGTCGATCACTTTCGTGAGCGGCCCGCCGACGGCGATCGGGTAGTAGAAGGTCAGTTGCGTTTGGGCGCTTGCCGGGCCGACGGCCGCGAGCAGCACGGACATCACGAAAGCGGACAGCCATTTCATGGTTGACGTCCCTTCGGTTGGTGGTTGAAAAACAGTCCGGCCACGCTGATCACGCCGCCAGCGGAAGCGATTGACAGGCGTCGGACCGCACGCCGCTCGCCGCATCGAACACGTGAACCGAATCAGGGTCCCAGCCTAGTCGCACCTGCGTGCCGGCGCAAAGGCGCGATTGGCCAACCGCGCGGGCGAGCACCGACTCCTGCCCGACGCGAGCGGTGATGATCGTGTCGGCGCCGTGGTACTCGGCGCTCGTGACTTCCGCGGACACGCCGCCCGTGTCGACCAGCCGCACGTGCTCGGGTCGCACGCCCAGCGTCAGCCCGGCGCCGCGTCCGCGCAGCACAGGCTCCTTCGCGCCGCGGATCACCGCGCCGTCCGGTCCGTCCTCGAGCGCGACGAGATTCATCGCGGGGGTGCCGATGAAGCGTGCCGCGAAGATCGTCGCCGGCCGCGCGTACAGCTCCTCCGGCGTGCCTTCCTGCTCGATGCGCCCTTCGCGCATCAGCACGATGCGGTCGGCCATGCTCATCGCCTCGATCTGGTCGTGCGTGACGTAGACCACCGTCATGTCGAGCCGTTGCTGCAGCGCGCGGATCTCCACCCGCATCCCGTGGCGAAGCTGCGCGTCGAGGTTCGACAGCGGCTCGTCCATCAGGCAGATCCTGTTCTCGGCGATCACGGCGCGCGCGAGGGCGACGCGCTGGCGCTGCCCGCCCGACAACTGCGACGGTTTGCGGGCGATCTGCTCGGTCAGCCCGACCAGTTCCGCCACGCGGGCGAGCCGCGCATCCCGCTCGGCCTTGGGCAGGCCGCGCACCTTGAGCCCGAAGACGATGTTTTCGGCCACCGACAGATGCGGGAACAGCGCGTACGACTGGAACACCATCGAGATCTTGCGCTTGTCCGGCGCAAGCCGCGTGACGTCGCGGCCGCCGATGAGGATGCGCCCCTCGTTCGGCTCCTCCAGCCCGGCGATCAGTCGCAGGATCGTGGACTTGCCGCAGCCCGACGGCCCGAGCAGGACCAGGAACTTGCCCGATTCCGCACGCAGGCTCACGCGGTCGACCGCGCTCACCGCGCCGTAGCGCTTCGAGACACTCTCGAGAACGATGTCGCTCATGGCCCGCGCATTATGCAGCGCGGTCAGCGGCGAAGGGTTCGCGACGCCGC
>CAYGXL010000108.1:2845-8949 GCA_964353935.1 uncultured Burkholderiaceae bacterium | reverse complement strand
GCTCAGCCCTGCCGCAGCAGGTCGAGTGCCACCTCGTTCAGGGGACCGGCGCTCGCGATCACCGACAACTCGGCGAGCGGGCTGCCGCCGCTCCACGCCGTGACCGCACCGCCGGCGCCTTCGACGACCGGCACGATGGCCGCGACGTCCCAGTACGCCAGCGTGGGGTCCAGCATCAGGTCGGCGCCCCCGGTTGCGAGGGCGAAGTAGCCGAAGCAGTCGCCCCAGGTCCGGTAGAGCTTCGCGGCGCGGATGATCCGTTCGACGGCGGCGCCGCCGCGCTGCTCGCTGGTGGACCAGTGCGTCGTCGCCAGCACGGTCGCGTCGGCGAGGCGCGCGCAGGGACGCACGCGCGCCGCGCGCGACGATCCATCGCTCGCGTACAGGGTTGATTCGCCCGCGTGCCCGATCAGGGCGACGCCAGCCGCGGGATGGGCGATCACGCCCAGCACCGGACGAAAGCCTGCGCCGTCGTCGCGCTCCAGGGCGATCAGCGTGCCGAACAGGAAGCAGTTGGTGATGAAGGCGCGCGTGCCGTCGATCGGATCCAGCACCCAGCGATAGCGCTCGCCCGGCTTGTTGCCGTGCTCCTCGCCGATGATGGCGTGGCGCGGGTAGCGCCGTTCGATCAGGCGCCGCATCGCTTCCTCGGCGTTGCGGTCGGCCATCGTGACCGGGCTCGCGTCGCCCTTCGTGACGACCGCCGTGCCGGTCATGAAGTAGCCGCGGATCGTGGCGAACGCGATGCCGATCAGCTCGTGCATGAAAGGCACGAACTCGCGCTCCTCGGCACGGGTCAGCGGAGCGCTGTACGTCGTCACGGGTCAGGCGCGTTTCGACGGCACGAACAGCGACTCGCACCATGCCGGGTCGACCGCGCCGGGCGTGGCGCACTTGTCCTTCAGCCCGCCAGCGAGCCGCGCGAGCACATCGTCGTGCCGGCCGTCCTTGTTCCAGGCGACCAGGCGCTTGCTCATGCGGTCGAGCGCCGCGCGGTTGTTGCCGGTGAGCTGCACGCTGTCGGGCTTGACTTCCCCCAGCACCTGCGTGGCGGCCTTCTCGACCGCCGCGGCGTCCTGCGGCGTCAGTTCGAGCAGCGTGTTCAGGTAGCTGCCGCCCCAGCGCAGCCGCGTCGCCGTGCCCTGCGCGCGGTCGTATGCCTGGCGCGACCAATCGACGGCCGCGGCCTTGCCTTCCGGCGTGCCGCGCCTCTTCGCGTTCGAGGCGAGCTGCGACATGTAGTAGTAGGGCGAGTGCGATCGCTTCAGCTCGGCCGTCAGCAACGCATCGGACTCGTCGAGCAGGCCGGCGCGGGCGAGCACACCGCCGGTCAGCGTGATCACGGCCTGGCGCTCGTCGAGGTCCTCGATCTCGCGGTCGACGCGCGCCGCCTGCGACTTCACCTCCTCGACCAACGCGGGCGGCAACGGGCCATCCTTGTCATCGAGCCGCGCGAGCTCGACCTTGCCGAGCATCGCGTACATCCGCCCGCCGTTGGAGAGCCTGGGCTCCGCGGCGAGCTTGTCGAGCGCCGCGGTCCACTGGGCCTTCAGGTCGGTGCGTTCCTTCGATCTGGCGTCGGTGACGAGGCCAACGATGTCGTCGGCGGCGTAGCCGAGGATGTCCTGGTTGGCGCGGACCAGCTCCGGCTGGTCGAGCAGGCTCTCCACGCTCGCGATGGCGTCGGCCTTGTCGACCTTCGGTTTCGTGTCGCCGGCCTGCGACGCGGCGTGCAATGCCCCGAGGACGAGGCGCGACGAGGCCTCGCGCTCCCCGGGCGGACACACGGCGGCGAGCTTCATCAGCGTCGCCGGAACGTCCTTCTCGGGCACGAGCTGGCCGTCGTCGGTCCCCCACGAATAGAACGCCAGCATCCGCCAGTCGTCGGCGGACAGCGACTTGCCCGCGACGGCAGCCTCGAGCGCCTGCTTCGCGGAGTTGCCGCCGGCCAGCCCGCGGTCGAGCAGCTGCATGTACTTGACGGCGTCGACCGATCCGGCAAGGCGTGTCAGCTCCCGTCCGCCCCCGCTCAGCAGCACCATGGTCGGATAGCCGCGCACCTTGAAGCGCTCTCCCAGCACCTGGCCGCTCGGGCTGTCGGCGTCGACATACACCGGAACGAAGGAGCGCGACTTCTCGATGAAGTCCGGTCGCGTGAAGATGGTGCTCTTCACCTGGTTGCACGGCGGGCACCACGCGGCGGTCCAGAACAGGAAGACGGGCTGGTTCCTCGACCTCGCGTCGTCGAACGCGCGATCAACGTCGGCGACGCTCTGCGGACGCACCCACTGGACTCCCGCCGTCGCCGGGCTCGCGGAAGCGGTCGACGCCTGCGGCGCCGGCTCCGGGGCCTTCGAGCAGGCCGACAGAAGAGCGACGGCGACGAGCAGCAGGGAACGCATCATGGTTCGTGCTCCGGGCAGGGCCGCGGATTATCGCCCAGCCGGCAGATTGCTCAGCGAGCGGCGACGCTCGCGGCCAGGGCGAGGTAGTGCGCGAGCGGCGGGGTCTGCGCATCCTCCAGCTTTGCGCGGTCGTCCCACAGTCGCAGGCGCACGCCGTCTTCGGAATACGGCTCGGCCTTGAACGCGGCGGCCTCCGCATCGGTGAAGATCCCGCCCTGGAGCTCGAGACTGCGCTTCGAATCGATCGACAGCGCGGCCCAATACTCGGCGCCGATGACCGTGCCGTCGCCGCGCGCGCACAGGTAGCGCTTGGCGTCGACGTGCAGGCGGATCGGCTGCAGCACGGCCGGACCGAACAGGTCGCGCAGGAACGGCAGCGCGACGTACTCGTGACGGTCGTCGATCCCGCGCAACGTCGGTGATTCGCCCTGGTCGTTGATGAGGTGGCCGAGGTCGTGCAGGAACGCTGCGACGACCAGCTCGTCGCTGGCGCCGTCCTGTTCGGCGAGGCAGGCCGACTGCAGCGCGTGCTGCAGTTGCGTGACCGGCTCGCCGGCGTACATGCGGTCGCCCTTGGAGGCGAACAGTCCTTCGATGTCGTCGAGCGTCAATGCCATGTCAGGGTGCGGCAGGGGTTTGATCGGGGTTGAACGAGCCACCCTGTTCGGCCAGCACGCGCGTCTTCGACAGCACGCCCGCGGATTCGAGGATCGGGTAGGAGACGGAGCAGAAGAGCGAATTGATCCGCTTGAAGTCCGAAAGAAGGTCCAGGTGCAGGGAGCTGGTCTCGACCGACTGCGGGGTGTTCTCCGACAGCCGGAGCAGGTGGCTCTCCGCGTAGCGCATCTCGAGCTCGCGGAAGGTCACCTTCTCCGCGATCAGTCGCTGCGCCGACTTGAGGTCCCCGTTGAGGAACACCGCGACCGACAGCTGCAGGTTGCCGATCAGCCGGCCGTGCAGGTCGCTGATCTCCTGCAGGCCCGCTTCGGAGAAGGACAGGCCGTGCTGGATCTTGCGTTCGGCGACGTCGAGCAGCAGGCGCTCGATGATGTCGCCCACGTGCTCCATGTTGATCGTGAACTGGATGATCTCGGTCCATCGCCTGGATTCGCGCGCCTCGAGCGCCTCGCGGCTGATCTGCGCGAGGTACCGCTTGATGGCGGAGTACAGCCGGTCGATCTCGTCGTCCTTGCGCCGAAGCGCCTCGGCCAGCTGCACGCTGTCGTGCCGCAGGACCTCCAGCAGGCCGGTGAGCATCTCCTGGACGGTGTCGGCCAGCCGGATGGCCTCGCGCGCCGCGTTGCCGAGCGCGAGGGCGGGCGTGTCGAGCGCGACCGGGTCGAGGTGTCGCGGCTCGCCGGGAGCCTCCGCCTGGCGCGGCGCCGGGAGCCACTTCTCCGTGAGGTCGGCGACCCGCTTCGTCAGGCCGATGAAGGTCAGCGCGAGCAGGACGTTGAACAGCAGGTGGAAGTGGACGACGAGCTGCTTGGGATCGGAGTGCAGCTTCAGCAGGTACGGCGTGGCGTGCGGCAGCGCGAGGAGCGCCAGCGCCACGCCCGCGGCCTTGAACACGAAGTTGCCGAGCGGCACGCGGCGCGCGACCGGGTCCGCCTTCCACGTGGTGAGCATGGCCAGCAGGCCGCTGCCGAGGTTGGCGCCGAGGACTACCGGCAACGCCACGTGCGCCGGCACGATGTTGGCTGCCGTGAGGGAGGCGACCAGCAGCACCACCGCCAGGCTCGAATACGAAGCCACCGCGAGCAGGGCGCCGATGAGGACGTCGAGCAGCAGGTCGCCGGAAATCTGCGCGAACAGCACGCGCACTCCCGCGGCCTTCGTCAGCGGCAGCGTGGCCTGGCTGATCAGTTGCAGCGCGAGGATCATCACGCCCAATCCCAGCGCGATCTTCGCGATCTGGCCGGCGCGCTCGTTCTTGTTCGACAGGTAGACGATCACGCCGCCGACGATCAGCAGCGGCGCGAGCCACGCCAGGTTCAGCGAGAAGACCTGCACCATCAGCGCCGTGCCGACGTCGGCACCGAGCATCACGGCCAGCGCGGCCGCCGTTCCGATCAGGCCCTGCGACACGAAGGACGACGCCAGCAGCGCCGTCGCGGTCGAACTCTGCAGCAGGCCGGTCACCGCAACGCCGGCGACGAAGCCGGTGGCGCGGTTTCCGACGTTGCGACGCAGGACCTGGCGCAGGCTGGCGCCGTACACGCGCAGCACGCCGGTCCGCACGATGTGCGTTCCCCAGACGAGCAGCGCGATGGCCGCCAACAGGTTCAGGAGGGTTTGCATTCGGGTTGCCTGAGAGCGCTCCTCTGGTTCGCTACCAGGGCAGCGAGTAGGTCTTCGTGTTGGTGAAGCTCTTCATCGCTTCGAGCACGCCTTCCTTGTACCCGAGGCCGGAGTCCTTGATTCCTCCGAAAGGCGTCAGTTCGAGCCGGTATCCCGGCACTTCGCGCACGTTCACGGTGCCGACATTCAGTTCCGAGATGAGGCGGGTGATGTAGTCGAGCCGGTTCGTGCAGACCGCCGACGACAAGCCGTACGCGGTCGAGTTGCCGATCGCGATCGCCTCGTCGATCGAGCCGAAGCGGATCACCGGCGAGACGGGCCCGAACGTCTCTTCCTTCACCAGCGGCATGTCGGGCGCGACGCGGTCGACCACGGTCGGGGCGTACAGCGCACCGCGGCGGACGTGGCCGGCGAGCACGCGGGCGCCGCGCGCCACGGCGTCGTCGACCCGCGCCTCGAAGTCGCGCGCGGCGGCTTCGTCGATCACCGTGCCCATGTCGGTGGCCGGATCGAGCGGGTCACCGTACTTCACGGCCCTGGTCTTCGCGACCAGGCGGTCGACGAAGTCGTCGGCGACGCTGGTGTGCACCAGCATGCGCTTGACCGCCGTGCAGCGCTGGCCCGAGTTCTTGTACGAGCCGCTGGCCGCCAGCGTCGCCGCTTCCTCGACGTCGGCGTCCTCCATCACGATGATCGGATCGTTGCCGCCGAGTTCGAGGACCTGCCGCTTGTAGACGGCCCTGGCCGCGATGTACTTGCCGACCGCGACGCCGCCCGTGAAGGTCACGAGGTCGACGTCCGGGTGGGTCAGCATCTCGTCGGCGATTTCGCGCGGATCGCCGGTCAGCACCGACAGCATCGGACCGGGCAGGCCGGCCTCGTAAAGGACATCGGCGAGCGCGTAGGCGGCCAGCGGCGTCTTCTCGCTCGGCTTCAGCACGACGCGGTTGTTGGTGGCTATTGCCGGCGCGACCTTGTGGATCACCTGGTTCAGCGGGTGGTTGAACGGCGTGATCGCGGAGATGACGCCGAGCAGCGGTTCGCGCATCGTGTAGACCTTGCGCTTCTTGCCGTGAGGGGTCAGGTCGCACGAGTACACCTGTCCGTCGTCGACCAGCGCCTGGTTGGCGGCGAACAGCAGCACGTCGCTCGCGCGGCCGACTTCGTACTGCGTGTCCTTCAGGCATAGCCCGGACTCGAGCGTGATCAGCCGCGCGATCTCGTCCCGGCGCCCGGCGATGATCTCGCCGGCCTTCATCAGGATCCGGTAGCGGTCGTAGCGCGTCAGGGTGCTGCGGTACTTGCGGGCGATCGAGACGGCGCGGCGCACGTCGTCGACCGTCGCCTTCGGCACGGTCGCGACCACTTCGCCGGTGTACGGGTAGCGCACCTCGAAGC
>CAYGXL010000108.1:0-2745 GCA_964353935.1 uncultured Burkholderiaceae bacterium | reverse complement strand
CTGGTGCCGAGCACGACGCTGCGCTCGGAAACGACGACGATGTCGCCGATGCGGTCGGCCGGCAGTTCGAACCGCCGGGCCGCGTCCTCGCGGCCGAGCACCACTTCCATGCCGGGCAGCTCGCGCAGCCGCGTGGCGACGCCGGCCACCGCGTCCGGCGCCACGTAGATCGTCGCGAAGGAACCGAGCGCGCCGTGGTGGACCACGTACGGGTCGGTGATCGGGAGGATCACGCGCGAGCGCTCGCGCCCGAGCCACTCGTCGAGCAGGTCCTGCAGGAAGATGACGTTCGGGCTCGCGTCGAGCCTGGTCTTGGCGTTCATGCCGTGGTCGGCCGTCAGGGCAAACACCGTGCCGAGCGCGTCGAACCGCGCGAGATACCGGTCGAGCATCGCGTAGAACCGATTGGCGTCCGGGTCGCCGGGGGCGTGCTTGTGCTGGACGTAGTCCGTCGTGGACAGGTAGAGGAAGTCGGGCTTGCGCGTCTCGATCAGCCGCACGCCGGCGGCGAACACGAACTCGGACAGCTCGGCGCTGTAGACGTCGGGCACGGGCATGCCCACGAGCGGCAGCACGTCGGTGATGCCGTTCTCCTGCTCGGTCACCTGGTCCGCTTTCTCCGACGAGAAGCAGATGCCCTTCATCTTGTGGCCCAGCAGCGTCCGCAGCTTGTCCTTGGCCGTGACCACCGCGACGCTGTGTCCCGCGTCGGCCAGCGCGGCGAGGATCGTCGGCGCGCGCAGCCACTTCGGGTCGTTCATCATCACTTCGGTGCCGCTCTCGACATCGAACAGGTAGTTGCCGCAGATGCCGTGCACGGACGGCGGCGCGCCGGTGACGATCGAGAGGTTGTTCGGGTTGGTGAAGCTCGGCACCACGCAGTCGGCCACGAGTGCCGTGCCGCTTGCCAGCACCCGCTTCATGAACGGCATGTGGCCGCCCGCCACTGCCTGCGCGATGTAGTCGGGCTCGCAGCCGTCGATACACAGGACGACGGTCGACTGCTTCGGGGCCGCGTACGCGCGGCCGTTCACTTCGATCATTTCCCTATCCTTTCCTGCCGGCGCGCGCCCGGGCCGGCGGCCGAACGCCCTCGCCCTTCCGCGCGCGCTCCCGGCTTTCCATCACGTGGTCGAACATCGTCCGTCCGGCCTGCTCCGGGTCCCCGGAGGCGATCGCCTTCAGGATCCCGCGGTGCTCGGCGGCGGAGTGGGGCAGCAACTGCTGGTCGCGCAGGTTCCGCCGGCGGAACAGCGCCAGCTCCTTCACCAGCCTGCGATACACGCCGGCCAGCTTGCGATTGCCGGTGAAGCCGACGAGCGCGTCGTGAAACTCGAGGTTCAGGAGGTGATACGCGTCGGAGTCGCCCGCCCGCGCCGCCACGTCCATCCGCTCGACGATCGCGCGCGCCGTCTTCAGCTGCTCCGGCGTGATCGTTTCCGCCAGCCGGCGACCGACGAGTTCGTCCATCGCGGCGCGCAGGTCGTAGATCTCCAGCGCTTCCTCGAGCGGGATGTCCCGCACGAAGACGCCGCGGTTCTTCTCCTGGCGGACGAGGCCCGACTCCTCGAGCATGCGGAACGCCTCGCGGATCGGGCCGCGCGAGACGCCGAGCCGCTCCGACAGCCACGCCTCCGTCAGCTTCGAGCCCGGGCCGATCTCGCCGTCGAGGATCATCCGCTCGATCTCCTGCTGCGCGGCGCTCGACAGCGAGGCGGTGCGCAGCAGTTCGATGGTCGGGTGCGGAACGATCCGGACGGGCGGGGACACGGTGCTGGCCATGGCGCGAAGTCTACGAGTCGGGCGATCGATTGTCTACAATCTGCAAAAGACAATTGACACCCGCGGCGCTGCTCGTAGACTGCCTCCCCGCTGTCTTCTCTTGCACCTGCGCTTGCACCTGCGCTTGCACCTAAGATGGCGTCCGTCCGGCGTCACACGCCGGTCATGCTGTCGAGCCACCGTTGCAGGTCGTCCGTTTCCCCTCACGGGCGGTCACATCCATGCCACCCGGGGTCATGAAGGAGGAGTCGATGAAGTTTTCGTTTGCGACATTCGGCAGGGTCGCCGCCGCTGCCCTGCTGTCCGCCGTGGCGTTCGGCGCGAGCGCGCAGAAGACGCAGCTGACCGTGTACACGGCGCTGGAGACCGACCAGCTGAAGGCCTACCAGGCCGGTTTCGAGAAGGCCAACCCCGGCATCGAGATCACTTGGGTGCGCGACTCGACGGGCATCATCACCGCCAAGCTGCTGGCCGAGAAGAACAACCCGAAGGCCGACGTCGTGATGGGCGTGGCCGCGACCAGCATGGCCATCTTCGACACCGAAGGGATGCTGGTGCCCTACGCGCCGGCGGGCCTGAACCGCATCGCCGCCCAGTACCGCGATCCGAAGAACCCGCCGGCCTGGGTCGGCATGGACGTCTGGGGCGCGACGATCTGCTTCAACACCGTCGAAGCGGCCAAGCGCAACATCCCCAAGCCCGAGACGTGGCGTGACCTGACCAAGCCCGTCTACAAGGGCCAGATCGTGATGCCGCACCCGGCGTCGTCGGGCACCGGCTTCTTCGACGTCTCGGCGTGGCTGCAGATGTGGGGCGAGGCCGAGGGCTGGAAGTACATGGACGGCCTGCACGAGAACATCGCGCAGTACATGCACTCCGGTTCCCGTCCTTGCGCGGCAGTGGCCGCTGGCGAGTTCGTGGTCGGCATCTCCTTCGAGTACCGCGCCAACCGCGAGAAGGCGC
>CAYGXL010000107.1:0-9113 GCA_964353935.1 uncultured Burkholderiaceae bacterium | reverse complement strand
ATGCGCGCCATGGATGCGACGATCGAGCAAGTGATTCCCGCGCGTCGCCGCGACCTCGGCGGCTTCGAGGTCGGCCGCGTGCTGCCGGCAGGGCGACGGCGCATGGTCGGTCCGTTCATCTTCTTCGACCACATCGGACCCGCGACGCTGGCGCCGCCGCTGCCGCGGGCGATGGACGTCCGGCCGCACCCGCACATCGGCCTCGCGACGGTCACCTATCTCTTCGAAGGCGAGATGACGCATCGCGACTCGCTCGGCTGCGAGCAGGTGATCCGGCCCGCCGAGGTCAACTGGATGACCGCCGGCCGGGGCATCTCGCACTCCGAGCGGTTCGAAGGGATGCGCGAGCGCGGCGGCGTGCTGCACGGCATCCAGGCGTGGGTCGCGCTGCCCGTCGAGCACGAGGAAGCCGAACCTGCGTTCGAGCACTACGCGCGCGCGAGCCTGCCGCTGATCGAGGGCGAGGGATGGAGCGGCCGCGTGATCGCGGGCGAACTGCTCGGCGCGCGCAGCGCCGTGCGCACGCACTCACCGCTGCTGTACGCGCACCTCGAACTCGCCGAAGGCGCGCGCTTCACGGTGCCCGCCGACGCCTCCGAGCGCGCGGTCTTCGTCGCTCGGGGGTCGGTCGACGTCGGCGGCCAGGCTTGTACGGCAGCGCAGATGCTCGTCCTCGCTCACGGCGCAACTCCGACCGTCGTCGCGCGCGAACCCAGCACGGTGATGCTGCTCGGCGGCGAGCCCGTCGGCCCGCGCTACATCTGGTGGAACTTCGTGTCCTCGCGCCGCGAGCGTCTCGAGCAGGCCAAGGCCGACTGGAACGACGGCCGCATCCCCAGGCCGGTCGGCGACAGCGACGAGTGGATCCCTGCGCCGGACGACCCGATGCCGGCGCCTGATCCGCGGCCGTAAATCGGCTTAAATCGGGGTCTGACCCCGATTTCGCTCAGCGCCCGCGCAGCCGCTCGACTTCCTCGATGAGGTCGACGACCAGCGCGGCGAGTTCTTCGTTCGCCTCGAACGTGCGTTCGATGTCTGCGAGCCGTCGCGCGCGCAGCAGATGGACGCTGGTGAAGCGCATCGTCTCCGCCGCACTGACCTCGAGCAGTCCGCCCTCCAGGTGACGCTCGATCCACTCGCAGCTGACCGCGCACGCGCTCGCCAGTTCTTCGACGCTGAGGCCGTCGTCGTCGATCAGCAGTTCCACGGTTCGTTCGATCATCGGCTGCGCTCCGTTGCCTGCCGCGGGTTGAAGTTCATCTCGCGTTCCATCGTCCGGTAAAGCTCGCGCGCGGCCTCGGTGTCCGCGGGGGGCAGCACGAGGTCGAGTTCGAGGTACAGGTCGCCAGGCGGATCGCCCGGAATGCCGCGTCCGCGCAGCCGCAACCGGCGGCCATTGCGCGAGTTCGCCGGCACCGTCACTTCGACCGGGCCTGCGGGCGTCGGCGCTTCGATCGACGCGCCGAGCGCGGCTTCCCACGGCGCGACGGGTACGCGCTGCGTGACGTCGCGTCCGTCGACCACGTAACGATCGTCGGGTCGGAACTCGATTTCGAGATAGAGGTCGCCCGCCGGGCCGCCGCCGTAGCCCGGCGCGCCCTGGCCACGCAGCCGGATGTGCTGGCCTGACCGCACGCCTCGCGGGATCGTCACGTCGAGCGTGCGCTCCTCGGTGACGACGTGGCCTCCCGCGTCGAGGCGCGCCGAGCGCAGCGTCACCGCCCGCGTCGCCCCGTGATATGCGTCGGACAGGTCGATCATGACCTTGGCGTGATGGTCGCCGCCGCGCATCGACGCGGCATCGGCGCCGCGGCGGGCGCGCGCCGCGCGGCCGAACAGGTTGGCGAAGAAGTCGCTGAACTCGTCCTGGCCGGGCGCGGACTCGTTCCCGGAGAACTCGAAGCCCGCGTCCCAGTCGGGCGGAGGACGGAAGTCCTGGCCCGGCGGTCGGCGACCGAGCGCGTCGTAGGCGGCGCGCTTCTCGGGATCGGACAGGACGGTGTTGGCCTCGTTGATCGCCGACATGCGCTCGGCCGCATCGGGCTCCTTGCTGACGTCCGGGTGATACTTGCGCGCGAGCCGGCGGAATGCCTTCTTGATGTCGTCGGCGGTCGCGGTCTTCTCGACGCCCAGCGTTGCGTAGTAGTCCTTGAACTCCATCGACGGTCCCCGGCGCGCACGCGTTGCATGGCGTCCGCGCCAAATGTGTGCCCCGGGGGCGGGCGCTGCGAGGCGTCCAGCCATGGCAGGTCTTCGATGCCCGGGTCCGATCAATGTTACGCGTCGTCCCTGCCGCGGACGCGGCGCCGCGGCGCTCGTGAAGTCCCGGCGGGCGCCGCCGGTGCGTGGCTCGAAGCGAGGCGGCTTCAACATGCGTGACAATCACGCCCTGGCCGGGGAGCGGTAGGCTCCCGTGGCCGATCGAAGGAGTTCACCATCGCTTCAACCCCAGGACCCGGCCGCAAGCCCCGGCCCTCGACCGATCCCGGGCCGTTCCGCTCGCGCTCGCTCGCGCCGATCGGCTGGATCATCGCCGGCGTGTTCGCGGGCGTCGCGTTGCTCGTCTACGTGATGGCGCCCGACTACCGTCCCGTGAAGGTGCGCGGCGAATCGGTCTCGGACGCGGAGATCCCGCCACCGCCCGCGCCACCGCCGCCGAAGGTGATCGCGAAGCCCGAACCGGACAACCCTGCCGACGTGCTCGGAAGCGCGCGCGACTTCAAGGCGGTCTTCGACCGTTACCGGGAGAGCACGAATCCGGTCGAGCGTGCGCTCGCCGGGCGCGCGCACCGCGCGTGCTTTCCGACGTTCCTGCCGCCGCAGGGCAAGGCGCCGTCCCCGGCGTACGCGATCAACGCGCTGTCGAGCCACCAGCACGACGAGCGCAAGGCCGCCCTCCAGGAGCTCTACGCGCGCTGCAAGTCGTTCATGGTGCAGCCGCTCGATGCCGCGGACATCGTGGCCACCGCCGAGCGCGTCACCAACGGCAACCTCGCCTCGGCGGGAACGGCCGCGCGCTGGGCCATGATCCGCGGCGACCGCGGGACCGCGGACGCCACGGTCGAGCAGGCGCTCCGGTCGCGCGAGCCTTATGCGATCCAGTCGCTCAGCGGGCTGTCCGTGCTGATGATGAACGCCAGCGCCAAGGGCGCCCAGCCCGAGGTCACCGATGCCGCGCTGGCGCTGCTCTCGTGCGATCTCGGCGCCTCGTGCGGGCCGAATTCGCTGCTGTCACTGCAACTGTGCGCGGCCGAGGGACGCTGCCAGGGCTCGGCGCGCGACCGCATGCTCGAGCGCATCGGCCCGGTCGACATGGAGGCCGTCGAGGGCGAGCGCAAGCGGCTGCGCGCGCTCATCGATACGGGCAACGCGAACATCACGACCGTCTGGCGATACCCGCGCTGAGCGCGGACGCCCGGCGACGGCTCACTCCTTCCGCGCTGACTGCAGGATCGCCCGCGCGCGTTCGATGACGGGACGGTCGATCATCTTGCCGTCGAGGCGCACCGCGTTGCCGCCGGCCTGGTCGGCCGCCTCGAGCACGCGCCGCGCCCAGTCGATGTCGGCCGCGGGCGGCAGGAAGCCGGCGTTGACGGCCTCGACCTGCCGAGGATGGATGCAGAGCTTTCCGCCGAAGCCGAGCCGCCGCGCGTAGCCGATGTCGTCGGCCAGTTGCGCCGGGTTGTCGAGCGCGACGGTCACGCCGTCGACGGGTGGCGCGAGGCCGGCGAGGCGGGAAACCAGCACGATCGACGAGCGCGCGAACAGCAGTTCCTCGCGTTCGCCGGCAATGCCGAGGTCGAGCTGGAAGTCGATCGAGCCGAACGCGAAGCGGGCAATGCCCGCCGCGGCGATGACTTCGAGGTTGCGCAGTCCCAGCGCGCTTTCGATCAGCGCGATCACCGGCAGGTTGGGCGCCGTGCGGTGGATCTCGCCGACCGGCGCCGAGTGCTCGGCCTTGGGCAGCATCACGCCGCGCACGCCCGGCAGCGACAGCAGCGCGAGGTCCTGCTGGAACCACTCCGTGTCGGCGCCGTTGATGCGCAGGCACACGTTCTTCGAAGGATTCAGCCAGGCCCGCAGCGCGTCGCGCGCGGCTGCCTTGTCGGCGGGCGCCACGGCGTCCTCGAGGTCGACGAGCGTCACGTCGGCACCGGCGGCGCACGCCTTGTCGAAGCGCTCGGGCCGGTTGCCCGGAACGAAGAGGAAGGAACGATCGGTCATCGGTGTCTCCAGTCAGGCACTGGTTGCGTTGCGCCGCGCGCGCGGGGCGGCACGCGCCAGCAGCCACAGTCCGCACAGCAACGGCGGGACCGCGACCACGGCGAAGGCCATGCCGTAGCTTCCGCCGCCTTCGACGATCGCGGCGAACAGCGGCGGCGTGATCAGCACGCCGAAGAAAGTGAAGAAGAGGGCGCCGCCGGTGGCCTCGACGGTCTTGCCCTCCGGCGCTTCACGGGCGACCTCGGCGAGGTAGACCCCGTTCCAGCCGATCGCGGTGCCGCCGAACGCCGCGCACAGGACGATCATGGCCGCGCGCGGCCAGTCGGGCGACGAGATCGCCATGGCGCCCGCCGCCGCCGCCATCGCGATGCCGACCAGGCCCAGCACGGCCGCGGGGCGGCCGCTGCGGTCCGCCGCCGCGCCCCACGCGATGCGGCCGACGATGCCGGCGGTCGTCGCGACGGCGAGCATCAGCCCCGCCTCCACCAGCGTGTAGCCCAGCTGGTTCGCGAGATACGTGACGAGATAGGTCGTGAGGCAGAGCTGAAGCGCCGAGAAGAAGAACGAACTGAGCGCCAGCCGTCGCACGTTCGCATCGGTGGCGACCAGCGCGAGCGCGCGGAACGGTCCGCGCGCGCTGATCGGCCGCTTCGGATCGCGGTCGGCGTCGTTCTCGGCACGGATGGCCTGGGCGACAACCGCGGTCAGCACGCACAACCCGGCGACGACCAGGGCGCTGAGTCGCCAGCCGCCGAGCAGCACCAGCGGCGGCACGACGATGCCGGCCAGTGCGCCGCCGAGCGGAACGCCCGTCTGCTTCACCGAGAACACGAACGACATCATGTGCGGCGGCGTCGTCTTCGCGAGGATGTGCGAGCTCGCGGGCGTGACCGGCCCGTAGCCGAGGCCGAGCACGAGCGCGCTCGCGATCAGGGCCGGCATCGTGCCGAAGGTCAGCAGCGCGAGCCCGACCGCGCACATCACGAGGCAGTACTGGCTGAAGCGGATCGCACCGATGCGGCGGATCAGGTCGGCGCTCGCCGCGCTCGAGACCATGCTGCCGAGGTAGACGAGCGACACGTAGAGCCCGATCAGGCCGGCGGACAGGTGCAGTTCGTCGGACGCCGCCGGTGCGAGCACGGGCACGGTGATCGTCGCCATCGCGACCAGCGCCTGGATCGCCAGCGTGGCGGCGAGAGGCAGGAGGGTCGAGCGCATGGGAAGGCGTGGGCGAGAACGGCACGCGGGCCGTGCCGTGGATGGAGCGGAGGGCAGGGCAGGCCGTACGTGCCGGGTCGTTCCCGATAGTGCTGGGGCGGCCGCGACTGTGTCAAATTGCTCGCGGCTGATCGGCACGCCCTCGATCGCGTGCGTGGCGGAGAAGTCCGGACAAGCGCGTTCCCGGCGGAGCACAATCGGGTTGTCTCCGTACGCCACCGGGCTCGATCGATGAGCCCCAGGTTGGACCCCGGAACAGACCCGAGTCGTGAAGCAGTTCTGAACTTCATTCTCAAAGAGGGCAACCAATGAGCGACATGCCGGATTTCTCTAACGTCGACAGCGGCTCGAGTTCGACCGCGGTCAAGATTCACGAAGTCAAGTCGGGCGACAGCCTTTCAAAGATTGCCAAGCAGGAATATGGCGATGCCAGCAAGTGGCCGCAGATCTTCGAGGCCAACAAGGACATCCTGAAGGATCCGAACAAGATCTTCCCTGGCCAGAAGCTGAAGATCCCGCCGCTCGCCTGAGTTCCGCGGTAGCCGCCCGGCGCGGCGGCCGCAAGTCACGTTCACTCACAACAACAGTTTTCTCCGGAGGATTCGCCCATGCTGTCCAAGCTCCGTTACATCGCCCTCGTGGCCGCTTCGGTCGTCGCGCTCGTAGCGTGCGGCAAGAAGGAGCCGCCTGCTCCGCCCCCGCCACCGCCGGCTCCCGCTCCCGCCCCGGCCCCGGCCCCGGCACCAGCGCCGGCTCCGGTGGGCGTCTCTCTCTCCTCGGTGACGCTGGGCAAGGCGGTCGGCGCGGACAAGAAGGTTACGGCGGCAACCGAGGTGTTCGCGAAGGCCGACACGATCTACGCGTCGATCGACACCACCGGGTCCGGATCCGCGACCCTGGTGGCCCGGTGGACCTTCTCGAAGGACGGCAAGACGGTGCCGGTCAAGGAAGACACCGCGACCATCAACGCGACCGGACCGTCGACCACCGAGTTCCACATCAGCAAGCCGGACGGCTGGCCGGTCGGCGCGTACCAGGTGGAGATCGTCGTCGACGGCAAGACGGCGGCCACCAAGTCGTTCACGGTCCAGTAGTCGGCGAAGCGGCGGCGGTCGGCGCACCGACTGCCGCCTGTATGGAAAGACCGACGGGCGTCGAAGCGACGGGGTCCAGTGCCCCCGCGCAACAGACGCTCGGCCCGAATGTGTTCCCCGGCGTGCGCGGGCTTTCTGCCGGCTGAGCACGAGCAGCTGGCCCGCGTCCGGCGAGCGCACACGCGACCGGCCCCGGCCCAGTATCCTTGCCGCTCATGTACGAGCGTCACTTCGGGCTGAAGCAACGGCCCTTCTCGATCGCGCCCGATCCGCGTTACCTCTTCATGAGCGAGCGGCACCGGGAAGCGCTCGCGCACCTGCTTTACGGCGTGCAGGGCGGCGGCGGCTTCGTGCTGCTGACCGGCGACATCGGGGCCGGCAAGACCACGGTGTGCCGCTGCTTCCTCGAGCAGCTGCCCGATCGCTGCAACGTCGCCTACATCTTCAACCCGAAGCTCACGGTCGAGGAACTGCTGAAGGCCGTGTGCTCGGAGTTCCACATTCCCTACCGGCACGAGGGGCCGGGCGTGCCGACCGTCAAGGACTACGTCGACGCGCTCAACGAGTTCCTGCTGCGCACGCACGCCGTGCGGCAGAACAACGTGCTGATCATCGACGAGGCGCAGAACCTTTCGGCCGGCGTGCTGGAGCAGCTGCGCCTGCTGACCAACCTCGAGACCAACGAGCGCAAGCTGCTGCAGATCATCCTGATCGGGCAGCCCGAACTGCGCGCCATGCTGGCGCGGCCCGACATGCAGCAGCTCGCGCAGCGCGTGATCGCCCGCTACCACCTCGAGGCGCTGACGGAGGGCGAAACCGCGCACTACGTGAGCCATCGGCTGACCGTCGCGGGAATGCGCCAGGCCAATCCCTTCGACCAGCGCGCGATGCGGCGCATCTTCCGCTATTCGCGCGGCGTGCCGCGCCGCATCAACCTGCTGTGCGATCGCGCGCTGCTCGGCGCCTACGCAAACAGCAAGGCCGCCGTCGACAGCCGCATCCTCGACAAGGCGGCAGAAGAAGTGCTGGATGCCGCCGACTTCGGCCAGATCCGGCGCGCGCGCTACGAGCGCGCGGCCCTGGTGGGCATCGGGCTGGTGGCCGGCGCGCTGGTGGCAGGCGTGGTCGGCCTGTCGCTCGATCGCGGCGGGAGCGATGCGCCGCGCGCCGCGGCGGCCCCGGACGCGAGCCCGACCCAGACGAGTCAGGCCGCCGCACCCGCCGCCGCGACCGCGCCGCTGGCGCCGGTGGCCGCCGCGCCGGAGCCCGCAAAGCCGGCGAGCTTCGACCTGCGCACGGGTTATGCGTCGCTCGTCGGCGCCGAGCGGGAAGCGTGGCAGCAGCTGGCACGCGTGTGGAGCATCGCGCCGGTCAACGGCGATGCCTGCGCGGCGGCCGAGAAGCAGAAGGCCCGCTGCTACCGCACCGGCAATGCGACCCTGGCGCTGATCAGGCAGCTGGACCGCCCGGGCGTGCTGACGCTGCGCGACGCCGCCAATCGCCCGGCGTACGTGATGATCAGCGGGCTGACGAACGACCGCGCGATCCTGAACATCGACGGCGTGGAGCAGGCGGTGCCGCTGGTCGTGCTGGCCGACTACTGGCGCGGCGAGTTCGCGACCTTCTGGCGGCCGCCGCCGAACTACGCGGGTCCGATCGTGGATGGCCGCACGGGGCCGGCGGCGCAATGGGTCGCGCAGCAACTGGCGACCGCGCTGGGCGACACGGGTCCGGTCGGTTCGCGGCTCGACGACGCCACGCTGCGAAGCTGGATCCATCGCTTCCAGCTCTCCCAGGGGCTGCCGTCGGACGGCAGCGCGGGGCCCATCACGCTGATGCAGCTGAATCGCGCGAATGGGGTGGACGAGCCGCGCCTGCAGGGAGCG
The DNA here is from genome assembly GCA_964353935.1 of uncultured Burkholderiaceae bacterium. Taxonomy (GTDB): domain Bacteria; phylum Pseudomonadota; class Gammaproteobacteria; order Burkholderiales; family Burkholderiaceae_F; genus JAOUJD01. Next base: position 691 of record CAYGXL010000107.1, on the reverse strand, counting down.
AGCTAGCCGTGTCACTGATCCTCGATGCCCTGCGGAAGGCGGACGCGGAACGCGGGCGCGGCTCGGTGCCGAGCCTGCACTCCCAGCCCGTGGCGCCACCCTCGGCGGAAGTGCCGACCAAGACCAAGGTGCGTCCCAACTGGCTGTGGATCGCGATCGGCATCGCCGTCGGTTTGTCCGGGGCCGCGGCGTGGGTGATGGTCGGGCGCGATGCGGCGCAGCCGGGCGCGGCAGTGACCCGAGCGCCCACGCAGCCGAGCGTGTCCGCGACCCCGCCCGTGGCGACGACGACGCCCGGCTTCACACCGCCGGCTGCCGCCGGCGCATCTGCCGCTCCGCCGCCTTCCACGGGTTCACCGGCGGTCGCGGAGCCGGCCCCCTGGCCCCAGCCGGAAGAGCGCAAGGCTGCTGCGCGACCCGAGGCGAAGAGCGACGCGCCGGTGAGGGTGATCGGCAACGTGCCGCCGGCCGAGGCGCAGGTCTACTCGCGCGATCAACTGCCGCCCGAGATTCGCGCGGCGTTGCCCCAGTTCGCGATCGGCGGGTCGATGTATTCCCCGAATCCTGCCGCCCGCTCGCTGATCGTCAACGGTCAGCTGTACCGCGAGAAGGACCGTCTGACGCCGGATCTCATGCTGGAGGAGGTCAAGCTGAAGGCCGCCGTCTTCAGCTTCCGCGGCTATCGCTTCGA
>CAYGXL010000106.1:0-9117 GCA_964353935.1 uncultured Burkholderiaceae bacterium | reverse complement strand
GCCGCCGAACCGCACCATGCCGCGCATCGTCCCCGTCGTCGGCAGCGCTCCCATGATCGCGGCGAGCAGCGTCGTCTTGCCGGCGCCGTTGGGCCCGATCACGGTGACGATCTGGCCGGCGCCGACATCGAGGTTGGCGTTCGACAGCGCCTCGACCTTGCCGTACGAGACGGACAGGTCGCGGACTTCGAGGACGCGATTCCCGCTCGTATCGACGGCGCTCACGCCGCCTCCTTCTCGTCGATGCCGCCGAGGTACGCCTCGAGCACGCGCGGGTCGCGCTGCACCTGCTCGGGCAGGCCCTCTGCGATCTTCTGCCCGAAGTCCATCACGTAGACGCGATCGACGAGGCCCATCACGAAGTCCATGTCGTGCTCGACCAGCAGCACCGACAGCCCCTCGCCCTTCAGCCTGCGCAGCAGGTCCGCGAGCGCGCGCTTTTCGAGGTAGCGCAGGCCGGCCGCCGGTTCGTCGAGCAGCAGCAGGCACGGGTCGGAGGACAGAGCGCGCGCGATCTCCATGATGCGCTGCTTGCCGAGCGGCAGCGATCCGGCGGCATCGAACATGTGGTCGGCGAGGCCGACGCGCTCGATCTGGCGCGCGGCCTCGGCGAGTAACCGCGCCTCGTCGCGGCGGTCGAGTCGCCACGCGCCGGTCAGCACGCCGGCGAGCACTCCGCGGTACTCGCGCCGGTGCGCGCCGATCGCGACGTTGTCGAGCACGCTCATCTGCGGCAGCAGCCGCACGTGCTGGAAGGTGCGGCTCATCCCCATCAGCGCGATGTCGCGCGACGCGCGGCCCGCCACTTCCTGGCCGCGGAACTTGACGCTGCCCGACGTCGGGTCGAGCACGCCGGACACCAGGTTGAACATCGTGCTCTTGCCGGCGCCGTTGGGGCCGATCAGCGCGACGATCTCGCCTGCGCGCACGGCGAGCGCCATCTCGTTCACGGCGACCAGCCCGCCGAAGCGCCTGGTCGCCTTGTCGACCTCGAGCAGCACCTCGCCCGCGGCCGGCACGGCGCGCTTCGCGAGCGGCGGCAGTTCGGGACGGACCATGCGCCGCTTCGCCTGCAAAGGAATCCGCTTCGTCAGCGCCGGCCACAGCCCGTCCGGCGCGCGCTGCAGGATCACGACCATCAGCACGCCGAAGACGATCACCTCGAAGTTGCCCGCCTGCCCGACGATCTGCGGCAGCAGGTCCTGCAGCCAGGTCTTGCTGATCGTGATCACCGCCGCGCCGAGCAGCGCGCCCCAGACGTAGCCCGCGCCGCCGATCACGGCCATGAACAGGAACTCGATGCCGGCGTGCAGCGAGAACGGCGTCGGGTTCACGAAGCGCTGCATGTGCGCGTACAGCCAGCCCGACGCGCACGCCATCATCGCGGCGAGCACGAAGGCGATCATGCGGGACGACGACGTGTTCACGCCCATCGACTCGGCCATCACCATGCCGCCCTTCAGCGCGCGGATGGCGCGGCCTTCGCGCGAGTCGAGCAGGTTCAGCGTGGTGAAGACGGCGGCCATCAGGAAGAGCCAGATCAGGTAGAAGATCTGGCGCCCGGACTCCAGCGCCACGCCGAAGACCTCGATCGGCGCAATTCCGGTCAGGCCGGTGTGGCCGCCGAGCGTCTCCGACGTGCCGAACAGGAAGTAGAGACTGATGCCCCACGCGATCGTGCCGAGAGGCAGGTAGTGGCCCGACAGCTTCATCGTCAGCGACCCGAGCGTTGCGGCGACCGCAAGCGTGATCAGCAGGCCCGCGACCAGCGTGAACCACGGCGACGCGCCGATCCACGCGAACGATGCCGGCAGCGCGTGCGTGGTCAGCACGGCGGTCGTGTAGGCGCCGAGGCCGACGAACGCGGCCTGGCCGAACGACGTCAGCCCGCCGACCCCGGTGAGAAGCACGAGGCCGAGCGCGACCAGCGAGTACAGCCCGATGTAGTTCGCCAGCGTGATCGTGAACTCCGACAGCACCAGCGGCGCCAGCCCGAGCAGAGCGAGGAAGGTCGCGATGAGCCAGGACGGCCTCATTCCTCTTCCTCCACGTGGCGCGTGCGCAGCGAGCGAATCAGCAGCACCGGGATGATCAGCGTGAAGACGATCACTTCCTTGTAGGCGCTCGCCCAGAACGACGAGTACGACTCGAGAAGGCCGACCAGCAGCGCGCCCAGCGCCGCCACCGGATAACTCGCGAGCCCGCCGACGATCGCGCCGACGAAGCCCTTGAGTCCGATCAGGAAGCCGGTGTCGTAGTAGATCGTCGTGATCGGCGCGATCAGGATGCCGGACAGCGCGCCGATCAGCGCGCACAGGAAGAACGACAGGCGGCCCGCGAACTCGGTCGGGATGCCCATCAGCCGCGCGCCGAGCCGGTTCACCGCGGTCGCGCGCAGCGCCTTGCCGTACACGGTGCGCTCGAACGCGAGGTACAGCAGCACGATCAGCGCCACCGAGCAGCCGATCACCCAGATCGACTGCGCGCTCGCGGTCAGCGTGCCGAGGCTGATGGTGCCGTCCGAGAACGGCGGCGTGCGCGATCCCTCCGCGCCGAACACCACCAGCCCGAGGCCGACCAGCACGACGTGCACGGCGACCGAGACGATCAGCAGGATCAGCACCGAGGCCTCCGCGAGCGGCTGGTAGGCGAGCCGGTAGATCATCGGGCCGAGCGGCACGACCAGCGCCAGCGCCAGCAGGATCTGCACCGCCATCGGAAGCGACTGCGGCTGCACGTTCGCGAGCAACGCCCACATCGCCAGCGGGTACGCGAGATTCCAGGCGAGCACGCCGGCCAGCCCGCGGGTCCGTCGCGCGCGGATCGCCTTGACGACCTCGATCAGCGACACCAGCCCGCCGGCCACCAGCAGCAGCCACAAGGTGCCCGGCAGCTTGCCCGACTGCACGGCGACCAGCGTCAGCGCGCCGTACGCGACGAACTCGCCCTGCGGGATGAAGATCACCCGCGTGACGGCGAACGCCAGCACCAGCGCGAGCGCCAGCAGCGCGTAGATCGCGCCGTTGGTCACGCCGTCCTGGGCGAGCAGCAGGGCGATGTCGAGGTTCACGTGAGCCTGCGTCCGGTCGTGGAACCGAGCCTTTACGTGAAAAGCGCGACCGGGTCACCGATCGCGCTTCCTTCGTGTGGGGCGCCGGGCCGCCCCAAGCCCCACACGCCAATCATTCGGAGCGGGTGCACGTGCGACGGCGCAGCCGTCGCGTACACCCGCGATGCCACCTCGCTACTTCTGCAGAATCCATTTGCCGTCGCGGATCTGGATCATCACCGCGGCGCGCTGGTCGAAGCCGAGGTGATCGCTGGGGCTCATGTTGAAGATGCCGTGCGCGCCCGGGGTGTTCTTGACGCCTTCGAGCGCGTCGCGCAGCGCGGCGCGGAACTCCTTGGTGCCGGGCTGTGCCTTCTTCAGCGCGACCGGGATCGCGGCCTGCAGCAGCACACTGGTGTCCCACGCGTGCGCGCCGAACGTCGACACGCTGCCCTTGCCGTGCGCCTTCTCGTAGGCGTCGACATAGGCGATCGCCGACTTCTTCACCGGGTGGTCGTTCGCCAGTTGATCCGACACGAGCACCGGGCCGGCCGGCAGGAACGTGCCTTCGCAGTCCTTGCCGCAGACGCGCAGGAAGTCGTTGTTGGCCACGCCGTGCGTCTGGTAGATCTTGCCCGCGTAGCCACGCTCCTTCAGCGTCTTCTGCGGCAGCGCCGCCGGCGTGCCGGAACCGGCGATCAGGATCGCGTCGGGACGCGCGCTGATCAGCTTGAGCACCTGGCCGGTGACGGACGTGTCGTTGCGCTGGTAACGCTCGTTGGCGACGACCTTGATGCCGCGCGTCTCTGCGAGCTTGCTGAACTCGTTCCACCAGCCTTCGCCGTAGGCGTCGGCGAAGCCGATGAAGCCTGCCGACTTCACGCCCTGCCCCAGCATGTGCGAGACGATCACGAACGCCATCTGCTGGTCGTTCTGCGGCGTCTTGAAGACCCAGCGCCGCTTGGCGTCGACCGGGTCGACGATGCGGGCCGAAGCGGCCATCGAGATCATCGGCGTCTCGGTTTCGGCCACGACGTCGATCATCGCCAGCGAGTTCGGGGTGATCGTGGAACCGACGATCACGTCCACCTTGTCCTCGGTGATCAGCTTGCGGGTGTTCTTCACCGCGGTCGTCGTGTCGGATGCATCGTCGAGGACGATGTACTGGATCTTCTTGCCGCCGATCGTCTGCGGCATCAGCGCGAACGTGTTGCGCTCCGGGATGCCGAGCGATGCCGCCGGGCCCGTCGCGGAAACGGTCACGCCGACCTTGATGTCCTGCGCGAGCGCCGCGCTGGCGCCAACGGCGACCAGCATGGTGGCCAACAGCCTGGTGGTGAATTTCATGAGTCTCCTCTTCTCTTATGAGTGGAACGGTGGCCGGAGGAAGGTGAGCCGGACCAACGCGGTGGGGAAGCGAATAAGAACAAAATCAGACCCTTTCAACAAGCAGGGCGATTCCCTGCCCGACGCCGATGCACATGGTGGCCAGCGCGTAGCGGCCGCCGGTGGCGGCCAGCTGGCGCGCGGCGGTCAGCGTGATCCTCGCCCCGGACGCGCCGAGCGGATGTCCGAGCGCGATCGCGCCGCCGTTCGGGTTCACGTGCGCCGCGTCGTCCGCGAGGCCAAGCCGGCGGGTGACCGCCAGGCCCTGCGCGGCGAAGGCTTCGTTCAGTTCGATCACGTCGATGTCCGCGACCTTCAGTCCGTGCCGCGCCAGCAGCTTCTCCGACGCGGGCGCGGGCCCGATGCCCATGATCCGCGGCGACACGCCCGCAGTGGCCGCCCCGCGGATGCGGGCCATCGGCGTCAGCCCGTACTTCGCAACGGCCGCTTCACCGGCGATCAAGGTCGCGATGGCGCCGTCGTTGACGCCTGACGCATTGCCCGCGGTCACCGTGCCGTCGGGCTTCACGATCGGCTTCAGTTTCGCCAGCGCCTCCAGCGTCGTCTCGCGCGGATGCTCGTCCGCGGTGACGACCGTGTCGCCCTTGCGGCCCGGCACCGTCACCGGCGCGATCTCGCCCTTGAAAAAGCCGCGCGCCTGCGCCGCGAAGTAGCGCTGCTGCGAACGCAGCGCGAACGCGTCCTGGTCGGCGCGCGCGATGCCGAAGTCCGCGGCCACGTTCTCGGCCGTCTCAGGCATCGAGTCGATCCCGTACTGCTTCTTCATCAGCGGATTGACGAAGCGCCAGCCGATCGTCGTGTCGTACACCGCGTTCGCGCGCGCGAAGGCGCTGTCGGCCTTCGGCATCACGAACGGCGCGCGCGTCATGCTCTCGACGCCGCCGGCGACCATGAGTTCGGCCTCGCCCGCCGCGATGGCGCGGGCGCAGATCGCGATCGCCTCCATGCTCGATCCGCACAGGCGGTTCACGGTCGCGGCCGGCACGTCGGTCGGCAGGCCCGCGAGCAGCAGCGCCATCCGCGCCACGTTGCGGTTGTCCTCGCCGGCCTGGTTGGCGCAGCCGTAGTAGACGTCGTCGATCGCGGCCCAGTCGACGCCCGGGTTGCGTTCCACCAGCGCCCTCAGCGGAATCGCGGCGAGATCGTCGGCGCGCACCGACGACAGCGCGCCGCCATAGCGGCCGATCGGCGTGCGGATGCCGTCACACAGGAAGACGTCGTTCATGCGATCGCTTTCAGGGAAGTGGTGCCCGCCGCGCGCCGGCGCCGCGGCCGCACGGATGACGTCTCGCCGAAGCGAATGCGGCCGATGCCACCGAGGAACAGATCCGCGACGAGCGGCGCCATGCCGGAATAGGTCAGCGGGCCGCGGTCCTTCAGCCAGGTGAAGGTCCAGTTGATCATGCCGAACAGGATCATCGTCAGCGGCTTGGCGAGTTCGGCACGCGACGCTTCGGGCGCGAGCGGCGCGATCACCGCCGCGAAACCGTCGACGACCTTGCGCTGGCGCGCCAGCACGCGGCCGCGGTGCGCGCGTTCGAGGTACTTCACGTCCTGCACCAGGACCCGGTGACGCGCCGCCGAATGCTCGTACTCGGCCATGAAGGCTTCGATCAGCCGCCGCAGGTGCGCCGCCGGCGGCAGCTGCTGCGCGGCGACGTCGTCGACGATCGACGCCAGCCGGTCGACGTACGACAGCGCGATGTCGGCAAGCAGGTCTTCCTTGTCGCGGTAATAGTGATACATCAGCGCCTTCGAGATGCCGCAGGCGCGCGCGAGGTCGGCAATCGACGCCGAGGCGTAGCCCTTGTCGGCGAACAGTCGCGTCGCCGCATCGCGGATCGCCGCGCGCTGCGCGTCGAAGCCGGCCGCCTTGGTGCGCGCCATCGGCTCAGCGCTCGTCGTACGAGATGAGCACCCGCTCGCTGAGCGGGTACGACTGGCAGGTGAGCACGAACCCCGCCGCGACCTCGTGCGGCTCGAGCGCGTAGTTCTTCGCCATCTTCACCTGGCCCTCGAGCAGCTTGCCGCGGCAGGTGCTGCACATGCCGCCCTTGCACGAGTACGGCAGGTCAAGCCCGGCCGCGCGGCCGGCGTCCAGGATCGAGTGCTGGCCCGGATGGAAGTCGATCTCGCGGCGCACGCCGTCGATCACGATGCCGATGCGCGCCTGCGCGGCGTCGGCGTCGTCCACCGGCGCCGTCGTCCCGGCGCCCGGCACGCCGAAGCGCTCGACGTGCACGTGGGCGCGCGGCACGCCGGCCTCGACCAGCGCGCGCTCGACGTCGTCGATCATCGACGCCGGTCCGCACACGAAGGCCTCGTCGATCGTCTCGGCCGGCACCAGCGCCGACAGGAACGCCCGCGCCTTCGCGCCGTCGAGCCGGCCGTTGAACAGATCGATGTCCTGCGCCTCGCGCGAAAACACGTTGTGGAGCGCGAAGCGCGCCAGGTAGCGGTCCTTCAGGTCCTCGAGCGCCTCGTGGAACATCACCGACGCCTGCCGGCGGTTGCCGTAGACCAGCGTGAAGCGCGACTTCGGCTCGCGCGCCAGCGTCGTTCGGATCAGCGACAGCACCGGCGTGATGCCGCTGCCGGCGACGAACGCGACGTAGTGCTTCTCGTGCTCGGGCGCGAGCGGCGTGAAGAAGCGACCCTCGGGCGTCATCACGTCGATCGCGTCGCCGGGCTGCAGCGCCTCGTTGACCCAGACCGAGAAGCGCCCGCCGTTCACCTTCTTCACGGCCACGCGCAGTTCGCCGTCGTCGCATCCGGAGCACACGGAGTAAGAACGCCGCAGCTCCTCGCCGCCGAACATCGCGCGCAGCGCGAGGTGCTGCCCCTGCGTGAACCGGTACTCGTTCGCGAGCGCGTCCGGCACGTCGAACTTCAGGCTGACGCACTCCGGCGTCTCGCGCCGGACCTCCGCCACGCGGAGCGGGTGGAATCGTGGATTCATAGCGGCTTGAAGTATTCGAAGGGCTCGCGGCAGGCGCGGCAGCGGTACAGCGCCTTGCACGCCGTCGAGCCGAACTGCGACAGGCGCTCGGTGTCGGCGCTGCCGCAGCGCGGGCAGGCCACGCGAGGAACAAAGGACAAGGGCTGCGTGCCCCCCACGGGCCGTTCGCCCGGCGGCGCGATGCCGTACGCGCGCAGCCGCTCGCGCGCGTCCTCGGCGATCCAGTCGGTGCTCCACGCGGGCGACAGCTGCTGGCGCACGCGGACGTCGCGCGCCCCGGCCGCGGACAACGCTTCGCGGATCGAGCGCTCGATCACTTCGGTCGCCGGGCAACCGGAGTAGGTCGGCGTCACGACGACGTCGACGCCATCCTCCACCGCCTGCACGTCCCGCACGATGCCGAGTTCGGTCACGGAGATCGCGGGGATCTCCGGGTCGGGCACGCGCGCGAGGATGTCCCAGGCCTGGGCGGTCGTCAGCATCACCAGGTTCCGCCGGGATAGGCGCGCTGCAGGTACTGCATCTCGGTGAGCAGGTGGCCGAAGTGCTCGCTGTGCATGCCGAGCTTGCCGCGCGTCAGGAACGGCGTGCGCGCGGGAATCTTCAGCGTCGCCACTTCCAGCACCGGCGTGACCGCGGCGGTCCACGCGGACTCGAGCGACGACCAGGCTGGACCGACCGAGGTGGCCACCGCGACGTCGTCGGTCGGCGTCGGGCTGAAGAACTCGGCGGTGTATGGCCACAGCACGTCGACCGCGGCCTGCATCCGGCGGTGCGACTCCTCGGTGCCGTCGCCGAGGCGGATCACCCAGTCGGAAGCATGCTGCAAGTGGTAGCGCGTTTCCTTCAGGCTCTTGGCGGCGATCGCGCCGAGCTCCGTGTCGCTCGACTTCGCGAGCGCCTGGTAGAGCTCCCGCTGCCATGCCGCGACGAGGAAGTTGCGCACGATGGTCCGGCCGAAGTCGCCGTTCGGCAGTTCGACGATCGTCAGGTTGCGGAACTCCGGCTCGCGCCGCAGGAAGGCGAGCTGGTCCTCGTCGCGCCCCTGCCCTTCGAGCGCGCCCGCGTGCGTCAGCAGCAGGCGCGCCTGGCCGACGAGGTCCAGCGCGATGTTGGTCAGCGCGATGTCCTCCTCGATCACCGGCCCGTGGCCGCACCACTCGGCGAGCCGCTGGCCGAGGATCAGCGAGGTGTCGGCGATGCGCAGAACGTAGTCGAGGTGCGCGGTATGGGTCCTGGTGGCGGGGGTCATCGCGGCACCTACATGTGGTTGACTTCGTCGGGCAGCGTGTAGAAGGTCGGGTGCCGGTAGATCTTGTCTTCGGCCGGGTCGAACATCTCGGGCTTGGCGTCCGGGTCGCTGGCGACGATGTGGTCGGCGCGCACCACCCAGATGCTCACGCCTTCCATGCGCCGCGTGTAGACGTCGCGCGCGTTGCCCAGCGCCATCTTCGCGTCGGGCGCGTGCACGCTGCCACAGTGCTTGTGGTCGAGGCCGTTCTTGCTCCTAATGAAGACTTCCCACAGGGGCCACTGGCGGCTGGGTTCTGTCATGTCGTTTCCTCTCTTGTTCTGCCGTCAGTCAGACGTTGGTCAGCCTCAGCTACCGCGTCCCTTGCGCCCGAGCGGGCTGTGGGGTGCCTCGCGGAGCGCGACGCCATGCGGCGGGCGTCGCATTCCAGAAACTGCGGCGGGCCGAGAC
>CAYGXL010000105.1:0-9144 GCA_964353935.1 uncultured Burkholderiaceae bacterium | reverse complement strand
TCGTCACGTTCCTGCTGTTTGCGCGTCCCTTGATCCTGCGGCGGCAGGGCGTGCTCGACGTCGACGTGCGCAGGCTCATGCTGCCCGCTGACTTCGACCTGCCACAGGGCGACAGGCGCCGGGAGTTCCTGCGTGCGCGGATGAACTCACGCGGAGCGCTCGAACTGTTCCGGAACCAGAACTCGGCCGTGCTGAACTCGGCGGTATGGGCTGACGGCCTGGTCGACAACCCGGCGGGGCAATCGATCCGGCGTGGCGACGCCGTGCGCTTCCTGCCGTACTCGGAGTTGCTGTCGTGAAGCTGCGCGTGCTGTATTTCGCGGCGCTGCGTGAGCGCGTTGGGCGGTCCGGGGAAACGGTCGACGTGCCGGACGACGTCGGCCGGGTCGGCGAGTTGCAGCGCTGGCTCGCCGCACGCGGCGAACCATGGGCGACCGCGTTCGCCGAGACGCGGCGGGTGAGGGCCGCCGTCGACCAGTCGATGGCGAGCGAGAGCGCCGAACTGCACGAGAACGCCGAAGTGGCGTTCTTTCCTCCGGTGACCGGAGGCTGAGCGAGATGGGCCCCCCACGCTCACTTCGTTCGCTGCCCGCCGCGGGGGCGCTCAGCCGCCTTGAGGCGGCTCGGCGGCGGCTAGTTTCGATGAGCCCCCACGCTCACTTCGTTCGCTGCCCCCCGGGGGGGCGCTCAGCCGCCTTGAGGCGGCTCGGCGGCGGCTAGTTTCGATGGGCCCCCACGCTCACTTCGTTCGCTGCCCCCCGCGGGGGCGCTCAGCCGCCTTGAGGCGGCTCGGCGGCGGCTGAGATGCCGGTTCGCGTCCAGCACGAGGACTTCGACGTCGGCGCCGAGATCGCGCGCCTGCGCGCGGGCGATCCGAAGGTCGGCGCCGTCGCGAGCTTCGTCGGCGTCGTGCGCGACCTGAACGAAGGCGCCGAAGTCGCGACGATGGCGCTCGAGCACTATCCGGGCATGACCGAGAAGGCGCTGGGCGGCATCGTCGAGCGGGCGAAGGCGCGCTGGGAGCTGTACGACGTGCTCGTCATCCACCGTGTCGGCAAGCTCGAGCCGACCGACCAGATCGTGCTGGTCGTGGTCACGAGCGCGCATCGCGGCGAGGCCTTCGCCGCGTGCGAGTTCGTGATGGACTACCTGAAGACCGAGGCGCCGTTCTGGAAGAAGGAAGCGACGCCGGAAGGAACGCGCTGGGTCGATGCCCGCGACAGCGACAACGCCGCGCGCGATCGCTGGGAGCTGAAGCCGTGATCACAGGCCGTGACGGACCGGTGCTCGCGGCCCTGGCGGCGGTCGGCGTCGGCGCCGTGCTCGGTGCGTGGCTGCGGTGGGGGCTGGCGTACTGGCTCAACCCGAAGCTCGAGCACCTGCCGCTGGGGACGCTCGCGGCGAACCTCGTCGGCGGCTACCTGATCGGCATCGCGGTCGCGGTGTTCGCGGCCCATCCCGCCTTGTCCCCGTTCTGGCGCCTGCTGATCGTCACCGGTTTCCTCGGGGGCCTGACCACGTTCTCGACGTTCTCGGCGGAGAACATTGCGCTGCTCGCCAGCGGCGCCTGGGGTGGAGCGTTGCTGCACGCCGGCCTGCACCTCGCTGGTTCGCTGGTCGCGACCGCGGTGGGGATCGCGAGCGTCCGGGCGTTTTCCTGATCGCCCTCGCCATTGCGCTCGCTGCGCGTGTTCCTGCCGCGGTGGTGGCGATGATCCCGCTGTCCCGAAGCGTTTTCTGGGGTCCGATGGCCGTCGCGATCATGGGTGGACTGGTCGTCGCCACGGCGTTGACCCTGCTCTTCCTTCCTGCGCTGTACGCCGCCGCGTACCGCGTCCGCCGGCCGTGATGTCCCCGGCCTGTGTCTCGGCAAGGCGGCCGAGGCAGAATGGCGGCTTCATCGAACCGCACCGCTGCGATGTCCTCCCGAGCCGCCGACGCCGAACGCCTGCGCCAGCAACTGCGCACGAAGCCCACCGACCGCATCGCGTGGCACAACCTGGCGGCGGCCGAGGGCGACCTCGGGCGCGTGGCCGAAGCCGAAGCGGCGCGCGGCGGCAGCCAGCTCCACCTGCAGGCGCCCGAGTTCGAGCGGCCGCTGATCGCCGCACTGTTCGGCGCCATCGGCGTCGCGGTGCGCCGGCACCTCGCCGGCCTCGGCCGCGGCGAAGGCCCGATGCGCTCGCGCAACCGCGGCTCGGGCGTCGTCGCCGGGGCCTGGAGCGTGCGGCTGCGCTCGGGCGGCTTCCACACCGACCACGTGCACCCGCACGGCTGGCTCTCGTCGGCGTGCTACATCGCGCTGCCGGACGCGATCGGCAGCGGCATCGGCGGCGACCGCGCCGGCTGGCTGCGGTTCGGGCAGCCCGCCGGCCCGACGCGGCCCGCGCTCGCGGCCGAGCACTTCGTGCGGCCGGAGGCTGGGCTGCTCGCGCTGTTCCCTGCGTACATGTGGCACGGGGTCGTGCCTTTCGAGGACCACCAGCCCAGGCTCACCGTCGCCTTCGACGTCGTGCCGGGCTGACGGCCGCCTGCCTTCGGCCTGCCGGCGCCGTCAATCGAACGCGAGCGAGTAGACGAGGTCGAGCGCGTTGGTGCTGCCCGCGCGCGCAACGAGCGAAAGCCGCCGCGTGAGCTGGTAGTTCAGCGCGACGAAGAAGTCGGATCCGCTCAGCGCCTGCTCGAACGTCACGTGCAACTCGTCGTTGATCCGCTTTCCGACCGCCACGAAGTCACCGGCGGCGGAACTGGAGCTGCCCCGGCGCAGCGTGCCCGCCACCGTTTCGCGCGGCAATATCGAAGTGCCGCCCTGCAAGCCCGACCGGACGCCGAATTCGTCGATGCCGAGCGAACGCATGATGTTCGACGCGGCGCCGTCCGACTGCCCGGCAAAGATCGCACTCGCCGCTGCCGCCAGCATCGCCGCTTCCTGGCCCTCGCCCGTGCCCGCCGGGCGCCCGAGAACCAGCCAGTTGAGCCTCTCGACGTCGGACATCGCGACATCGGAGTGCAGCTGCACGACCGGTGTGAGGGCGGTGCCCGAGATCAGCACGCCAACCTCGACCGGCAATCCGCTGCGCACCGCGAGCACGTTCAGGGCGGGATTGCCGAGCGGTCCGGAAAACGTCACCAGTCCACGCTGGATCTGCAACCTTTGTCCGTAGCCGTTGAAGACGCCGTCGACGATGCGAACGGTGCCGACCGCCTGCAGCTGCGTCGGACGCCCGGTGACGGCGACGCCGCCGGCCAGGCGCGCCTCGAGTCCGGCGCCGCGAATGTAGAAGCGCTGGCCCAGCCGTGCATCGACCTTCAGCACGACGTCCATCGGCGGGGCGCCTTGCCGTTCCTTCGGCGGCTGCTCGCGCTGCACGACGACGACGTCGCCGGGCAAGGTGCGCGGACCGCGCAGCGACGAGAAGTCGACATAGGCGCCGTCGACGGTCGGCGTCGCGTACAGCTCCGCGCGCGTTGGCGTCAGGGTGATGCCGCCTTCGCCGCTCACCACCATCCACCGGTCGCGCCGCTGCAGGATCGGCAGCCGCGTCGCCGTGATGCCGATGCTGCCCGTCAGCGTCTGCAGCGCCACGCGGCCGGTGACCTTCAGCGTGCCTGGCTGGCCGGTCGTGAGGGCGCCGAGCGCGCGTGCCTCGTCGGGCGGCACGCGCGCCTCGCCGGTGAACGTCATCTCGTCGAGCACCAGCACGCCGTCCTCGACCGCGGCGTTGAGCGTGCCGTTCTCCAGCCGGAAACCCTGTTCGATCCAGACGAGCCGCAGGTCGCGTCCCCGCACCTGGCCGTTGGCGCTCGGGCTGCCCGGCGTGCCGCCGATCACCGCCTGCACCGTTGCCGAGCCCTGGATCTGCACGGTGTCGCCGATCAGAGGGCCCATCCATCCGAGGTCGGGCAGCGTCGCGTCGAGGTTCACGCGGAAGGGCCGGTTCTGCGCGAGCCGCAGTCCTTCGGGATCGACGTAGGCGTCGATGACGGCGTCGACCTTGCCGAGCGCGCGGCCGCGCACGTACGCGGCGCCGGTCACGCGGTTGTCGACGATGCTGAGCGCCGCGCCGACGTCGCTCACGCCGATCGCGTGGATCGCGTCGGCGCCGCTGTACAGGTCGCCGCTCGTGCGCTCGATCACGAAGATGCCGCTCAAGGCTGCCGCGTACTCGAGGTTCCAGCGGCCGGCGAGCGTCAGCGGCTTCGGGTCGGCCGCGGTCGTTCTCACGGCGCGCCGCGCCGCGCGCGCACGTGGGTCGAGCGCCTGCGGCTGCAGTTCGGCGAAGGCGCCGAACGTTCGCCAGCGCCCGTCGCCGCGGCTGAACTCGACCTCGGTGAAGCGCGTCCCGCGCATCGTGAGCTGTGCCGGCCCGAGCGCGATGCGATCGGCCGCGACGACCAGCGGCGCCGTGCCGTCGAGCAGGAGGTCGAGCGGCTTGCCGGCGGCCAGCGAATCCACCTTGCCCCGCCACGCGTCCTGCAGCCAGCCGCCGCTCGCCCGCAGCGTCAGCGGCTCTCCGGTCTCCGTCTTCGCGTCCACTGCGATGGCGTGCGCCGACGTCGTTCCCTTCGCCGTCAGGATGGCGGTGGACAGCCAGAGTTCCGGTCGGCCCGGCGCCTTGTGCCCGCTCAGCGTCAACTCGACGGCGAGCGGCGCGTCCGCGGCCAGGCCGCCGCGCAGCGCGGCATCGAACTTTCCGATCTTGTGCTGGCCAGGCAGCAACAGTGCCGCGCCTGTGGCCGTGGCCTCTATCCATGGCGACTGCACCGTGCCGCCCAGCTTGCCCTGCGCCGAGATGCTGCCGCCGAGCGACGCGGCGAGGTCACCGAGGCGCGGCACTTCGATGTCGAACGACAGCTCGCTGCCGCCGCCGAGGCCGCCGCGCGCGCGCAGCCGCGCGTCCCCGGACACGAGCTCGGTGTCGACGTCGAGCCGGTCGCCGTTCAATTGCAGGTCCGCGCGGCCTTCGATCGGGCGTCCATACAACCGGCTGTCGCTCAGCGCGACTTCGGCGCGTCCGCGCCGCACAGGCCGCAGCGTGCCGTCGACGTTCAGCCGGCCGTTGAGACGCGTGTCGAAGCCGGCCACGAACTTCGACAGGTCGAGCGCGCGAAAGTCGCCGCGCAGCTGCGCGGCCGTCGCCTGGCCGAGCTGGATGCGACCGCTGAGGTCGGCGCGGCCTTCGCCGAGACGCGCGATTGCCCGTTCGATGTCGACGACATCACCGGCCACGGCGACGGCGAAGTCGAGGTCGATCGGAAGGCCGCGCGCGTTGGTCGCGCGGCCGGTGAAGCGCTGCCGGCCCTGCCCGGACTCGAAGTCGATCTGGCCCGATGCCTGTGTAGCCGTGGCGGCCGTGTGGACGCGCGACGCGTCGATGCCCGTGAACGTCACCTGGCCCGCGAGCGCACCGTCCGCGGAGCGAACGACGCTCGCCCGCGCGCTGCCGCCCGCGCCTTCGATCCGTTCGAGCGTGAGGTCGAGCGCCGCGGCAGACCAGCGCAGCCCGCCCCGCACCGACTGCACTGGCAGGCGCCGGCGGTCGACGGGTCCGGGCAAGGCGTTCGTCAACTGGAAGGGGCCGGCCAAGGTGAAGTCGGCGCCGGTTTGCGGCTGCAAATCCGCCGTGCCTGCCAACCGCATCGAAGGGACGTCGGGCAGCCACTTGTCCGGTTCGAAGTCCGCGATCGTCAGCGACAGCGCGGCGAGCGGCACGGGCGAGAACGGCGTGATGCGCGCCTGCGCATCGAGTCGGCCCGCGTCGTTGTCGCTGCGAGCGACGAGTGCCATGTCCAGCAGCGAGCCGCTGGCGTCCAGCACCGCCCGCACGGGCTTGTCGAGAACGATCGATCGCAGTTCCGCGTGCACCGAGAGCGGGAACGGACGGGCGGCGCCCAGCGTGCCGCCGAGCACCGCGTCCGACGGTCCGTACCGGGCACTGGCGTGTTCGATCCGGATCGCGTGCTCGTCGGCTTGTCCGCGCAGCCGGACGTCTTTGACCACGTGCGGCTCCTGCCCGCGTTCGCCCAGTCGCAGTTCGCCGATCGTCACGTCGCGCAGGCGTACGCGCAGGGACAGCGGCAGCGCAAGCGATGCCGGTGCCTCGGGTGAGGACTTCGTTTCGCTCGGCGCCCAGGCGACGTTCGCCGACCCGGCCGAAACCTGCGCGAGGTCGATCACCCGGTTCTGCACGCTGAGTTGCGCGGGATTCACGACGACGTCCGTCGCCGCAAGCGCGAACCCCGGTTCGTCGACCACGATCCGCTCGAACGCGAAGCCGTCGTGGAGCGATCCACGCACACCGGTCGCGTGCAACGAGGGCACGGCCCAGGTCCCCGCCCACAGGAGTGCGCGCAGGCCAGGGGCCGTGGTGCCCAGCCACACCGCCAGAAGTCCGATGGCCGCGACCACGGCCGCGGCAGGCACCAGAACGACGACGATCGAAGTCAGCCACGGCGGGCGACGATGCGGTGTCGCGGGCGGCCGGGCGGCGAACGGAGGCGGGGTGTCGGCCATGGCCCTAAAACGCAATGGCGATCGAGAAGTGCACCCGCACCTGCCGCTCGCGCTCGCCGTACGCGACGTCGACCGCGAGCGGTCCGGCCGGCGTGCGATAGCGCACCCCAAGGCCGACCCCGACCGCCGGATCGAGCGCGCTCCATTTGTCGGCGGCATCGCCGACGTCGACGAACGCCGCCACGCCCAGGTTGCCATCGAAGCGGTCGGTCCACTTGACGTACTCGGCCGACGCCACGGCGAGCGTGCGGCCGCCGATCGTGGCGGTGCCCTGCTTGACGCCGATGCTTTCGAAGCTGTAGCCGCGGACGGTCGTCGTGCCGCCGGTGCGGAACAGGTACTTCGAAGGCACGGCCGCGATGCTGTCCGCCTGCACGTAGCCGAGGTCGGCGCGCGCGATGAAGACGTCGCGTGCGCCGACCGGGAAGAACTGCTGGATGCGGCCGTAGCCGCGCAGGAAGGCGTCGTCGAGCTGCGTGCCGCTCGCGCCCACGGTGCCTTCGAGCCGCAGGATGTTGCCTCGGCGCGGGCCGACCAGATTGTCCACGTCGCGCCGCACCCAGCTGTACGTCGTGGACAGGACGCTCAGGCGCTGCCAGTCGGTGACCGGCGTGCGGCGGTTCTCGTGCTCGAAGTTGACCGACCACCGGGTCACGAGGTTGTTGCCGATCCGCGGGCCCACGGTTCGCGCCCTCGCGGCGCCCAGGCCCCAGCGTCGCACTCGCAGGTCCTCGACGTCGGAGTCCTCGACCAGCACGCCGACGCTGTCCTGGATCCGGTTCGGCCGCGGCGGCAACAGGACGTCGGCGTAGCCGAACCCGCCGGTCTGGTCGAGGCGCGCGCCGGTCAGCAGCACCAGCGGACGGTCGAACAGAATGTTCTGGCGATAGGCGACCTCGACGTGGGGGCCGGTGTTGGTCTCGTAGCCGACGCCGATGCTGATCCGCCTGAGACGCGATTCGCGGACGACGACCTTCAGCGGCACCTCGTCCGGCTGCTCCGGCGTCGGCGGCAGAGTGACGACCGCGTTGGAGAAGAAGGGAGTGTCGGTCAGCGCCTGCTGGAACTCGACGAGCAAGGCGCGATCGTAGGGCGCGCCCGGCGTGAACGGGTTGAAGCGCTCCACGAGCGTAGCGTCGAAGCGGCTCAGTCCCTCGACCTGCAACCCGCCGACGGTGTAGGCCGGCCCGCTGTCGATTTCGACTTCCAGCGTCGCGGTCGCGCTCTCGACATCGACGCGCGCGCCGGAGCCGACGAGGAGCGCGCCGGCGAAGTGGCGCTCCTCGGTCGACGCGAGCAGGCGCATCTTGGCCCGCTCCCACTCGGCCGAGCGAAACGGGCTGCCGGGCCCCAGTGGCCAGGCGGCGCGCAGTTCCTCGGCGCGTTGCGCGAAGCGCGGCTCCGCGAGCGCGCCGGTGAACTTCAGGTTCACGGAATCGACGCGGGTCAGCGGTCCGAGGTCGACGATCAGCCGGTAGCGGGTGGCACCGGCTCCGGCGGGCTCGAAGCGCAGCTTCGGATCGAAGTAACCCTCGGTGGCGAGCGCCTCGCGCACCGCGCGCTCGGCGCGCCGCAGTTCGCGCTCCTCGTCCGCCTCGTCCGCGTCCGGGCCGAGCGTGAAGCGGACCAGGGCGGCGTCCACGACGCCGGCCAGCGCACTCGGCAGGCCGGGCGCTGCTGCAGCGACCGGGCTGGCGTCCTGCGCCGCCGCGTGGAGCGGCCAGGCAAGCAGGAGGATGGCGACGGCGGCTAGGAAGCGGCGGAGCACGATGCGGTACGGGGCGGGCCGGCAATGCGGGGAACACACCGTGGCGGCAGGGCGCCGATGCTAGCAGGGGGCCGAGCGCCTGCTCGTCGGCTTGAAAGGCCAAGCCCCGGCCCAAAGTACCCGCTAACCAAAGGGCCATTGCGCACATCATCCATGCGACTCGACAAGCTCACGACCAAGTTCCAGGAAGCGCTGCAGGACGCGCAGTCCATCGCCGTCGGCCACGACAACCAGTACATCGAGCCCGCGCACGTGCTGCTCGCGATGCTCCGGCAGGACGACGCCGGGACGAAGTCGCTGCTGCAGCGCGCGGGAGTGAACGTGGCGGCGCTCGCCGGCGCCCTGGACGGCGCCGTCAAGCGCCAGCCCCAGGTGAAGGGCGGCGATGGCCAGGTGCAGATCGGCCGCGATCTCACGGCCGTCCTGAACGCCACCGACAAGGAAGCGCAGAAGCGGGGCGACAGCTACATCGCGAGCGAGATGTTCCTGCTCGCGGTGGCGGACGACAAGGGCATCGCCGGCCAGCTTGCGCGCGATCACGGCCTGTCGAAGAAGGCGCTGCAGGCCGCCGTCGATGCCGTGCGCGGCGGCCAGAGCGTGGACTCGGCCGAGGCCGAAAGCCAGCGCGAGGCGCTCAACAAGTACACGATCGACCTCACCGAGCGCGCCGAGCAGGGCAAGCTCGACCCGGTGATCGGCCGCGACGACGAGATCCGCCGCGCGATCCAGATCCTGCAGCGGCGCACCAAGAACAACCCGGTGCTGATCGGCGAGCCGGGCGTGGGCAAGACCGCGATCGTGGAGGGGCTGGCGCAGCGCATCGTCAACGGCGAGGTGCCGGAAACGCTCAAGAACAAACGCG
>CAYGXL010000104.1:0-9167 GCA_964353935.1 uncultured Burkholderiaceae bacterium | reverse complement strand
GCGGCATCGAGACCTCGGACGAATGGATCGTCGCGCGCACCGGCATCCGGCAGCGCTACATCGCGGGGCCGGGCGAGACGGCCACCGAACTCGGCGCGCGAGCGGGACTCGCAGCGCTCGAGGCCGCTGGACTCGACGCCAGCGACGTCGACCTGATCGTCGTCGGCACCTCCACGGCCGACCAGATCTTCCCCAGCACGGCGTGCCTCATCCAGGCCCGGATCGGCGCGCTCGGCTGCGCGGCGTTCGACGTGCAGGCTGTCTGCAGCGGGTTCATCTACGGCCTCGCGACGGCCGACGCGCTGATTCGCACCGGCGCGCACAAGCGGGCGCTCGTGATCGGCACCGAAGTGTTCTCACGCATCCTCGACTGGACCGACCGCACGACGTGCGTGCTCTTCGGCGACGGCGCCGGCGCGGTCGTGCTGGAGGCGTCGAACGAGCCGGGCGTGCTGGCGGTCCAGTTGAAGGCCGATGGCAGCCACGCGGGCGTGCTGTGCACCGCGGGGCGGGTTGCCAATGGAAAGGTGGAGGGCGATCCTTTCCTGCGAATGGATGGCCAGGCGGTGTTCAAGCTGGCCGTCAACGTGCTGGGCAATTCCGCCGTGGAAACGCTCGCGCAGGCGAAGCTCGATGCGTCGCATCTCGACTGGCTGATTCCCCACCAGGCCAACGTCCGCATCCTGAACGCGACCGCGCGGCGGCTCGGCGTGCCGGACGAGAGGCTTGTGGCCACGGTGGACCGCCACGCCAACACCTCCGCCGCTTCCGTCCCGCTCGCGCTCGACGATGTCGTGCGCAGCGGTCGCATCAAGCGCGGCGACCATCTGCTGCTGCAAGGCGTGGGCGGCGGGTTCACCTGGGGTTCGGTCCTCGTTCGGTGGTGACATGAAAATCGCATTCGTCTTTCCGGGTCAGGGATCGCAGTCGGTCGGCATGCTCGATTCGTTCGCCGGCAACCCGGCCGTCGAGGAAGTGCTGCGCACAGCCTCGGCTGCGCTGGGCCAGGATCTCGCGGCGTTGATCAAGGACGGCCCGGCGGAGAGCCTCAGCCTCACCGTAAACACGCAGCCGGTGATGCTGACGGCCGGCTATGCGGTGTATCGGGCGTGGCGCGCGGCCGGGGGCGCGGAGCCGTCGGTCGTGGCCGGCCACAGCCTGGGCGAGTACACGGCACTCACCGCCGCGGGCTCGCTCGCGCTCGCGGACGCGGTGAAACTCGTGCGCATCCGCGCGCAGGCGATGCAGGAAGCGGTCCCGGTCGGGCAGGGCGGCATGGCCGCCATCCTCGGTCTGTCCGACGACGAGGTGCGCCAGGCGTGCGCGGAAGCCGCGGCCGGTGAAGTCGTCGAACCAGTGAATTTCAATGCGCCATCGCAGGTCGTCATCGCCGGGCACGCAGCGGCGGTGGCGCGCGCGTGCGAAGCCGCGAAGCGCCTTGGCGCGAAGCGCGCGCTGACGCTGCCGGTGTCTGCGCCCTTCCACTCGTCCCTGCTTCGGCCCGCCAGCGACCGCCTGCGGGCCAGCCTCGCCGGCGTTGCGCTCGGCGCGCCGGCGATTCCGCTGGTGAACAACGTCGACGTGGCCATCGAGTCCGATCCGCTGCGCATCGCCGATGCGCTGGCGCGCCAGGCGGCATCCCCTGTACGCTGGGCCGAGACGATCCAGAAGATGGCGGCCGATGGCGTGACGCACGTGGTCGAGTGCGGTCCCGGCCGCGTGCTCGCGGGCCTCACCCGGCGCATCGCGCCGTCGCTCGAAAGCGTTTCGATTGCAGACGCCGACGGCCTCGCGGACGCGCTGGCCCGACTCACTGCCTAGGAGCAGACATGCAGGTGTTCCAGCCCAACTGCCTGGCCGACGAGGTCGCACTCGTGACCGGTGCTTCGCGCGGCATCGGGCGCTCGATCGCCGAGCACCTTGCACGCGCGGGCGCGACGGTCATCGGGACCGCGACCACGCAGGCTGGCGCGGACGGCATCGGACAGCGGCTCGCTGAGTTCGGGGCGCGGGGGCGCGGTGCCGTGCTCGATGTCGTCGACGCGGCGGCGTGTGAGGCGCTGATCGACGCGATCGGCAAGGAACACGGCAAGCTCTCCATTCTCGTCAACAATGCCGGCATCACGCGCGACACGCTTGCCATGCGGATGAAGGACGACGACTGGGCGGCGGTCATCGACACCAACCTGTCCGCGGTGTTCCGCCTGTCGCGCGGCGTGCTGCGCGGGATGATGAAGGCGAAGCACGGGCGCATCGTCAACATCACTTCCGTGGTCGGCGCGAGCGGCAACGCGGGCCAGGCGAACTACGCGGCGGCCAAGGCCGGTGTCGCCGGCATGTCGCGCGCGCTCGCGCGCGAACTCGGCAGCCGCAACATCACCGTGAACTGCGTCGCGCCGGGCTTCATCGACACCGACATGACGCGCGGGCTGAACGAGGTGCAGACGCAGGCGCTCCTCGGCCAGATCCCGCTGGGACGCCTCGGGCAGGCGGAGGAGGTCGCTGCGGCGGTCGTGTTTCTCGCTTCCGCCGCAGGGTCCTACGTTTCAGGCACCACGCTTCACGTCAACGGTGGCATGTTCATGAACTGAGTGGGGCAGGGTGCTCTGTTAGAATCCGCGCGCCTTTTTGGCCGGGCTCGGAAGCCGAAACAAGAAGCACAGAGAAGCGCATCCGGCTGGATCGCCCTGATCAAAAACCGAGGTAGGAGGAGAGTCGTAAATGGAAAACATCGAACAACGCGTCAAGAAGATCGTCGCCGAGCAACTGGGCGTGAACGAAGCGGACATCAAGAACGAGTCCGCGTTCGTCGAAGACCTGGGCGCGGACTCGCTCGACACCGTCGAGCTGGTGATGGCCCTCGAAGACGAGTTCGAGTGCGAGATCCCCGACGAAGAGGCCGAGAAGATCCGCACCGTCCAGCAGGCGATCGACTACATCAACACCCACCTGAAGAAGGCCTGAGGGCTGACGGCGGCGCATGACGGGACGACGGCGAGTTGCAGTCACCGGACTGGGTGCGGTCAGCCCGGTCGGCAATGACGTCGCGTCGTCCTGGGAAGCGCTGCTTGCGGGACGCTCCGGCATCGGCCCCATCACGCGCTTCGACGCGTCGGGGCTCGGGTGCCGCATAGCGGGCGAGGTGAAGAATTTCGACCTCGCCGCGTACATGTCTCCGAAGGAAGCGCGCCGGATGGATGCGTTCATCCATTACGGCATCGCCGCTTCAGTGCAGGCGATCAAGGACAGCGGCATCGAGATCACCGATGCCAACCGCGAACGCATCGGCTGCGTGATCGGCTCGGGCATCGGTGGCCTGCCGATGATCGAGGACAACCACAGCGAACTGCTGAAGCGCGGCCCGCGCCGTGTCTCGCCGTTCCTGATCCCGGGGTCGATCATCAACATGATCGCCGGCAACCTGTCGATCCAGTATGGGCTCAAGGGCCCGAACCTCGCGATCGTCACCGCGTGCACGACCGGGCTGCACTCGATCGGCGAGGCGGGGCGGCTGATCGAGTACGGCGACGCCGACGTCATGATCGCAGGCGGCTCGGAAGCAACGATCTGTCCGCTCGGAATCGGCGGGTTCGACACCATGCGCGCGCTGTCGACGCGCAACGACGACCCGACCACCGCGAGCCGTCCGTGGGACAAGGACCGCGACGGCTTCGTCATGGGAGAGGGCGCCGGCATCATGGTGCTCGAGGACTACGAGCACGCGACGAAGCGCGGCGCGCGCATCTATTGCGAGCTCGTCGGCTTCGGCATGAGCGCCGACGCCTATCACATGACCGCGCCGGACATGGACGGCGCCCGTCGCTGCATGGTGGCGGCACTGCGCAGCGCCGGCGTCAATGCCGATCAGGTGAACTACCTGAACGCGCACGGGACGTCGACGCCGCTCGGCGACATCAACGAGACCAGTGCGATCAAGGCCGCTTTCGGCGACGCCGCCCGCCGGATCGTCGTGAACTCGACGAAGTCGATGACCGGGCACCTGCTCGGCGGCGCCGGTGGCGTCGAGTCGGTGGTGACAGCGCTGGCCGTGCACCACCAGGTATCGCCCCCGACGATCAACATCTTCAACCAGGATCCCGAGTGCGATCTCGACTACTGCGCGAACACCGCACGGGACATGCGCATCGATTTCGCGTTGAAGAACTCGTTCGGTTTCGGCGGCACGAACGGCACGCTGGTTTTCAAGCGCATCTGAGTGCTTGTCGCCTGGACGTCCCTGTCGCCGTCCCGACGGGAGCAGAGTCTCCGGCGGGTCGCGCAGGCGCTCGGCTGGTCGACAGCGGCGCTCCTGCTCGGCGCGGCCGTTCGGGGCGGTCCGATCGAGCCGGTGCCGGCGCTGGCTGCGCTGCTGGCCGCGGTGGGTGGATTGCTGGCTGGGCGCCAGCCCCCGCGGGAGCCGATCGAGGTCGGCATTGACGATTCCGGCTGCATGGCCGTTCGCAGGGTGGTCGTTGGCGCCGGGGACTCTCCTGAACAGCGCCCGCAGTGCATCTTCGCCGCGCCGTGGTTGATCACGCTGAAGAGCGGCACCATGCGGGTCCGCATCTGGCCCGATTCAGTGCCCGGGAACATATTCCGCCGTTTGTGGGTCAATATGCACTGGAACCCGAGCCGCGAACCAGCGGATCGCACCGGCGCCACGGCTCCAGGGCCATCAGGATGAGATCAGAAGAAGAAGGCGCGAGCCCGGTGGCCGGTCGGCGAGCATCCGTGCGGCCGATGCCGCGGCGCGGGGCGAAATGAACGAACGCGACATCGATCAGCAACTCGTCGAGCGCGTCCAGCGCGGCGACAAGGGCGCTTTCGATCTTCTCGTCTCCAAGTACCAGCGCAAGATCTTCCGGCTGCTGTCCAGGCTGATCCGCGACCACGGCGAGATCGAGGACGTCGCCCAGGAAGCGTTCATCAAGGCCTACCGCGCGCTGCCGAACTTTCGCGGGGACAGCGCCTTCTATACGTGGCTCTACCGGATCGCGATCAACACCGCCAAGAATCATCTCGTCTCCCAGGGTCGCCGGGCGCCGACGACCACCGAGGTCGATATCGAGGAAGCGGAAACTTTTGACGATGGCGACCACCTAAGAGACCTGAACACCCCCGAATCGATGCTCGTTACAAAGCAGGTGGGCGAGGCGGTGAATAGGGCAATCGACGAGCTGCCCGAGGACCTGAGAACGGCCATCGTGCTGCGCGAAATCGAGGGCCTGAGTTACGAAGAGATTGCAGATTCAATGAGTTGCCCGATCGGGACCGTGCGTTCGCGTATCTTTCGCGCCCGCGAGGCCATTGCCCAGGAATTGAAGCCGGTCCTCGACACGGCTAAAGACAAGCGCTGGTAGGTGAGACAACATGGCAGCACAACACATCACGACACACGGCAAGGTGGACCTCGAACACCTGTCGGCCCTGATCGACGGAGAACTCGACGCCCAGGAGGCGGCATCGGTGCTCGATGCGCTGTGCAGCGACTCGGAACTCCAGCGCCGCTGGTCCGACCTGCAGCTGGCGGGCGATGCGCTCCGCTCCACCGAGGTTGCGGCGTGCCATGTGGACGGCTTTTGCGACCGCGTGCGCAAGTCGCTGGCCAACGAACCGACCGTTCTGGCGCCGCGGCGGCTCGCCCGGCCGGCCTGGCGACGCTTTTCCCTGCCCGGCCTGGCGGTCGCCGCGTCGGTGGCTGCCCTCGCGTTCATCGCCGTTCCGCTGCTGCGGGCGCCGTCGCCCGACGCGATGGCGCAGAAGCAACTTCCGGCGACTGCGCCCGTCGTCGCCTCGACGGCCGTACTCGCCTCGAGCCAGGCCGAAGCGAAGGCCGCGGCCGCCATCGCGAACGCGCGAGCGCTCGACCCCTACTTCGCAGCGCATCGCGAACTCACCGGCGGCTCTCCGCTGCCGCGCGCCGCGGCGTACCTGCGGCCCGGCGCCGGGGAGCGCTGATGGTGGTCGGTGGGCTGACGCGCGAAGGGCTGCGCTCCCTGCGAACCTCGCGGCGATGGATCGGCGCCCTGGTCGTGGCCGCGAGCGCCTGGATGCCGCTCCCGGGTTCCGCGCAGGATGCGCGGCGCGATGTGCCGCGCAACGAAGCCCAGTGGATCCAGGCGGCCCGGACCGCGGCCCTGCGGGTCAACTACACCGGAACCATCATCTATCAGGCGGGCGGCGAGATGAGCTCGTCGCGGATCACGCATATGTTCGATGGCTCGAAGTCGCACGAGCGCATCCAGACGCTCGACGGCAAGCCGCGCGAGTACCTGCGCAAGCGCTCCGACAGCGACGACGAAGTGCAGTGCCTGATTCCGGAGGCGAAGAAGATCATCGTCGAGAGGCGCAGTGTCGAGGACTCGTTCCCGTCGTTGACGAGCGCCTCGCCCGACGAGATCCTGCAGCGCTACGAGGCGAAGCTCGGGCCGGTTGAGCGCGTCGCCGGTCTCGAGGCGCAGGCGCTGGCGCTCGAGCCGCGCGACAACCTGCGCTACTCCTACCGTCTGTGGCTGGACCGCGCGACCGGCCTGCTGCTGCGTGCCCAGACCCTGAACGAGCGGAAGGAAGTGATCGAGCAGATCTCGTTCAGCGATGTTCGCATCGGTGAGCGCATCGATCGCTCCGCCCTGCAGCCTCCGTGGTCCACCGACGGCTGGTCGGTGGTGCGCAGCGAGTACCGCAAGGCAGACCTCGCGAAGCAGGGCTGGGTCGTTCCGACGCCGGATGGTTTCCGCCGGACCAAGGAGGTCGTGCGCCGCATGCATTCGGCCGAAGCGATGCAGGTGGTGTTCGCCGACGGCCTGGCGACGATTTCCGTGTTCATCGAACCCGGTTCGACCATTGCAGATCCGCCCGACACGGTCCGCGTTCACGGACCAACTTCCGCGTTCTCGCGGCGCGTCAGCGAAGCGCTCGTCACCGTGGTCGGCGAAGTGCCGCCGGGCACGGTCCGCGCCGTCGCGCTGTCCGTCGAATTTCGCGGCACGCGCTGACGCGCGGCCTACTTTTCAAGCAGTCTTTCCCAAGAAAGAAGAAGGAATTCACGATGCTTCGCAAGATTGTCGTTTCACTGCTCGCCCCGCTGTTCGCGGTCGCGTTGCCGTTCGTATCGCCGGGCGCGGCCGCGCAGCCGACCCAGGCGCTGCCCGACTTCGCCGACCTCGCCGAGCGCGTGGGTCCGGCCGTCGTCGGCATCCGCACCACGGCCCGCATCGGCGCCGGTCCCCAGGGCGGGCCGGCGATGCCGGATCTCGACGAGAACGATCCGATGAACGAGTTTTTCCGTCGCTTCTTCCCGAATCCGCCGCAGCAGGGTCCGCAGGGGCCCCGGCAGCAGCCACCCGGTCCGCGCCGCAACGTGCCGCGCGGCCTCGGGTCCGGCTTCGTCGTCTCGGCCGACGGCTACCTGCTGACGAACGCCCACGTGGTCGATGGCGCCGACGAGATCACGGTCACGCTGCACGACAAGCGCGAGTTCAAGGCCAGGCTGCTGGGCGCCGACAAGCGAACCGACGTGGCTGTGCTGAAGATCGAGGCGGCCGGGCTGCCGTCGGTGCGCATCGGCGACTCCAACAAGCTTCGTGTCGGTGAATGGGTTATCGCGATCGGATCGCCGTTCGGACTCGAGAACACCGTCACGGCGGGCATCGTCAGCGCCAAGGGCCGTGAAACCGGCGAGTTCCTCCCGTTCATCCAGACCGACGTCGCCGTGAATCCGGGCAACTCGGGCGGACCGCTGATCAACATGCGCGGCGAGGTCGTCGGCATCAACTCGCAGATCTTCACGACGTCGGGCGCGTTCGCCGGCATCTCGTTCGCGATCCCGATCGACGAAGCGATGAGCGTGCAGCAGCAGTTGCGGGCCTCGGGCCGCGTGATCCGCGGCCGCATCGGCGTCGGCATCGAAGCCGTGTCGCGCGAAGTGGCGGAAGCCATCGGCCTCGGGACGCCGCGTGGCGCGCTCGTGAACACGGTGGAGAAGGACGCCCCCGCGGCGAAAGCCGGCGTGGAGGCGGGCGACGTCATCATCCGCTTCGACGGCAAGCCGATCGAGCGCTCGACCGACCTGCCGCGCATCGTGGGCGGCACCAAGCCCGGTTCGACCGTGAACATGACGGTCTTCCGCAAGGGCGGCCAGCGCGACCTGAAGGTGATGGTCGCTGAACTGCAGCCCGACCAGGCGGCGACCGCGCGCACCCGCGAGGCACCGAAGCCCGCCGCGCCGACGAACGCGCTGGGCCTCGTGGTGTCCGACCTGTCGGCCGAGAAGCAGAAGGAACTCGGCGCCAGGGTCGGCGTGCAGGTCGATGGCGTGGATGGACTCGCGGCGGCGGCGGGCATTCGTCCGGGCGATGTCATCACGCAGCTGAACAGCGCCGAGGTCCAGAACGCGCGCCAGTTCAACGACGCGGTCGGGAAGCTCGATCCGAAGAAGGACGTCGCCTTGCTCGTGCGCCGGGGCGAAGCCTCCCGGTTCATCGTGATCCGCCGCTAGCGCATCGGGAGTTGCCGCATCGCGGTAAAATGGCGGGCTTAACCGGAAGAGGGGGTGTCCTGACGGTCACCCCCTTCTTTTTGGCGGTCCGGCCTCGTCATTCGATTTGATCTGCCGTTGCCGCCGCGTATTCGACCGTCGGAGCTCAGTGGCGGCCGTTTCGGCGCAAACGCATGCAGCACATCCGCAACTTCTCCATCATCGCCCACATCGACCACGGCAAGTCGACGCTCGCTGATCGCCTGATCCAGCGCTGCGGCGGACTGTCGGACCGCGAAATGGAGGCGCAGGTGCTCGATTCGATGGACCTCGAGCGCGAGCGGGGCATCACGATCAAGGCCCAGACGGCCGCGCTCGAGTACGAGGCAAGCGACGGCACGCGGTACAACCTCAACCTGATCGACACGCCGGGGCACGTGGACTTCAGCTACGAGGTCAGCCGTTCGCTCTCGGCCTGCGAGGGCGCGCTGCTGGTCGTCGATGCGTCCCAGGGCGTCGAGGCCCAGACGGTCGCCAACTGCTACACGGCGATCGAGCTCGGCGTCGAGGTCCTGCCGATCCTGAACAAGATGGACCTGCCGTCCGCGGATGCCGAGGGCGCACGCGCGGAGATCGAGGACGTGATCGGCATCGACGCGCACGATGCCGTGCTGGCCAGCGCGAAGACCGG
>CAYGXL010000103.1:0-9222 GCA_964353935.1 uncultured Burkholderiaceae bacterium | reverse complement strand
CCTGAAGTGCGATCGCGCCCTTCGTACACGCCGTCGGCCGAGGAAGGCCGCCACTCGGTAGCTACGTCGAGCAGGTTGACGAAGAAGTCGTTCGTCAATGTCCCGGGCGCGCCGGTGAGGATGCCGTGCCTGGACTGCCCGGCGTTGGCACTCAGGGCGCGCAGGCCGCCGATCAGCACCGTCATCTCCGGCGCGGTCAGGGTCAGCAACTGGGCGCGATCCAGCAACAGTTCCTCGGCTGGCGTCTTGACGCCCGCGCGGAGGTAATTGCGGAAACCGTCGGCGACAGGCTCGAGCACGGCGAACGACTCGACATCGGTCTGCTCCTGCGTGGCGTCCGTCCGCCCGGGCGAGAAGGGCACCTTGACCGCGTGGCCCGCCTTCCTGGCCGCCTCCTCGACCGCGGCGCAGCCCGCGAGAACGATGGTGTCAGCGAGCGAAATCCTCTTGTTGCCGGACTGCGCGCCGTTGAACTCCTTCTGGACTGCCTCGAGCCTGTGCAGAACCTTGGCCAGTTCAGCTGGCTGGTTCACCTCCCAGGCCTTCTGGGGTGCCAGGCGGATGCGCGCGCCGTTGGCGCCGCCGCGCATGTCCGAGCCACGGAACGTCGCGGCCGATGCCCAGGCCGTGGTGACCAGCTGGGAGATCGACAAGCCCGAGGCAAGGACCTTGATCTTCAGCGCGGCGATGTCCTGCTCGCTGACCAGTTGGTGGTCCACGGCCGGAACGGGGTCTTGCCAGATCAGGTCTTCAGCCGGCACCTCGGGGCCGAGGTAGCGGGCGCGCGGGCCCATGTCGCGATGGGTCAGCTTGAACCAGGCGCGGGCGAAAGCGTCGGCAAAGGCCTGCGGGTTCTGGTGGAACCGGCGCGAGACCTGTTCGTAGGCCGGGTCGAAGCGCAGCGACAGGTCCGCCGTCGTCATCATCGGCGGATGCTTCTTCGACGGGTCGTGGGCGTCCGGGATCATGTGCTCCGGCTTGCAACTCTTCGCGACCCACTGGTGGGCGCCGGCCGGGCTCTTGGTCAGCTCCCATTCGTAGCCGAGGAGCATGTCGAAGTAGCCCATGTCCCAGGTCGTCGGGTTCGGTTTCCACGCGCCTTCGATGCCGCTGGTCGTCGTGTGCACGCCCTTGCCGGTGCCGAAGGCGTTCATCCAGCCCAGCCCCATCGCCTCGATCGGGGCGCCCTCGGGCGCGGGTCCGACGAGCGCCGGATCGCCGGCGCCATGCGCCTTGCCGAAGGTGTGGCCGCCGGCCACCAGCGCGACGGTCTCCTCGTCGTTCATCGCCATGCGCGCGAAGGTCTCGCGCACGTCGCGGCCCGACGCCAACGGATCCGGATTGCCGTTCGGGCCCTCGGGGTTCACGTAGATCAGGCCCATCTGGACAGCGGCCAGCGGGTTCTCCAGTTCACGGTCCCCGCTGTAGCGCTTGTCGCCGAGCCAGGAGTCTTCGCTTCCCCAGTAGATGTCTTCTTCAGGCTCCCAGATGTCCTCGCGGCCACCGCCGAAGCCGAAGGTCCTGAAGCCCATCGACTCGAGCGCGCAGTTGCCGGCCAGGATCATCAGGTCGGCCCAGGAAATCCTGTTGCCGTACTTCTTCTTGATGGGCCACAGCAGCCGCCGAGCCTTGTCGAGGTTGCCGTTGTCGGGCCAGCTGTTGAGCGGCGCGAAGCGCTGGTTACCCGTGCCACCGCCGCCGCGACCGTCCGACGTGCGGTAGGTGCCCGCGCTGTGCCAGGCCATGCGAATGAAGAGCCCGCCGTAATGGCCCCAGTCGGCCGGCCACCAGTCCTGCGAATCCGTCATCAGCGCATTCAGATCCTTCTTCAGCGCGGCCAGGTCGAGCTTGCTGAACTCCTCCGCATAGTTGAACCGCTCGCCCATCGGGTTGGACTTCGCGGAGTGCTGGTGCAGGATCCTGAGGTTCAGCCGGTTCGGCCACCAGTCGCTGTTCGACTGGGCGCCGACGGTGGTCCGGCCGCCGTGCATCGCGGTGAATGGGCACTGGGCTTCGCTGGGCATGGGGTGCTCCTGTTTGTGACGGTTTGTGTCCAGTCGCGAATGTAGTTTCGCCAGGACGGTCGGGCCAATTCCTTCTGTCGATCGGACCCATAGGTTCGGTCACTCACGCTTGATTGCCCGCTACGGGCCCATGCCGGCGTTTGGACTGGCACTCGAAGTCAGCAGACGTGCTCAGCAGCCCGCTACAAGCCACGGGATCTGGCGAGACATGATGTGAGAGGCCCCCAACCGAGTGAAGTCGGGGCCGGTTGATTGGTGGAGGCGGCGGGAATTGAACCCGCGTCCGCGAATGATCCAAACCCAGTTCTACATGCGTAGCCGGTCTATTTGAGTCTCACCGCGCGCTTAGCCGATCGGCAGGCCGACGCGCAGCCAGTCACTTGATCTCGATGCCGGAGTCATGACTCCACCGGCATCCAGCCTCTGTAAATGGCGCTGCTGTCGGTTGCCCGACCTAGCCCAGGGGCCAGCTAGTGCAGCGTCCAGCCGGTATTAAGCGGCTAGAGCAAAACGCTCGTTGTTGGCGTTTATGTGTGTTCCAGATGGATTTACGAGGTCACTGGTCCTCGGCATGCCCTGAGGTCCTTCACAACCCGCGTCGAAGCCAGGTCGCCCCCAAAGAAGAGTTCATTGTCCCACATGGGTCACTTCAGCGAGAAATCAACCCGCGTGGGCGCTCCTTTGTCCTTGATTCCTTCTGCCGTGAGCCTGGGCTCGACCTGGAACAGCCGCTCGCGCGACACCTTTCCGTTGCTCTCCAGATGATTGCGGACGGCCGTCGCGCGCGCCGTCGCCAGCGCGCGCAAATCATCCGGCGTCGCGGTCAGGTTCTTCAGGATCAGCTGCTCCATTTCCGTCGCTGGAATGGTCTTCGCGATGCCGATCACGTTGCGCGGTTTGTCGGGGATCTTCTCATCCGAGTAGACCGCCGCTATCAATGCCGGGCGCTCCTGTTCGGTGATCGTCACGGTCGTTGGGTCCACCGAATCTCCGCCGCTGCGCGTCAGCTGGCGCACCTTCGCGGCGCGCAGCCTGGACTCGTACTTCGCGCGTCGCACGCCGTCCGCATCCGTGGTCGGTTCCGCGCGGCCGATGATGTCGAGCTTCAGGGCGGGCCGGTCGTTCAACGCCTTGGCCAGTGTGTCGAGGCGCTTCACCTGTTCGCCGCCGAGCGTCGCGGCTCCCGCTGTGAACTCGACGTAGCCGAGCTCCTCGCCGCCCCCGAACGCCGACGCCAGCAGCGCGAACGGCGCGGTGATGACCTTGGTGAGCAGGTTGACGATGATCTCCACGATGATCCCTCCGACCGAGAACTTCGGGTCGTCCAGCGAGCCGGAGATCGGCAGGTTGATGTCGATCTCGCCGCGCGAGTTGGTCAGCAGCGACACGGCGAGCAGGACAGGCAGCTTGGTCGCGGTCGGGCTCTCGACTTTCTCGCCGAACGTCAGCTGATCGAGGAAGAGGTGATTGGACGCCTGCAGCTTCCGGCCCTCGACCTTGTACTTCACGTCCATCGACAGCTTGCCCTTGGTGATCGGATAGCCGGCGTACTTGACCGAGTACGGCGTCAGACGAGGCAGGTCGACGCCCTTCGTTTTCCCCTCGATGTCGAGGAAGAGCGTCGGCGCCAGCGGATTGAGCCGCCCGCCGATTTCCAGCGGGGCATCGTCGTCGATCTTGCCCGCGAGGGTCATCGTCGCCGGCTCGGCGTTGTCGGACGCCAGCGTCGTGATGGTTCCGCCGAGCCCGGTCATGTTCGCCGTGTAATTCGGCTTGATGAAGTTGTCGGTGAAGTTCACGTTGCCGCGCGCGATCTCGATCGCGCCGATGCGGATCGTCGGGCGCAGCGCGGCGTCCGCGGCGTCCGGCGATCCCTTCGCGGCGGTCGTCGCCGGCGCGGCTGCGCTTGCCTGCCCGGGTGAGGCCTTCGCGTCGGTAGGAAGCGTCTCTACCTGCTCGCCTTCGCGCCTGACGATGTCGACGAGGTTCAGGCGGCCTTTCTCGCTCACGATCACGCGCGCATAGAAGTCGCTCAAGCTCACCTTGCCGACCGACACGAAGGGCGGCCCTTCGCCGGCCTTGACGTCGACGCCCTCCAGGTCGAGCACCTGCCACTTCAGGAGGTCGCTCTCGCCATCGGCGTCGAGCACGTGCACGTTCGAGAGCCGCGCGGTGCCGTTGTAGGCGAGTCGCAGCGGCAACTCGCCGGGCGGCCTGGCGAGCGCCACCGTTCCCCGCCCTGACGCCTCCGCCTTGGCCAGCGTGGCGTTCAGGCGGCTGGCGACATACGGACGCAGCGCGGCGATGTCGAGGTTGCGCGCATCCAGGCGAACCGTGGCCGCCACGGTGTCCCAGCGGACGTTCCCGTTCGCGTTCAGTGTGCCGCCGCTGCCGAAGCGCGTCCGCACCGAGAACTCGGCGAGCTCGGAACCGTCGCCCACCACGTTCTTGACGCTTGCAGTGAGCGCGGACGCGCGCAACTTCACCGCAGGTTCGATCGCCGCGTCCTCGATGGCGATGTCGCCGCGCGTTACCGCGGCCTCGTTCATGCGGAAGGCCCATTGAACGGCCGGTGCCGCGGCGGAGCCGGGCGCCGGCGCCTCCCCTTCCGCAGCCTTCACCTTGAGCAGTTGCTGCCAGTTGATCGATCCGTCCTGCAGGCGGCGCACGACGACGCGCGGCGCGTCGACGGCGAGCTTGTCGATCGTGATGCTGCGGCCGGTGAGATCGAGTGCGCCACCGCTGAGCTTCACGGCAGCGATGTCGAGCGTGGCGCCGCTGCCTGCCGGGCCGCGCAGCTTGATATCCCTGCCCGCGAGTTCGATGTCGCGCAAGGCGAGCTGCAGTCCGGTGTCGGCTTGCCCGATCTCGAGGACGCCGTCGACGTCACTGGTGCCATCCAGCGTTCCGTTCAGCACGTTCGCGAGGTAGCGCGCAGCCGCGACGAGGCGCACGTCGCGCCCGGCGTACTTCAGGCGGCCGGCCAGCGGGGCAAGGCCAAGGTCGCCGTCGAGCGACACCGAGCCGTTGTCCTTGATGTCCGCCGACAGCTTCACCTTGCCCTGGTCGGGGCGCGCGGTTGTCAGGCCGCTCGCCTCGGCCTGCAGGTTGATCACGTCCTGCTCGAAGCGGCCGACGAGCTCGTCGATGTAGCGGACACGGGAGCTGCGCACCGCGGCGTGCTTCAGCGTGACCGCAAACGGAGCGGGCGGCGCGGCGGCGGGTCTGGGGTCGGCGACCGGTGCTGCGTCGCTGCCGACGCGAACGGGTTGCTGCACGAAGCGGAGCCAGTTCACGGAACCCTGGCGATCTCGCACGACGGTGGCCGCAGCTTCGTCGACGACGACGTCCGCCAGCACCAACCTGCGCTGCAGCGGCTCGAACTCCTCGATCGATACGCTGACCGACTTCCATCCGATGAGTGGCGTCGCCGACGCGCCCGCGGGCGCAGAGAGGGCGAACCCGTTGACTTCGAACTTCCCGGACACCAGCGTCTGCGCCGCCTGCCCCGGCCGGTCCTTGGCGGGCGCGACGGCCTGCCGGAACGTGACGCGCAGGTCGGTGTTCAGTTTTCCGGCCGGCACCTCGAAGTTGAGCTTGACGGGCGAGAACGCGAGGTACCGGGGGATGTCGAGGCCGTCGAGCTTGAGCGTGATCGACGACTCCAGGCTTTCATGGAAGGGCCGCGTCTCGCCTTTCAGGTCGAACGGCGTGCCGTTGATGCGTCCGGCCAGCGCCGGCTGGACGGTGGTTTCGATGTCCACGGGAAGATTGGACAGGAAGGGAATGCCGATGCGGATTTCACTCGCGGAATGGCGGCCGCCCGTGACGCGATCGTCGAAGTTGACCGCGCTGTCCTTGAACTCGATGTTGTTCAGGGAGAAGTGCGCCGGTTTGTCCGATTCGGGCTTCGCCTGCAGCCGGTCGACGATGTCGCTGAAGCTGAAGCGTTGCGGGTCGAGCCTGACGATGTTGACGGCCAGCCCGTCGACGACAACCGCCTCCAGCACCGGGGCGAGCCGAAGCAGGCTGGTGATCGACGCGTTGATCGACGCCTCGCGCAACGTGAGGAGCGGGGCGCCCTCGCCCGGCTGCCCCTCGACAGTCAGGCCCTTCAGCGTGACGCGCAGCGTGTACGGATTCGCGCTGACGCCATCGACTCGAACCGTGCGGCCCAGCTCGCGCGACGCGACCGTCTCCAGGCCCCAGCGCGCGGCCGCGGGAATCGCGAACGCCCCCACGATGCCGAAGACGACAACGAGGGAGGCAATGACGACGCCGACGCGTCGCCACCGAGTGCCGAGCCATGACATCTGATTCCCCTGAGATGCTCCCGTCGCAGTCCGGGGATTATCGCGCCCGGAAGTTCAGGACTGCACGAGCGACAGCAGCTCGGCGGGCGAGCCGATGATGTGGTCCGCGCCCCACTGTTCGTAATGAGGACCGTCGCCGAGGTACCCGTAGCTGACGGCCACGGTCCGCATGCCTGCGGCCC
Source organism: uncultured Burkholderiaceae bacterium (assembly GCA_964353935.1). GTDB lineage: Bacteria > Pseudomonadota > Gammaproteobacteria > Burkholderiales > Burkholderiaceae_F > JAOUJD01. The sequence continues at coordinate 2,703 of CAYGXL010000103.1, read as the reverse complement.
GACCGGCCTGGATGTCCCGCAGGTCGTCGCCTACGTACAGCGCGGCTCCCGCTTCGGCGCGGGTCGCGGCAAGCGCGTGCAGCAGCGGCGCCGGGTCAGGCTTGGGCTTCGGCGCCGTGTCGCCGCTCACGACACAGGCGGCGCGCTCGTGCAGCCCAAGCGCCCGCACGAGCGGGACCGTGAAGCGGGCCATCTTGTTGGTCACGATGCCCCAGCGGATACCGGCCGCTTCGAGATCGGACAGGGCGTCGTCCATCCTCGGAAACAGGACCGAATCGACGCAGAGCGCGCCTTCGTACTCGCGGAAGAATTCCTGCCGAAGCTCCTCGAACTCCCGGTCCGCGGGCGTGACGCCGAACGCGCGGCCCAGCAGGCCGCGCGCTCCGTGCGACGCGACAGGTCGGAGTTCAGCGATGGGGAGCGGTTCCCGCCCCCGGGCGATCCGCATCCGGTTGACCGCTCCACCGAGATCGGGCGCGGTGTCGGCAAGCGTGCCGTCGAGGTCGAACAGGACGAGCTCGACTCGCCTCATGCCGGCCGCCGGCATGCGACCACGTAGTTGACGTCGGTGTCCGGGCCCAGCGAGGCGGTCTTGCTGAACGGGTTGTACCGCATGCCGGTCATGTCCTGCAGTTCGAGGCCCGCGGCGCGCGCGTGCGCGATCAGCTCGCTCGGCCGGATGAACTTCGCGTACTCGTGCGTGCCGCGCGGCAGAAGGTTGAGCACGTACTCGGCGCCGACGATCGCCAGCGCAAACGACTTCAGGTTGCGGTTGATCGTCGAGAAGAACAAGGCGCCGCCCGGCTTCACGAGTGCCGCGCACGCGGCCACGACCGAGGCGGGCGAGGGCACGTGTTCGAGCATCTCCATGCAGGTGACGACGTCGTAGGCCGCCGGCTGCTCGGCCGCGAGCGCTTCCGCCGACCCTTCGCGGTACTCGACCTGCGCGCCGCTCTCCAGCGCGTGCAGCTGCGCGACGCGCAGCGGCTTGCCTGCGAGGTCGATGCCGGTCACCGTCGCCCCGCGCTGCGCCATCGCCTCGGCCAGGACGCCGCCGCCGCAGCCGACGTCGAGGACGCGCCGGCCGGCGAGCGGTGCGAGGCGGTCGATCCACTCCAGCCGAACCGGATTGATGTCGTGCAGAGGACGCATCGGCCCCTGCGTATCCCACCAGCGCGCGGCGAGGTCGGCGAACTTGCGAAGCTCGGATGGATCGGCGTTTGTATGCATGAGATCGATCTTAACGGGCGCGCCGGCCGTCGCCGGATGGCAGCCAAGCCTGCCGGCGCCGGCACTCCCATGGACTCCGCTAGACTGCGCCCGGTCACGGCCGGGTAAGTATTGGCACGGATAACTTCTGCCGGGCGGATCGCCTGGAACTTCGACACGGGGGTTGACATGCTTGCCCGCTTCTTTCGCTTCATTGTCGCTGTGACCACCGCTGTCGTGCTGGCCGGATGCGCCACTGGCCCGACATCGATCGACGCCCAGTGGGTCAGTCCATCGCTCGCTGGCAAGCGTGACCTGCGCAGCGTCCTGGTGCTCGGGGCGCTGCGCGACACGACACAGCGCCGCTTGCTCGAAGACCGCATGGTCGACGCGCTGGTCGCGGCGGGCGTGAAGGCCGTGGCGTCCTACAAGTTCATCCCGGACGGAGGACAGCTCAGCGAGGACCAGCTGCGCAAGGCGGTGGCGGCGGCCGGCGCGTCGCACGTGCTGACCAGCAGCATCACGGGTATGACGACCGACGTGCGGGTCACGCCGGGCATGGTGAGCGGTCCCGGCTGGGGGCCGGGGCGCGGCTGGCCGTCGACGATGGGACCCGGATGGGGCGGCTTTGCAAGCTATCACAACACGGCGTGGGTGCGTTCGACTCCGCCCGACGTCCGGACGACGCAGAACGTCCACGGCGACACGCGGGTGTTCGACGTTGCGAAGTCCGAAGTGGTCTGGTCGGCGGCAACGACGACGGCGATCGGATGGGACTCGGTGCCGCAGTTGATGGATCAGTTCGTCAGCCTGATCGTCGGCACGTTGAAGACGGATGGCATGATCTAGTCTTATGGTGGCGAATGGTTGGTGCGCAGGCAGAGCGGGACTCGCGGCCGGCCGGCGTCGTGGCCGGATGCAACGGGCGAGTTCGTAATCAATTCCAACAGGAGGTGTGAGATGGGTCGGGTGATTCTTCTGGTGTCCATTGCGGTGACGGCGGCGTTCGCCACGTCGGAGGCGGCGGCACAGGTTCGCGTCCAGTACGGCCGCATCACGAATGTGCAGACGACGACCGTGACCGATTCGACGTCGCAAAACGTCGGTACCCTGGTCGGCGGCGGCATCGGCCTGGTGTCGGGCAGCGGGCAGTCGGGCAGCAATCGGGCGCTGCGTGGTCTCGGTGGCGCGGCGGCCGGGCGCGGCGTGGGGACGCTGGCCGGGCGCTCGCAGGCGTTCGAGTACACCGTGCTGGTCGACGGCGTGACGACCGTGCGTGTGGTGTCCGACCAGGCTGGCAAACGCGTCGGCGACTGCGTGGCGGTCGAGCAGGGCCAGTTCGCGAACATCCGTCTCGTGCCCGACAGCCGCTGCGCGCCACGTGCGCAAGCCGCGCCGGCCAAGGCGGCACCCGCCAAGGCCGCGCCGGCGCCCGCGGCTGACGTGCAGCAGGCTTCGGCGTGCGAGCAGGCGAAGGCACAGTTGCTGGCTGCC
>CAYGXL010000102.1:0-9292 GCA_964353935.1 uncultured Burkholderiaceae bacterium | reverse complement strand
ACTGCCGCTGGTTGTACCGGTGCCGAACGCTGACCAGCACCATCGACACCGCCACGAACAGGCCGAACAGCAGCATCACGGACCGGATCGACATGTCGAACCACACCAGCAACGCGTAAAGGCCCAGCATCACGAGGATGCTGAGGTTCTCGTTGAAGTTCTGCACGGCGATCGAGTGGCCGGCCGACAGCAGCACGTGGCCGCGATGCTGGAGGAGCGCGTTCATCGGCACGACGAAGTAGCCTGCCAGGCCACCGATCAGCACGAGGATGACGCACGCAATCAGCAGGAACCAGCTCATCGAGGCAAAGCCGAAGTGGACGTTGCCGGCCGGCGCAAGCGCCGGCGTGTAGAACGAGGCCAGCGCGACGATGACACCCATGGCGGCGCCGACCGGCAGCACCCGCATCGACTGCCTCAGCGCGACAGTGGAGGCGGCGTAGACGGCTCCGATGGCGATCCCGACCGCAACCACGGCCTGCAGGATCGCCGCGCGCGACAGGTCGAGCCCGAGCACCTGCTCGGCCCACTTCAGCACGATGAACTGCAGCGTGGCACCCGCGCCCCAGAAGAGCGTGGTCACGGCGAGCGAGATCTGGCCGAGCTTGTCGCGCCACAGCACGCTGCAGCAGTGGGAGAAACCGACCAGCAGCTTCCACGGATGGACGTGCTGCTTCGCATAGCGGGCGCCGGTGTCCGGAATGCCGAGGTTGAACAGCGTGGCGATCACGTACACGCTCGTGATCAACGCGATCGCCGCTTCGGCGGGCAGATCGATTCCGGTGTCGAACGCCGGCAGGTCGAAGGCCAGCATCCACTCCGCAACGCGCGGACTGATCAGGATGCCGCCGAGCAGGAAGCCGACGATGATGGACGTCACCGTCAGTCCCTCGATCCAGCCGTTGGCGACGACCAGCTTTTCCGGCGGCAGCAACTCGGTCAGGATCCCGTACTTGGCGGGCGAGTAGGCAGCCGCGCCGAAACCGACGACGGCGTAGGCGAGCAGCGGGTGGGCGCCAAACAGCATCAGGAGGCAGCCGCCGATCTTGATCAGGTTCGTGATGAACATGACCCTGCCCTTGGGGAACGAGTCGGCGAAGGCGCCGACGAAGGCCGCCAGCGCGACGTAGGACACGACGAAGAACAGCTTCAGCATCGGCGTCATCCACGCCGGGGCGTCGATCTCGCGCAGCAGAGCGATCGCGGAAATCAGCAGTGCGTTGTCGGCCAGCGACGAGAAGAACTGCGCGGCCATGATGGTGTAGAAGCCGCGGTTCATGGGCGTGGCGGGTCCGCAGCGAGGCGCGATGCGGGCAAGTCGAAGTGTCTCCAGAGTGGCAGCAGGCCCGGTCCGCGCTCTTCACCGACGGCGCGTTGACGGGCAGGTCGTTATAGCACGCAGGCCCTTCGACGGACCCGCCTTGGGCATCGCTATGCTATGCGCCTGCGTCTTCCGTCGCGCGCTTTGTCGCTCACCGTGACCCGCCCCATCCTCGCCACCATCGACCTCGGCGCCCTGCGCCACAACCTCGCTCGTGCGCGCGAGGCGGCGTGTGGTCGATTCGTGTGGGCGGTGGTCAAGGCGAATGCGTACGGGCACGGTCTCACGCGGGCACTGCGCGCCTTCGCGGAAGCGGACGGACTCGCGCTCCTCGACCTCGACGAAGCCTGCCGCGCGCGCGAGGCGGGGTGGCGCAAGCCCATCCTGCTGCTCGAAGGGTGCTTCGAGGCCGCCGATCTCGCCGTCTGTTCTGACCACGACCTGACGACGGTGGTTCACTGCGGCGAGCAACTGGAGATGCTCGAGCACCATCGTGCGGCGCGCCCGCTGTCGGTACACCTGAAGCTCAACACCGGCATGAACCGTCTCGGCTTCCGGCCGCAGGGTGCGGTCCAGGCCTATGAGCGGCTGCGCGGGCTTCATTCGGTGCGCGAGTTGACGCTGATGATGCACTTCGCCAACGCCGACCGGCCGCACGGCGCGACGGGGCCGGTCTCGGTCGAGGAACAACTCGACGCGTTCGAGGGCGTCACGGCCGAGTGGCCGGAGCCGCGCAGCCTCGCGAACTCGGCCGCGCTGTTCCTGCGGCCCGAGGTCGGCGGCGACTCGGTGCGCCCCGGAATCTCGCTTTATGGTGGCGCCACCGACGAGCATCATCCGGCGGCTTCGCTCGGACTGCGCGCGGGGATGGCGCTGACGTCGCGCATCATCGGCGTGCAGACGATCGAGGCGGGCGCGGCGGTCGGGTACGGCGCGCGCTTCGTCGCACGGCAACGTGCGCGGATCGGCGTCGTGGCGTGCGGCTACGCCGACGGCTATCCGCGCCATGCCCCGGACGGCACGCCGGTCATCGTGGCCGGCGTGCGCGTGCCGCTGGCGGGCCGCGTTTCCATGGACATGGTCACGGTCGACATCACCCAGGTTCCGGAGGCGGGCGTCGGCTCCCACGTCGAGTTGTGGGGCGCGCAGTTGCCGATCGACGAAGTGGCCAATGCCGCGGGCACGGTCGGATACGAACTGATGTGTGGCCTGGCGCCGCGCGTTCCGGTCGTCGAGGCCGGATGATGGCCAAGGCCAGGACCCAGTACGTGTGCTCCGAGTGCGGCGGGGCCAGTCCAAAGTGGCAGGGGCAGTGTCCACACTGCAACGCCTGGAACACGCTCGGCGAGTCGCGCGTCGAGGCGGCGGTCGAGCATCGGTATGCGCCGCTCGCGCCGACGGCGGCGGTGCAGTCGCTCAAACAGGTTCAGGCGAAGGAGATGCCGCGCGTGCCTTCCGGCATCGACGAGTTCGACCGCGTGCTCGGAGGCGGGCTGGTCGAGGGCGGCGTGGTCCTGATCGGCGGCGATCCCGGCATCGGCAAGTCGACGCTGCTGCTGCAGTCGCTTGCCGCGCTGTCGGCCAGCACGTCGGTCCTTTACATCAGCGGCGAGGAATCGGCGCCGCAGATCGCGCTGCGCGCGCGCCGGCTCGGGCTGGAGGCGGGCGGCGTGCGGTTGCTGGCCGAGATCTCGCTCGAGCGGATCATCGCGACCGTGCTGGAGGAGAAGCCCGCGGTGGTCGTGGTCGATTCGATCCAGACCGTCTACTCGGAGCAGTTGCAGTCGGCCCCCGGGTCGGTGTCGCAGGTGCGGGAGTGCGCCGCGCAGCTGACCCGGATGGCGAAACAGGCCGGGCTGACGCTGATCCTGGTGGGGCATGTCACCAAGGAAGGCTCGCTCGCGGGACCCCGTGTGCTCGAACACATGGTCGACACGGTCCTGTACTTCGAGGGCGACTCGCATTCGTCCTTCCGCCTGATCCGCGCGTTCAAGAACCGCTTCGGCGCGGTGAACGAACTCGGCGTCTTCGCGATGACCGACCGCGGGCTGAAGGGCGTCAGCAATCCGTCGGCGCTGTTCCTGTCGCAGCACGACGCGCAGGTCGCCGGGTCGTGCGTCATGGTCACGCAGGAAGGCACGCGACCGCTGCTGGTCGAGGTGCAGGCGCTGGTCGACACCGCCCACGTGCCGAATCCGCGCCGCCTGTCGGTCGGGCTCGATCCCCAGCGTCTCGCGATGCTGCTCGCGGTCCTGCATCGCCACGCCGGCATCGCGGCCTTCGACCAGGACGTGTTCGTCAATGCGGTTGGCGGAGTCCGCATCGCCGAACCGGCGTCCGACCTGGCGGTGCTGCTCGCCATCGTCTCCTCGATGCGCAACAAGCCGCTGCCGCGTGGACTGGTGGCCTTCGGTGAAGTGGGGCTGGCCGGCGAAATCAGGCCGGCCCCGCGCGGCCAGGAGCGGTTGCGCGAGGCCGCCAAGCTGGGGTTCTCGATGGCGTTGATCCCCAGGGCGAACGCGCCCAGGCACGCGATCGAGGGGCTCGAGGTGATCGCCGTCGACCGGCTCGAGCATGCGCTGGCGCGCATGCGCCCGGAGCACTGACGTTCACTTCAGCAGCAGACGCGCGGCGGCACGGCCGCTGCGCACGGCCGATTCGAGCGTGGACGGGTAGTCGCTCGCCGTCCAGTCGCCGGCGAGCACGAAGCCAGGGACCTGCGTCGCATTCGGCGGCCGCCGCAACCGCGGACGCGCGGCCAGCGTCGCCCGCTTCTCGACAATCGCGCGCGCGGCGCGCGGCCCTGGAAACCCAAGCTCGTGCGTGAGCTGCCGTGCAACGGCGTCGCAGAGGGCGGACAGCGGTTCGTCGTCGTGCGCGCCGCTCGCGCTGACGACGACGGCGACCACGCCGCGGTTCGCGGGATCCAGCGCGCCGCGGTCGAAGACCCACTGGCCGTACGCGCGCTGCCCGGCGTCATCGAGCAAGGCCGTGAATCCGCGCGGCAGCGGCACATCGACGTCGTACTTGAGGTACACCGTGCAGATCGGCTCGTAGGCGAATTCTTGAATGGCGTCGAGCGCATCGGAGAGGTCGGGCGCGAAGGCCGACGCGACGCGACCCAGGTGGGCCGGCGGCGCGGCGTAGACGACGGTGTCGAAGCTGCCGAGTCCCGGCTCGAGGCGAAAGCCTTCCTCGGCCGGGGCGATGGCTTCCACCCGAGTGCCGCGCAGCACCGCGCCGCCGTGCGCGCACACAAAGCGTTCGACGGCCTCGGGCAGCAGCGCAGACAGGTCACAGCGGGGCAGCCACAGCATCGAGGCGGCGCTGTCCGCGCCGAGGCTGTCGCGCAGCACGTTCGCGAACACCTGGGCGGACGCCTCGGGGAGGGGGGTGTTGAGTGCGGCAATGCAGAGCGGACGCCAGATGCGTGCGATCAGGGTGTCGCTCTGTCCGTGCCCGGCCAGCCAGCCCGCGGCAGCGCGATCCGGCCGGACTTGCCAGCGGTCGGCCTTGAGTGCGCGCAGGAAGTTCGCCATTGCCCAGCGGTCGTTCCACGTCAGCCCTCGCGCGCGCAGAAGCGCCGTGACCAGGTGCCACGGCGCCGGCAGCGGCGACGCCGTGATGCTGAAGCCATCGGGATAGGACAGTTCGAACGGGCGGCGCTCGAGCAGGCGATCGACGCTCACGCCGACGGTCCCGAGCACCTCTGCGACTGACCTGTACGCGCCGATCATCAGGTGCTGGCCGTTGTCGAGCGTGTGGGTGACGCCATCCAGCTCGAGCGCGACGCGCCGGCCGCGTCCGCCCAGTTCAGCGGCGGCTTCGAACAGCGTGACATTCGCGCCGGCCGCTGTCAGTTCCGCCGCGGCAGCGCAGCCGGCCCATCCTCCGCCGACGATCGCGGCCGAGCGCGGTCGCGTCACCGCTGGATCCAGGTGCGCCACGCGATCCACAGCTTGCGCAGCGGCGTCAGGGCGACCCGCTGGTGCAGGACCTGGAAGTTCTCGCGCTCGATCTCGTCGAGGAGCGTCGCGTAAATCGCGCCCATGATCAGGCCCGGACGTTGCGACCTGCGATCGGCGGACGGAAGCAGGGCGAGCGCCTCGCGGTAGGCGGCGCGCGCGCGTTCGGCCTGGAAACGCATCAACGGCACGAAGCCGTCGACATAGCGGCCGTTCAGCAGATCCGCCGCGCGCACGCCGAAGCGCTGCAGCTCGTCGAGCGGAAGGTAGACACGGCCGCGGCGCGCGTCGTCGCCGACGTCGCGGATCACGTTGATCAGTTGCAGCGCCAGCCCGAGGCGGCCCGCGAATTCCAGCGTGCGCGGGTCGGAGTACCCGAAGACGGCGGCAGAAATCTCGCCGACGACGCCCGCGACCAGGTGCGCGTAGCGCTTCAGGGCCGCGAAGTCGAGGTAGCGGTTCTGCCGCAGGTCGATCTCCATCCCTTCGAGGATGGCGAGCAGGCGCTCCCGCGTGATGCCGAACGGGCCGTCGATGAACGGCAGCAGCGCGCGCGTCACCGGATGCGTCGGTTCCCGGCGGAAGAGCGCCGCGACCTCGCCGCGCCACCATTGAAGCTTCGCCTCGGCCACCGATGGATCGCTGACTTCGTCCACGGCATCGTCGACTTCGCGACAGTAGGCGTAGACCGCCGTGATCGCGCGGCGTCGCTCGGTCGGCAGGAACAGGAACGAGTAGTAGAAGCTCGAACCGCTGGCCGCGGCCTTGCCCTGGCAGTACTCCTCGGGCGTCATGCGGCGTCCGGAACGGGGCGCAGCGCGCGCAGCCCCATCATCGTCCAGTCTCTCGCAGACAGTGCCGGGCGGTGCCGGAACACGTCGCCGCCGGCCGCGTCGATGCGCTCGAGGATGCGCAGGCCACCCTGAACGACGAGGCGCAGCTCGAGTCCGATGCGGCCGCCGAGCGCAGGAGCCAGTGGGGCGCCGCTCTGAAGCAGCGCGCGGGCGCGGGCCACCTCGAAAGCCATCAGCGCGCGCCAGCGATCGTCGACCAGCCGCCGGGCGATCTGCGCCTCGTCGACGGCGAAGCGCGCGAGATCTTCACGGGGCAGGTAGACCCGCCCCTTGTCCCAGTCGATCGCGACGTCCTGCCAGAAGTTGGTCAGCTGCAGCCCGGTGCAGATCGCATCGGACATCGCGAGCAGCGCGGGCTCCTCGCGACGGTACAGAGACAGCAGCAGGCGCCCGATCGGGTTCGCGGAACGTCGGCAGTAGTCGAGGAGCGATGCGCAGTCGGCGTAGCGCCGGGTGGTGACGTCCTGCGCGAAGGCCGACAACAGGTCGTGCAGCAGCGGCAGCGGCAGTCCGTGTCCGGACACGGCGGCCGCGAGGTCGGGCCATCGGGTGCCGGGTGCGTCCAGATGATCGAGGTCGCGTCCCAGGGCCTGCAGTTCGCGGAGCCGGTCTTCGGGCGGGGCGTCACCTTCGTCCGCCACGTCGTCGGCCGTGCGGGCGAACCGGTAGATTGCGCGGACGGCGGGCCGCAGCCGCGCCGGCAGCAGCAGCGACGCCACCGGAAAGTTCTCGTAGTGTCCGACCCCCATGACGATGAAGCTATCACAGCACGCCGGGGCGCCCGGGCGACGAAGGTAGTTCCGCTAGAATCCGCGCTTCGTTCCGCGATAGGGTGTGGAGTCTCACGCGGTCGCGGCGCGAAGGTGGCGAAATTGGTAGACGCACCAGGTTTAGGTCCTGACGCCTTCACCGGCGTGGGGGTTCGAGTCCCCCCCTTCGCACCAGCACTTTGACGCCTTGCCGCCGCTCAGTGCAGAACGTCACTGCAGAACCATTGGGCGGCCAATCGAAAAGAACCTGACAAGATGCAACAGACCGTGGAATCCCTCGGCGCGCTCGAGCGCCGGATCGACCTGACCGTACCGGCCGAGGCGATCGACAAGGAAGTGCAGGCGCGCCTGGCCAAGCTTGCGCGCACCGTGAAGATGCCCGGCTTCCGGCCCGGCAAGGTGCCCCTCAAGATGGTGGCGCAGAACTACGGCGCCCAGGTCCAGGCCGAGGTGATGAACGACAAGGTCGGCGAGGCCTTCAGTTCGGCGGTCACTGCCGGCAATCTTCGCGTGGCGGGCGCGCCGCGGCTCGAGCCGCGGGCTGTCGAAGGTTCGCAGGACCTGGCCTTCTCGGCCACGTTCGAGGTCTACCCGGAGATCACCGTCGGCGACCTGTCCGCGGTCGAGGTCCAGCGCGCCGCCTGCCCGGTCGGCGATGCCGAGGTCGACCGCACCCTCGAGATCATGCGCAAGCAGCGCGCGACCTACGAAGACGTCGATCGCGCGGCCGCCGACGGCGACGTTGTCACCGTCGACTTCAAGGGCACGCAGGACGGCACGCCGTTCGATGGCGGCACGGCCACGGACTTTCCGCTTTCCCTGGGGCAGGGCCGGATGCTTCCCGAGTTCGAGGCAGCCGTCGCCGGCATGAAGCCGGGCGAGGGCAGGACGTTCCCGCTGACCTTCCCCGGGGACTACACAGCGAAGGAACTCGCCGGCAAGACGGTGCAGTTCGAGGTGACGCTGAAGAAGGTGCAGCAACCCGTGCTGCCGCCGATCGACGCGCAGTTCGCGAAGTCGCTCGGCATCGCCGACGGCGACCTCGAGAAGATGCGATCCGAGATCATGGCCAATCTCGAGCGCGAGGTGGCGTCGCGGCTGCGCGCGCGCAGCAAGGACAGCGTCATGGCGGGCCTGCTCACGGCTGCGTCGTTCGAGGTGCCGAAGTCGCTCGTCGAGGGCGAGAAGCAGCGTCTCGCCGAGGGGGCGCGCAACGACCTGGTGTCCCGCGGAATGTCGGCGCAGGACGCGCCGCTCCCGCTGGACCTCTTCCAGCCCCAGGCCGAGCGCCGCGTCCGCCTCGGCCTGCTGCTGGGCGAAGTCGTGCGCACGAACGGGCTGCAGCCGCGGCCCGACCAGATCCGCAAGCTGGTCGAGGAAATGGCGCAGAGCTACGAGCGCCCGCAGGAAGTGATCAACTGGTACCTGTCCGATCGAAAGCGCCTGGGCGAACTCGAGTCGGTCGCGCTCGAGGACAATGTGACGAACTGGGTGATGGAACGGGCGAAGGTCGTGGAAACGACGGTTGCATTCGACGAATTGATGGGCCACACCGGCCGCTGACGAGGGCGAGGCAAGGATGATCAAACCGGACATGACGGCGACGGCGCTCGAGCCCCAGGGCCTCGGCATGGTGCCCATCGTCATCGAGCAGAGCGGCCGCGGCGAGCGCGCCTACGACATCTACTCCCGCCTGCTGCGCGACCGGGTGGTGTTCATCGTCGGGCCGATCAACGAGCAGACGGCCAACCTCGTCGTGGCGCAGCTCCTGTTCCTCGAATCCGAGAACCCGGACAAGGACATCTCGCTCTATATCAACTCACCGGGCGGTTCGGTCAGCGCCGGTCTCGCGATCTTCGACACCATGCAGTTCATCAAGCCGGACGTCTCGACCATCTGCATCGGCATGGCGGCCAGCATGGGCGCGTTCCTGCTCGCGGCCGGGCAGAAGGGCAAGCGATTCACGCTGCCCAATTCCCGCATCATGATTCACCAGCCGCTGGGCGGCGTGCAGGGCCAGGCGGCGGACATCGAGATCCATGCCAAGGAGATCCTGTATCTGCGCGAGCGCCTGAACAGGATCCTTGCCGAGCGCACCGGACAGCCGGTCGAGAAGATCGCGAAGGACACGGACCGCGACAACTTCATGTCCGGAGAGGATGCCGTAAGCTACGGCCTCGTCGACAAGATTTTTGTCAAGCGCGGCGAACATCCGTAATCTGCAGACGCCTACATAACGAGGTCCCGCCCACTCCTTTATGTCGGACAAAAAGGGTTCCAGCGAAAAGCTCCTCTACTGCTCTTTCTGCGGCAAGAGCCAGCATGAAGTCAAGAAGCTGATCGCCGGCCCGTCGGTGTTCATCTGCGACGAGTGCATCGACC
>CAYGXL010000101.1:0-9392 GCA_964353935.1 uncultured Burkholderiaceae bacterium | reverse complement strand
CGGTCGGCTACAACTTCTTCGCCACGCTGCGGCAGAAGCTGCACTGGAGCGTGATGCCGAGCGGAGCGCGCAGCTAGCCGCTTCACCGATGCTGCTGTCGCTGGCAATCCGCAATTTCGTCATCGTCGAGTCGCTCGAACTCGACTTCGCGCCCGGCTTCACGGTGCTCACCGGCGAGACTGGCGCGGGCAAGTCCATCCTCATCGACGCCCTGCTGCTCGCCCTCGGCGAGCGCGCCGACGCCGACGTGGTGCGCGAAGGCGCGCCGCGCGCCGAGATCAGCGCCGAGTTCCGCGCCGGCGCCGCGGTGGTCGAATGGATGCAGTCGCAGGACGTCGGGGAAGCGGACGAGGCGAGCGTGCTGGTGCGCCGGACCATCGACTCCGGCGGCCGCAGCAAGTCGTACATCAACGGTTCGCCGGTGACGCTGGCGCAGCTGCGCGAACTCGGCGAGCTCCTGCTCGACGTGCACGGCCAGCACGCGCACCAGTCGCTGCTGAAGAGCGCCGCCCAGCTTTCGCTGCTGGACGAGCACGGCGGACTCGCGGGCGAGCGCCGCGAGCTGGGGACTGCATGGGCCGGCTGGAAGCGCGAGCAGCGCGCGCGCGAAGAAGCCGAGGCGATGGCGGCGAGCGCGCTCGCCGAGCAGGACCGCCTGCGCTGGATCGTCGAGGAGCTCGATGCGCTGGCGCCTCAGCCGGGCGAGTGGGACACCGTGCAGGCCGAACACAAGCGGCTGTCGCACGCAGCAGGCCTGCTCGAGGGCGTGCAGGCGGCGGTCGACGCACTGGCCGAGTCCGATGGCTCGGCGCTGGCGCAGGTCGGCAACGTCAGCGGCCGGATCACCCACCTGGTTCCGTACGACGAGCGCCTGCAGCCCGCCGTCGAACTGATCGACGCCGCGCAGATCCAGCTCGATGAAGCCGTGACCGCGCTGCGACGCTACCTCGACAAGACGGACCTCGACGCCTCCCGGCTGGCCGAGGTCGACGCGCGGCTGTCGGCGCTGCACGGCGCTGCGCGCAAGTTCAAGACGACGCCGGAGCAGATCGCCGAACTCCTCGCCACGTCACGCGCGCGGCTGGACGCGCTAGCTTCGGCCGGCAACCTGGACGCGCTCCGCGCCCGTGAGTCCGCGCTGCGCGACGCCTGGGCGAAGCAGGCCAGGGCGCTGTCGAAGAAGCGCGCGGCCGCGGCGAAGCGCATGGGCCAGGAAGTCACGCGCGCGATGCAGGACCTGAACATGGAAGGCGGCCGCTTCGAGGTCGCGCTCGCCGACGGCGAACCGGCGGCGTCGGGGACCGATCGCGTCGAGTTCCTGGTCGCGGGACACGCGGGCGTGCAGCCGAAGCCGCTCGCCAGGGTGGCCTCGGGAGGCGAACTCGCACGGATCAGCCTGGCGATCTCCGTCATCGCGGCGACCGCCACGCCGGTCGCGACCCTCATCTTCGACGAGGTCGATGCGGGAATCGGCGGCGCCGTCGCCGACACGGTCGGACGCCTGCTGAAGCGGCTGGGACAGAACCGCCAGGTGCTGGCGGTCACGCACCTGCCGCAGGTCGCCGCACACGGCGACCAGCACTACGTGGTGCTGAAGGAAAGCGACGACGCCGGGCGACCGGTCTCCCGCCTGCGGCAACTCGACCGCAAGACGCGCATCGAGGAAGTCGCGCGGATGCTGGGCGGACAGGAGATCACCGAGACCACGCGCAAGCACGCGCGGGAGATGCTCGCGTCCTAGTCCGCGGTTGCCGGTTTCAGTCCTGGCCGCCGCCGGTGCCCGCGTTCTGCAGCAGCAGGCGCGCGGCCGCCAGGTCCTCGACCGCCGTGCCGACCGACTTGAACAGCGTTATCTGCGCATCTGACGTACGGCCCGGCACCTCGCCCGTCACGAGCTGGGCCAGTTCGCCCAGCACGTCGGCCCGGCCGATGACTCCGCGCTCGAGCGGCTCGACGATGTCAGCCGCTTCCGCCAGCGCCCCCGCGAACGTGTCGACGTAGACCCGCGAACGGCCGACCGCCGCGTCGTCGGCTTCGCGCATGCTGCGGCGGAAGCCGCCGACCAGGTCGAGATGGCATCCCGGTCGCAGCCACGCACCGTGGACGATCGGCGCCGTCGCGGTGGTGGCGCAGCTGACGAGGTCCGCCTCGCGGACGGCGAGTTCGAGATCGTCCACCGCCTGCGCTGGCAGTCCTTCGTCGCGCAGCATCTGCGCCATCGTCTGCGCGCCGACGCCGTTGCGGCCCCAGATCCGCAGTCGCGACACGCTGCGGCCGTGGCAGTGCGCGCGCGCCATGTACGGCGCCAGCCGGCCGGTGCCGACGACCAGCACGTTCCGCACATCGGGCCGCGCGAGGTAGCGGGCCGCCAGCAGCGACGCGGCGGCAGTGCGGCAGAGTGTGAGCGCCTCGCCGTCGATGACCGCAAGCGGTTCGCCGCTGTCGCGCGCGAGCAGGATGTAGATCGCGCTGACGGTGGCGCGGTCGCGTTCCCGGTTGCCCGGCATCACGGTGACGAGCTTCACGCCGAGCGCGCCCTGCGCGCCGTCACACCACGCCGGCATCAGCAGCAGCGAGTCGGTCGCCGACAGCGCATGCGCGTGCCGCAAAGGCGCGACCGGACTCGACCGCAGCATGTCCGCGATCGCGTCCGCGAGGGCGTCGAAGCCCAGGGCGCGGTGAACCTGCTCGGCATCGAAGAACCGCATGAACGTGGCCCGAGCCGCAGTCAGGCCGCGACCCAGCTGCCCGACTTGCCGCCGTGCTTCTCGAGCAGGCGCACGCCGCCGATTTCCATCCCGCGGTCGACGGCCTTGCACATGTCGTAGACGGTCAGCAGGCCGATCTGCACGGCCGTCAGCGCCTCCATCTCGACGCCGGTCTGCCCGCTCGTGTGGACCTCGGCGCGGCACTCCACGGCGCAGGCGGTCGCGTCGAGCGTGAAATCGACGCCGATCTTCGTGATCGCGAGCGGGTGGCACAGCGGGATCAGTTCGGACGTCCGCTTCGCCGCCTGGATCGCGGCGATCCGCGCCACGCCCAGCACATCGCCCTTTTTCGATGTGCCACCCGCGACCAGGTCGAACGTCGCCGGTTGCATGGTGATGCGCCCGGTGGCCACCGCCACGCGGTGCGTCACCGGCTTGCCGCCGACGTCGACCATGTGGGCCTGGCCGCTGGAATCGAAGTGGGTCAATGAGCTCATGGGGTCCCCGGGCAGCGTGCGATGGCGCACACGGCGGCCCGGCGAAGCGGAACGAAATGCACGTCTGGCTATCATACAAACTCGAGGGCCCGCCGCATCGAACCCGGCCCGATGCAGGGTCGCGGGCAGGTCCGTGGCTGTTATTGTGAAGCGCTCTTGAAGGTCTTCCGGTTCCTCGTCGTCGCTCTCGTCTCCTTCGCGCTGAACGCGCCGCTCGCGCGCGCCCAGTCGCCGGATCTCCCATCGCTCGGCGAAGCGGGCGCTGAAGAGCTGCCACCGGCGATCGAGCGCAGGCTCGGCGAGCAGATCATGCTGCAGGTCCGCCGGGACCCGACCTACCTGCCGGACCCGGAATCGACCGAGTTCCTGAACGACCTCGGCTATCGCCTGGTCGCGGTCAGTCCCTCCCGGTCGCTCGACTTCGTGTTCTTCATCATCCGCGACCCGATGCTCAACGCCTTCGCGCTGCCCGGCGGCTTCATCGGCGTGCACACCGGCCTCGTCATCACGTCCCAGACCGAATCGGAACTCGCGAGCGTGCTGGGCCACGAGATCGGCCACGTCACCCAGCGCCACATCGCGCGGATGATCGCGAAACAGAAGGAATCCACCGCGATGGCGATCGGCGCGCTGCTGCTCGCCATCCTCGCCGCGCGCGCGGGCGGCTCGTCGAGCGGCGACCTGACGCAGGCGGCGATCATGGGCAGCCAGGCCGCGATCGTGCAGCAGCAGCTCAACTTCTCGCGGGAAGCGGAGCGCGAAGCGGACCGCGTCGGGTTCCAGACGCTGGTGGAGGCCGGGTTCGACGGCCGCGGAATGGAAGGCTTCTTCGCCCGCATGCAGGCGGGCACGCGGATCTACGAGGGCACCGCACCGGCCTACCTGCGCACGCACCCGATGACCGTCGAGCGCATCTCCGACATGCAGAACCGCACGCGCAGCCTGCCGTTCAAGCAGCGCGCCGACAGCCTCGAGTTCCAGTTGATCCGGGCGCGCCTGCGCGTGCTGCAGGAGACGACGACGCAGGGCTGGCGCGACACGCTGGAGTACTTCAACGGACAGATCAACAACCGCACGACCCACGCGGAGTACGCGGCGCGCTACGGAGCCGCGGTCGCCGCGCTGAAGCTCAACCTCGCCGAGGTCGCCCTGCAGAACGCGCTCACCGCGAAGCGCCTTGCGCCCGGCTCGTCCGTCATCCTGGACAAGGCCGTGGTGGAGGCGCGTTTCGCGGCGGCGCGCGACGACGCCGCGCGCGACGAGGCGATCAAGCTGGCGCAGGAGAACGCGGCGCGTCACCCGCTGTCCGGCACGGCGGCCCACCACTACGTCGACCTGCTGCTGAAGACCGGCCGCTACCAGGAAGTGATCTCCTTCCTCCGCAACCAGGACGCGATCGCGCGCAGCCAACCGGCCCATCACGCGCTGCTCGGCCGTGCCTACGAAGGCCTGAAGCGCCGCACCCAGCACCACCAGGCCGTCGGCGAGATGTACGCGTTGTTCGGCGCCGTGGCGCCCGCCATCCAGCAGCTCGAAATGGCGCGGCAGGCGAACGACGGCGACTTCTACACGATGTCGGAGATCGACGCCCGCCTCCGCGACCTGCGGGCCCAGTTCAAGCGCGAACAGGAGTTGCTGCGGGAGAGCGGCCGGCAAGCGCCGGCGTCCGGTCGCTGATCCCGCGAGGAGGCGATGTCCCTTCCGGTCGCAAGGTCCGGGCGGGACTCCTTACAATCCCGGCTTTGCCGACCCGGACGGCATGCGATCGAGACCCGCCGCGCCGTCACCGCAATGAACCTCGCAGAACATCCCGCTCAATCGCCTCCCGACGCGACCATCGCCCCGATCGAGACGGACGCCGTGATCATCGGTGCCGGCCCCGTCGGCCTGTTCCAGGTCTTCGAACTCGGCCTCCTCGAGATCAAGTCACATGTCATCGACTCGCTGAAGGAAGTCGGCGGCCAGTGCATCGAGCTCTACCCGGACAAGCCGATCTACGACATCCCGGCGATCCCGGTGTGCACCGGGAAGGAACTGACCGATAACCTGCTGAAGCAGATCGAGCCTTTCGGCGCGACCTTCCATCTCGGCCAGGAAGTCAGCGTGGTCCGCAAGGAGGACGACGGGCGCTTCTACGTGGAGACGAGCGGCGGCACGCGGTTCCTCACCAAGGTGATCATCATCGCGGCCGGCGTCGGCTCGTTCCAGCCGCGGGCGCTCAAGGTGCCGGAGATCGAGAAGTTCACCGGCACGCAGCTCTTCTACCGCGTGCGCGACCCGTCGCGGTTCCACGGAAAGAGCCTCGTGATCGTCGGCGGCGGCGACTCCGCGCTCGACTGGACGCTCGACCTCGTCGGCAAGGCCGAGAACGTGGTGCTGGTGCACCGGCGTGACGGCTTCCGCGCGGCGCCTGCCTCGGTCGCGAAGATGCGGGAGTCGTGCGACCAGTTGCAGATGCAGTTCCTCGTCGGCCAGATCACGGGCTTCGAGGAACAGGACGGTCGCATGGCCGAAGTGCGCGTCACCTCGCTCGACGGACTGACGCGCCGGGTTCCGCTCGACATGCTGCTGGTGTTCTTCGGCCTGTCGCCGAAGCTCGGCCCGATCGCCGAGTGGGGACTCGACCTCGAGCGCAAGCAGATCCTCGTCGACACGGAAAAGTTCGAGACCAACGTCCCGGGCATCTTCGCCGTCGGCGACATCAACACCTATCCGGGCAAGAAGAAGCTGATCCTCTCGGGCTTCCACGAAGCGGCGCTGGCCGCGTTCGGCTCGACGCGCTACATCTTCCCCGAGCGCAAGGTGCACCTGCAGTACACGACCACCAGTCCGAAGCTGCACAAGATCCTGGGCGTCGAAAGCCCTGTGTTCGACTGACGGCGAGCCTCGGAGCTTTCTTCGTGGATGCGCGGCCGGCGGGAAGCGGCGGGCGGGCCTGCGGTGGCGGTCGGCGCATGGCGCCGACTTCGCTCCGCTGCTCGAAGAGGGATCGCACCGCGTAACTCGCTCTGCGCGCTACGCGCGCGCCGCTCGGACAGACGCGGTGAGTCAGAAGGGAAGCGCGCTGCGCGCGCCGATCCCCCTCCTGCGCTGCTCGCCGCCCCCGGAAGGCCCGCCCGCCGCTGCCCGCCGGCCGCTCTGCCGTGCCGAGGCAAGACCACAAAGGCTAGCGAGAGCCCATTCGAGCCGCTTCACTCGCGGGCGGCCCGACTCCAGCGAATCTGCCGAACTCGCTGGTGTCGTTGCTGGTCGCTCGCGAAGCTGCGGTCCCGTGACGGCAGACCTTCAAACGCAGTGGGCGTGATCCACTCTGCTCGGCGTACGTGGTCCGCTCCCACTTCTTCCGGCTGCAAGCCGGTGGTGCCGTGGCAGGCGGGGTGCGGCGGCGGCGCGTTCTGTGGCGGCGAGCAGCGGAGGCTTGGGGTCAGCGCGCCGTGCGCGCTTCCATTCCAACTCGCCGCAGCTGTCTGAGCGGCGCGCGCGCAGCGCGCAGAGCGAGTTCTGCGGCGTGACCCCAAGCCGAGCAGCGCAGCGAAGTCGGCGCAACGCGCCGACCGCCACGGCACGCGCCGCCGCCGCGCCCCGCCTGCCGCGGCAATGCGCCGACGTCGCAATGGAAGCAGAGCAAGGCAGCGCCACGACGCCGCTGCATCCGATCCCAACAGGGATGCCAACCTCGCTACGCTCTCCCCATGGATGAAATCGTCAAAGCCGCCATGGCCAGGTGGCCGAACGTTCCCGCCGTCTACGGCTGGCTGGAACTGACCGCGCGCGGCGAATGGAGGATCAAGGGCGAGCCGATCGACAACGCGTCGATCCGCGAATTCATCGCACGCAACTACGCTCGCGACGATCAAGGCAACTGGTTCTTCCAGAACGGCCCGCAGCGCGTCTTCGTCGCGATCGAGGCCACGCCGCTCATTTACCGTCTCGACGGGAACGGACAACTGCAGGCGCACACCGGGACGCGCCCGCGTGAACTGCGCGGCGTGTTCGCGGACCCGGAAGGACGCCTCCTCCTCGTGACTGAACTCGGGCCCGGACTGATCGACAGCCGCGACGCCCCTGAATTCGCGGAGCGGCTGGTCGACGGCCAGGGACACGCGCTCGACGAACACAGCGTCGAGCGATGGATGGCCGGCGATGGCGAGGCGTTCCTGAAGCCGGACGGACTCGATGTGAACAGCGACAGCCCGACGCTCCCGGTCAAGCGCATCGACGCGAGCAGCTGGCAAGACACGTTCGGCTTCGTCGCACGGCCCGGCGGCGGCAAGGTCACCTGAACCCGCAGCGCCAGACCCGCGGCGACTATCCGCGCCCGCTGAAGAACCGCTCGAGGCGTTCCGGCAGGAACCTCAGGTGGCCCGGAAAGCGGCCGCTCGCAAAACCGATGTGCCCGCCCTCGTCCGGCTGCTCGAGCGTGACGTCGCTCGACACCTCGTCCGGACCAGGAAGGCTTTCCGCCGGAACGAAGGGATCGTTGCGCGCGTTCAGCACGAGGTGCGGCACGCGCACGTTGCGAAGCAGCGGCTTGGCCGATGCGCGCGTCCAGTAGTCGATCGTGTCGCGGAAGCCGTGCACGGGCGCCGTGTACAGGTTGTCGAACTCGTAGAGGTTCCGCGCACGTCGAAGCACGTCGACGTCGATCGCGTAGCCGAAGCGCTGCGCCTTGTCGCGCGCCTTGTCCTTCAGCGAGGCGAGGAACATCTTCGTGTACAGCAGGTTGAAGCCGCGCCCGATGGCATGCCCCCCGGCAACGAGGTCGAGCGGCGAGCCGATCGACGCGGCGCCGGCGACGAAGCGCGCCTCTTCGCCGCGCTCGCCGAGCCACTTCGCGAGCATGTTGCCGCCGAGCGAGATGCCGACCGCGTGCAGCGGCGCGGCCGGCCAGCGCGTGTGAAAAGTGCGCAGCACCCAGTCGCCCTCCTCCGAGTCGCCCGAGTGATACGCGCGGAGCAGCTGGTTCGGTTCTCCCGAGCAGCCGCGAAAGTGGACGACCGCCGCGCGCCATCCGAGGTCAGCGAAGTGGCGCATCGTCGCGCGCGCGTAGTGGCTGCCCGAATCGCCCTCGAGGCCGTGGAACATCGCCAGCAGCGGCGCCTCGGGCGCAGCGGGCTCGGGCTGCGCGAAGTCGACGTCGATGAAGTCGCCATCCGGCGTCGGCCAGCGTTCGCGGCGGTAGGCGACCTTCGGCAGCGGCACGAAGCGCGCCGGCCAGATCGTCTGCAGGTGTCCGCCGGGCAGCCAGCCCGGCGCGCGATAGATCGAGGTCACGAGTGGCATCGCGGTCTTGCGGCGGATCGGGACCGATGCCGACGGGCGCCCGAGCCGGAAGTCAGTGCAGGACCGCGTGCGAATCGTCGAAGCTGGCCGCCTCGCCATCGGGTGCCGCGGACGCGTGGTGCAGCACCATCTTCCAGCCGGCCCCGGTCTTGACGTAGGCGTTGGTCGCGATGACGCGCGCGATGCGGCGCTCGCGACCCTGCGTGACGAGCACTTCCTCGACGACGTTGTGGACCGCGACCGTCGGCGTGTCGAGCGACTTGCGCGACGAGCTGCGCACGTGCAGCGGTCCGTTGGACAGGATGGCCGCCCACGACGCCCGCACGGCGCCGTGGCCGGTCAGGCGCGGACCGCCCGGGTGGACGCAGACGACGTCGTCGTCCTCCAGCCACAGCTCCGCGATCGCCGCCGCGTCGGCGTTGTCGAGCGCCTCGTAGAAGGCGTGCTCGCACTCCTCCGACGAGGAAAACAGCAGAGGACGCGTCAGGCGCGACATGCGTTGCGTCAATGGCCCTTGACCAGTTCACCGGCACGCAGGCGGTACACGGTGCCGCAATACGGGCACATCGCCTGGCCGGTGTGCGCGAGTTCGAGGAACACGCGCGGATGATGGTTCCACACCGGCATCGCGGGGTTCGGGCAGAACGCGGGCAGGTCCTTCGCGGCCAGCTCGACGACCGGACCCTCCCTGGTTGCGCTCATACCAGCGTCAGCCAGTGCCGGTACTTCTCGGCGCGGCCGTTGACGACGTCGAAGAAGAGGGTCTGGATGCGCTCGGTCAACGGGCCGCGGCGCCCGGCGCCGATCGCGCGCCCGTCGAGTTCGCGGATCGGCGTGATCTCGGCGGCCGTGCCGGTGAAGAACGCCTCGTCCGCCAGGTACACGTCGTCGCGGGTCATCGGCC
>CAYGXL010000100.1:0-9409 GCA_964353935.1 uncultured Burkholderiaceae bacterium | reverse complement strand
GCGCGTCGGCGACTGCGTCGCCGTCGAGCAGGGCCAGTTCTCGAACATCCGTCTCGTGCCCGACAGCCGGTGCGCGGGGCGCGCGCAGCCGGCACCGGCCAAGGCGGCACCCGCCAAGGCCGCACCGGCGCCCGCGGCCGACGTGCAGCAGGCGTCGGCCTGCGAGCAGGCGAAGGCACAGCTCCTGGCTGCCAACACCGACGAGGAATTCGAACGGGCCGAGCGGCGCATGCGGCTGCTCTGCGGCGAGTAATCAGCGCCTTGCCGCTACCGGGCTGCGCGTCTTGCTGGCGCGCAGTCGATTGCGGCGGGCGTCAACCATGGCCCGACCGGCAGCATCGACGACAGCTGCCGCGAGCCACATCCAAACGGAGAGAGTATCCATGAACAAGCAAAGACGCGATGTTCTGATCGCCGGCGCGGGCCTCGCGGTCCTGACGGTCGCAGCGGCCGGCTGCACGACGACGTCCGGCACCGGCGGCGATCCTGCGGCACAACGGAAGGAGATCGACTCGGCGGCCGACAGTGCGCTGTCGCGGCTCTATGCGCAGCAGCCCGGCACGAGTGAGCTCGTCGCTTCGGCGCGCGGCATGCTCGTGTTCCCGGTCTTCGTGCAGGCTGGCTTCATCTTCGGCGGCGGCAGCGGGCAGGGCGTGCTGCGCAAGGGCGGAAAGTCAGCCAGCTATCACAGGATGACCGAAGCGTCGGCGGGACTGCTGGCCGGGGCGCAGTCCACGGCGGTGTTCATCCTCTTCATGACCGACGAGGCACTGCGGCGCTTCGAAGCGAGCAACGGCTGGACCGTCGGCGCCGATGCCGCGATTTCGATGATCAGCGTCGGCGCCAATGCCCGCGTCTCGACGCAGACCGGGCAGCAGCAGGTCATCGGTTTCGTGATGACCAACGGCGGCCTGATGGGCAACCTGAGCCTCAACGGCAACCGCATCACGCCACTCAGCATCTGACCCTCCGTCCCCGCGTTGTCGCGCCCGGCGGATCGGGCGCGGCCGCGGGGGCGTTGTGCAAGCAACCCTGCGAGAGTGACGCCGGCCGTCGCGCGTTACCCGCAGCCAGACCCGTCAGCCACTGAAGTTAAGGCGCCTCTTGCCGAGGCGAGCCAGCCATGTCGACAAAGAGCGTCAAGCCGAAGAGCGTCAAGCCAAAGAGCGTCAAGCCAAAGAGCGTCAAGCGCAAACCGGTCCTGGCGGACCTCGGACTCCAGGGCGGCGGCGCCCATGGAGCCTTCACGTGGGGCGTCCTCGACCGCCTGCTGGAAGAGCCGTGGCTGTCGTATGACGGCATCTCCGGAACGTCCGCGGGGGCGATGAACGCGGCCGTGATGGTCGATGGCTACGCGGCCGGCGGCGCCGACGGTGCGCGGCAGGCGCTGGAGCGCTTCTGGAAGGCGGTGTCCGACGCTGCCGCCCTCAGCCCGTTCCGGCGCGGCCCCATGGAAGTCTTGACCGGGAACTGGACGCTCGACTACTCGCCGATCTTCATGGCGGCCGACGTCGCGGCGCGCGTGATTTCGCCGTACGACATCGCCCCCCACAGCGCCAACCCGCTCGAGCAGATCCTGGAGAACTGCATCGACTTCGAGCGGCTGAGGCAGGCCCCGATCAAGCTGTTCGTCACGGCCACCAACGTCCGCACGGGACGCGGTCGCCTGTTCCGCAATGCCGACGTGTCCCCCGACGCCCTGCTCGCCTCGGCGTGCCTGCCGACGATGTTCCAGGCGGTGGAGATCGACGGCGAGGCGTACTGGGACGGAGGTTATTCGGGCAACCCGTCGATCGCGCCGTTGATCCGCGAGTGCATTTCGCGCGACACGATCCTCGTGCAGATCAATCCGATCGAACGGCCGGGAACGCCGCGGACTGCGCGCGAGATCCACAACCGGCTCAACGAGATCGCCTTCAACGCGACGCTGATCAAGGAACTGCGCGCCGCCGCGATGCTGCGGCGAGTGGTCGACCCGGGCTCCGGAGACGGCGCTGCGCTCGCGAAGATGCGACTGCACCGGATTTCCAGCGACGTGATGCTCTCGCTCGGCTACTCGTCGAAGATGCTGGCCGAGTGGAACTTCTTCGTCATGCTGCGCGACGCCGGCCGCGCGGCTGCCGCTGCGTTCCTGCAGGGGCATGGCGAGGACCTGGGCGTGCGCTCGTCGCTCGACCTCGACGAGTTCATCGAAGGGGTCTGAGGCCATGGGGTTGCTTGGCATCCTGCTGGCGCTGGTCGTCCTGATGTGGCTGTCGTTCCGCGGCTGGAGCGTGCTGCTGCTGGCGCCGGCCGCCGGATTGCTGGTGACGGCATTCTCGTCCGAGCCGCTGCTGGCGCATTGGACACACACCTTCATGGGCTCGGCCGCCGGTTTCGTGGCCCAGTTCTTTCCGCTGTTCCTGCTGGGCGCCCTGTTCGGCAAACTGATGGAAGACAGCGGATCCGTGTCCGCGATCGCGCGCTTCCTGAGCGAGAAGCTCGGCGCGCGCCGCGCGATCCTCGCGGTCGTGCTCGCCGGGGCGCTGGTGACCTACGGCGGTGTCAGCCTGTTCGTGGCGTTCTTCGTCATCGGGCCCATGGCCGAGGCGCTGTTCCGGGAGGCGGACATCCCGCGGCGCCTGATGCCGGCTGCGATCGCGCTGGGCACGACGACGTTCACGATGACGGCGATGCCGGGCACGCCCGCGATCCAGAACGCGATCCCGATGCCGTTCTTCGGCACCACGCCCTTTGCGGCGCCCGGCATCGGCCTCATAGCTTCGCTGATCATGCTGTTGTTCGGGCTCGCATGGCTCGCGTTCGCCGAGGCTTCGGCGCGGCGCTCCGGCGCAGGCTTCGCCGACGGCGCAGCGGCTGCCGTGCCGGTGACCGACGACCCGCTGGTTCGGGAGCGCGCGACGACCGCCGGCGCGTTCGACCCGCCGGAAGCGGCGAAGGGCAAGCCGAGTGCCGACGAGCCTGGCATTGGAATCGCGCTTGCGCCGCTGGTGGTGATGATCGGCGTGAACCTGCTGATGTCGTTCGTCGTCCTGCCGCGGCTCGACTTCGGTTTCGCGGACGACGAACACTGGCAGTCGCTCTCGGTGCCAGCTGCGAGCGGAGTGTGGTCGGTACTCGTCGCGCTGGCTTGCGCGATGGTGGTCCTGCTGCTGCTGAACCGCCGCCGCCTGGCGTCGGTCCGCGAGTCGATGGATGCAGGCGCCAACGCCTCGGTGCTGCCGGTGCTGAGCGTGGCCAGCCTGGTCGGCTTCGGCGCGGTCGTCGCGGCAATGCCGGCGTTCGCGGACGTGCGCGACTGGATCCTCGGGATCGACGGCGGCCTGCTGGTGTCGCTGTCCGTCTCGGTGAACGCGCTGGCGGCACTGACCGGGTCCGCGTCCGGCGGAATGACGATCGCGCTCGATGCGCTGGGCGCGACGTACCTTGCGCTCGCCGAGCAGCAGGGTGTGGACCCCGCCTTGCTGCATCGGATCGCCGCGATCGGCGCCGGCACGCTGGACAGCCTGCCCCACAACGGCGCCGTCGTGACGCTGCTCGCGGTGTGCCGCTCGTCGCACCGCGAGAGCTACTTCCACATCGCCATGACCGCCATCGTCGGCCCGATCGTCGCGCTGGCTGTCGTGATCGTGCTCGCGGGTCTCTTCGGATCGTTCTGAGCGCCGATCCGTCCAGACCCTTCGATACCGCAAAGCGAGGTCGCGGATGTTCCTCCGGTCGCTGACACGACGTGAACGATGGGTCACGCTGATACTGCTCGCAATGGCAGGCGCGTGGCTGTTGCCGGCAATCCAGCAGCCGGCCGAATACCACGACTTCGCCGATCGCCGGACCTTCCTCGGCATCGCCAACGCGGGCGATGTCCTGTCCAACGCCGCGTTCGCGCTGGTGGGGCTGTACGGTTTCTTCCAGCTTCAGCGCGGTCGCCGGCAACTCGGCCCGGCGGTGCGCGCGAGCCTCCACGTCTTCTTCGCCGGCCTGGTCCTGACCGCGCTCGGTTCGGCCTACTACCACCTCGATCCGACCAACGACTCCCTCGTGCTGGATCGGTTGCCGATGACCATTGCGTTCGCCGGAGCGTTCGGCGCCGTGGTCGCGGAACGGGTCAGCACGCGCGGCGGTTTCGCGTCACTGGCGGTGATGCTGGCGCTCGGTCTCGCGAGTGTCGTCTACTGGAAGTACACGGACAACCTCACGCCGTATGCGGCGGTCCAGTTTGGCGGGATCGCCGGCCTCGTGATCCTCCTCGTGGCGACGCCGCGCGGCGCCGAGGCGCTGCCGTGGTGGGGCCTGATTGCCTGGTATGCCCTGTCGAAGCTGCTGGAGACGGGTGACACCGTGATCTGGCATGCCTCGAGCGCGGCCGTCGCGGGCCACCTGTTGAAGCACCTCGCCGCCGCGATGGGCGGCTTCGTCATCGCGCACGCGCTGCGCCAGCCGGCGCCGGCAACGCTACCGCATGGAACCGTCGATGGCGCCCGGGTAGCCGCCGGCAGAGAGAGCCGTTGACGCCGGAGACGCACATCGCGCACGAGGCGGCGTCACACCGAGCCTGCTGCGTCGGCGCCTCCGGGTTACGGCCCGGCGAAGGGCTGCGCGTCCGCGTCGTCGGGCCGGAAGGTCGAAAGCAGTGCTTCGAGTCGCACCGGCACTCCCACCGTTGACGGCGCCACGATCTGGCGTCCGCTCGCGGTCGATGGCCGGTCGATGCTTTCCTCGACGCGGGCGAGCAGGTAGGGAAAGAACGGGTTCGACGGCAGCCGCGTCAGGAAGTCCTGATCGACGATGAGCGCGCCGCGTTCGCCCCGCGCGTCGAGGGCACCGAGGTTCAGTCCGAACTCCAGGCCCGTTTTCGGATCGGGGTGTGTGCCGTAAAGCGGGTCGTCGGTCGGAATCGGGATGGAGAGGTGCGACAGCGAGAAGATGCCGCGCGGATAGGGCAACCCGAGCGGCTTGTCCACGGCGGTCAACTGGCCGGGCGCAATGCTGCTTTCGAGGGTCGCATCGGAGTCGTCACCCGCGTTGACGATCGAGGTGAAGCGATACGCCTGCGGCGTGGTCGGTGTCAGCCGATCCAGCGCAACGTAGGCCGACGGACGCAGCAGGGGCCCGAACTTGACCGTCCGGTTCACGTCGATCAGCACGATCTCGCTGCCGTTGTCCGGCAGGAATGAATACAGGGCGGTGAGGATCGCCGGCGTGCTGACGGTGAAATCGATCACCGACTGAAAGGTCAGCACCGGCGGAATCGTCTCGAGCCGGCCCGAACGGGCCAGCTGCTGGATCTGCCGTTGAAGCGCATCGGTGAGCAGGTACGACTGGCGTGCGCCGTTGACCGGAAACGAGTTGTACTTGAACGGGTTGAACTCCGGAATGTTGCTGAGCCACGCGGCACTGGCGAACGGCGGCAGCACGGCCGGCAGGCCCGCCAGCCCTGCGTAGCGCGCGAAGCGCGTGATGCCGATCATCGGCGTGAAGAGCGTCAGGTGGTCGGCGCGCGGCAGCTTCGGGTCTTCGATCGCGTCGAGGGCGTACTTCACGGCCAGCGCGCCGCCGTTCGAGAATCCGGCGAGGTGCAGTGGCGCGGGCGCCGGCACCCGGCGTCGCGCCTCACGGACCGCGAGCCGGGTCGCCGCGCTCCAGTCTCTCCAGCGCACTTCCGAAAGGCCGGCGGGCACGGTGCCATGGCCGGGCATGCGGATGCCGATCGCCACGAAGCCCCGCTCCGCGTACCGTCGAGCGACGTGCCGAAGGCTGTAGGGCGAGTCCGTCAGCCCGTGCAGCAGAACGACGACGCCTTTCGGCGGGCCCGACGGCTCAATCACGTAGGAGCGGTTCCAGTCCTGCGCGAACCGCGGCGGATAGACCGGGCTTCCTTCGAAGTAGCGGTTGTACGGGACGCGCGCATCGGGCTCGAGACGCTGCGTCACGTTGGCGCGGATGTCGTCGAAGATCGCCTGTTCCTGGGCGAGATAGCGGGCCCAGTCGGCCGAGTCGAGTTCGTCGGCGCTCAGTTCGACGGGAACGTGGGTGTGCCACGGCTGCAGCGCGGGCCCGCGCAAGGCGCGAACCGATCGCACACCCAACGCCACCACGGCGACGAGCAGCAGCGCGAGGAAAAGCCAGACGAGGGTTCGTTTGAGGTTCATCACGATCCAGAAGCGAATTGCGCGGGCCAACGGCGCACCGCACCCTGCAGGTGTGCGGCCGCTGGTTGGGTCATCGGGACATCAGGAGCACGTAGCTCGAAGCCGTCGCAGCGCCTCGTTGCTCTTGGGGAGGACGTCGCGGTTTTCGTCCGGGAAGTAGCGTTCGCCGTGCGGGATGATCGTGCTGCCAGGTGGCGGGAATCCGCGAACGGCGACGACTGTCGGAACCAGCCGCGCCGCGCTGATCGAACCCTTGTCGATGTCGCGCTGGCACACCAGCAGAACACCGTTGCTGCGGATGACACGCTCTCGCAGCGCGATCGACGACTTGGGCGCCGACGCCGTCAACGCGTCGGCATTCGGCGCCAGCGTGAGCACGAAGAAGCGACGGCCCTTCGGGTTCTGCGAGAGCCCCCGACTGGCCGCCTGGTCGAAATTGAACTCGTAGCCCGCGATGTACAGCCCGCCTTCGGACGGCGCGGCAGCGGCAAGCGGCACGGCGCAGGCCATTGTCACGGCGACGCCCGCCCGCTTGAGCTTGCGTGACAGATCTGAGGGGCTTGGCTTCATCGACGGTCCTGTTCGCTCTTCCAAAGGAGGCATGATAAAAAAAACCCCGCCGAGGCGGGGTTTTTTTGATCGGCGAGAATCGCCGTTAGCGCCGGACAGGCCGCGTTCCGACAACCTCGACCTCAACGCGACGATTCGGTTGCAGGCAGTCGATGAGTTGCTGGCGATTGCGGATCTCACCCTTGGGCGACGGATCCGGGCACTGCTTGACCGGGTTCGCCGGGCCCTTGCCTTCCGTGTAGACACGGTTCGGCTCGATGCCCTTGCTGACCAGGTAGTCCTTCACCGCCTGGGCGCGACGCACCGACAGGTCCTGGTTGTGCTTCAGCGGACCGATGCGGTCCGTGTAGCCAACCGCGATGATGACTTCCAGGCTCACGCCAGCCATTTTCGACACGAGGTCGTCCAGCTTCGCCTTGCCTTCCGGACGCAGCACGGCCTTGTCGAAGTCGAACAGCGCGTCAGCTGCGAACGTCACCTTCTCGCTCGTCGGAGCCGGCGCAGCAGGGGGCGGCGGGGGCGGCGGAGCCGGTGGTGCTGGCGGCGGGGGCGGCGGGGGCGGCGGTTCGCACGTCGGGGCCTTCATCAGGTCACGATCGCACTCGCAGCCGGCGGTCCAGTTCGGGAACGGCGCTCCCTCGATCTTGGACGCGGCAGCGCGCTCGACGCTCCAGCTTCCAGTGCGCCAGCACAGGCCGAACGGATCGCGGACGATGACGCCGCTGGGATCGATCACGTACGGGCTTTCTTTCGCGTCGACCAGCTTGAGGGCACGATTGGGATCCGGTTTGTATCCGGTTCCCGCCTGGGCAAATGCAAACCCAGCGACGGCCATCAACGCCGCGGCGACGACGCCCAGCTTGATGCTTTTCTTCATTGGTTCTCCTCACTCGAGTCAGAGAAGACCGCCCGAACCATTGATCGGACAGCCAGGCCGGTTCAGCGTCGCCCGGTGGCTCCTGAATTTCAGGATGTCCCGGACGTGAGCAAAACCTGGCGCCCTCTATTCTGCCACGCTGCCACAGCCGGCATCAGGTCGGCGTGGCCAGGAGCCAGCAAAACCTGTCTCGCTTCGACAACACGCCGTCCAGCGACCCAGACCTCGCTGACCTGCTCCCGCCCAGCCGAGTAAACAAGGTGAGAGATGACGTCGTAAAGGGGCCGGGTTTCGGGTGGATCCAGGTCGAACGCCACCAGGTCGGCGTCCTTGCCGGGCTCGATCGAGCCGATCCGGCGCTGAAGTCCCAGAGCCCGGGCTCCGCCCAGGGTCGCGGCATCGAGCACATCGGGCGCCGGGAGCACGCTGGCGTCGCCGGCGGCGCCTTTGGCAAGCAAAGCCGCCAGGCGCAGTTCGGACAGCATGTCCACCCGGTTGTTGCTGGCGGCGCCATCCGTGCCGAGGGCGAGGTTGACACCGGCAGCCGTGGCGCGTGCGATGGGAGCGATGCCGCTGCCGAGCTTCAGGTTGGACGCCGGACAGTGGGCGATCGAGGCGCCCCGTTCAGCGAGCAGTCCGATCTCGGCATCTTCCAGGTGAACGGCGTGAACGGCGATCAGCCTTTCCGATACCAATCCCAGCCGATCCAACCTGGCCAGCGGACGGCAACCATGCTGGGTGACCGATTGGCGAATCTCGTCGTCCGTCTCGTGCACGTGGGTGTGGACCGGCAGATCGAGTTCGTCGGCCAGCATCGCGATCCGCTGCAACGTGTGATCGCTGACCGTGTACGGCGCATGGGGCGCCAGCGTGAAGCTCACCAGCGAGTCGTTGCGGAAATCGTCACGGGCCGCCAGTCCCTTGCGCAGGTAGTCCTCGGCGTCCGAGGCATACGCGGTCGGAAACTCGATTGCGATGATGCCCGCCACGAAGCGCATTCCCAGCGCCCGGAAGGCGCGGACGCTGGCTTCCGGGTAGAAGTACATGTCCGAGGCGCACGTCGTCCCGGACCGGAGCATCTCCAGCGCTGCCAGCCGGCCGCCGTCGTACACGAACTCCGGGGACACCAGCGCCTTCTCGAGCGGCCAGATCCGCTGCGTGAGCCAGCGCATCAAGGGCAGGTCGTCGCCGACGCCGCGCAGCAGCGTCATCGCGGCGTGCGTGTGGGCGTTGACGAAGCCGGGCGTGACGGCGTGGTGGTCGAGGTGGATCACCTCGCGCCCGCGGAAGCGCGTGGCTGCGACCTCGTCCGGCACGACCGCGACGATCCTTCCGTCGTCGATGGCGACGGCGTGGTTCTCGAGCACGAGGCCGCGCGGAACCACCGGAACGACCCAGCGGCAGTGCAGGAGGGTGTCGACGTCGATCATCGGGCTGGACGCAAGGAGCGCGCGATTACATCACACCTCCTTTGGCCCTCAGCCGAGAGGCCCCGAAGCGGAGGAAAAGCGGGGTCCGGCTGATAAACTTTCATATTTGCCGCGCGCGTCTTGCAGCGGCCTTCCGGACGGCGCCTCGATGGATCAGTTTGCCAAGGAAACCCTGCCGATCTCGCTTGAAGAGGAGATGCGGCGTTCCTACCTCGACTACGCGATGAGCGTCATCGTCGGCCGCGCACTGCCCGACGTGCGCGACGGCCTGAAGCCGGTGCACCGTCGCGTGCTGTTCGCGATGCACGAACTGTCGAATCACTGGAACCGCGCGTACAAGAAGTCGGCGCGCATCGTCGGCGACGTCATCGGCAAGTACCACC
>CAYGXL010000099.1:0-9462 GCA_964353935.1 uncultured Burkholderiaceae bacterium | reverse complement strand
TGCCGATCTTCTCCGGCGGCGGGCTGCCGCACGACCGCATCGCGGTCGAGATCGCGGCAAACGCCCGCCTGCGCGGCGCCGAGGCGTCGGATTTCGCGATCGTGTTCGCCGGCATCGGCGTGCCCTACACGACCGCCGAGTACTTCCGCCGTTCGCTCGAGCAGTCCGGCGCGCTCGAACGCTCCGCGCTGTTTCTGAACCTGGCCAGCGACTCGTCGACCCAGCGCCTGCTGACGCCGCGCTTCGCGCTGACCGCAGCCGAGTACCTCGCGTTCGAGCAGGACAAGCACGTCCTGGTGATCATCACCGACCTCACCAACTACTGCGAGGCACTGCGCGAGGTCGCCGGCGCCAAGGGCGAAGTGCCGGGCCGCAAGGGCTACCCCGGCTACATGTACTCGGACCTCGCCACGCTGTACGAGCGCGCCGGCTGCGTGCACGGCGCCAGGGGCACCCTGACGCAACTGCCGATCCTGACCATGCCGTCGGACGACATCGGGCACCCGATCCCGGACCTGTCCGGCTACATCACCGAAGGCCAGATCGTACTGTCGCGCGAACTCGACCGCGCCGGCGTGTACCCGCCGATCAACGTGCTGCCGAGCCTGTCGCGCCTGATGAAGGACGGGACCGGCAAGGGCTACACGCATCCCGACCATCCCGCGCTCGCGAGCCAGCTCTACGCGGCCTATGCGCGCGCGACGCAGGCACGCCTGCTGGCGAGCGTGGTCGGCGAGGATGGGCTGTCCGACACGGACCGCCGCTACCTCGCGTTCGGGGCCGCGTTCGAACGCACGCTGATTTCGCAGCCGCGGGCGCGCACCCTCGAGGAAAGCATGGCGGTGGGCTGGGAATTGCTGGTTCACCTGCCGCGGGCGGAACTGACTCGGCTGTCGAATGAGCAGATCGCCCAGCATCTCGGCGGCGTGCCGGCCGTGGAAGCGCAGGAATGAACGACCTGACGCCTACCCGCAGCCTGTTGATCGCGCTCGGCGATGAACGTCGCACGATGCGCGAGGGCTATGCGTTCCTCGACGAGAAGTGCCTGCTGCTGGCGGGCGAGATGCTGCGGCAGTTCCGGCTGCACCAGGCGATCGCGAAGGAACTGGCCGGTCTGCTGAACTCGGCTCGCCTGGCGCTCGCCGCGGCGCTGGCGCGTCACGGACTGCACGGGCTGCAGGTGGTTCCCCCGGCGTCGACGCGCCAGCGGCTGCGCGTCGATCGGCACCCGCTGCTCGGGGTCATCACCCTGCAGGCACAGGCGCTGGGCGAACTCGGGCCGGCGCCGCCCCCCGTACACGCTTCGCCCGAGGCCGAAGCGTGCCGCGCGGCTTATGCGCGCGTTGCCGCGCGCCTCGGCGAACTGGCTGCCGTGTCGACCACGCTGGCGCGCCTGCTCGCCGAGTACCGGCGCACCGTGCGCCGCGTGCGGGCGCTGCAGGACGTGCTGCTGCCCGAACTCGACGCCGACATCGCCGACATCGAGACCCGGCTCGAGGACCTCGAACGCGAGGACGCCTTGACCGCGCGCGGGTTCGGTAGGCTAGCGGCCTTTGCCGCAGCCGATCGTCCCGATGCGCGAGATGCACCGTAGCGCGCTGGTGCCCTACAGCGCCGAGCAGATGTTCGACCTGATCGAGCAGGTCGAGCACTACCCGCAGTTCCTGCCCTGGTGCACCCGCACGCAACTGATCGAACGAACCGATGAGGTGGTTTCGGCGACCGTCGAAGTCGGGTTCCGGGAACTGCACGTGCGCGTGACGACGCGCAACGAGAAGCGCCGGCCGGAGTGGATGGCCATTCAAATGCAGGACGGCTCGTTCCGCCACTTCTTCGGCGAGTGGAAGCTGCTGCCCCTGGGCACGCTGGGCTGCCGGATCGACTTCAGCCTGCGCTACGAGCTCGCGCTGCACACCGAGAAGCTGGCCGGCCCGCTGATCGACCGGGCCGCCAACCAGATGGTGGACGCCTTCGTGCGCCGTGCCGAGGCCGTCTACGAAAGTGCCGGCGGGGGCGCCGGGGCGGTTCCCGGCCCGGTCGATGAACCGGGTCAACCCACCGGAAGCTGATCCGTTAGACTCCACGTCGGCCGGAAAGACCGGCCCGGAACCGATGCCGCGCCGCGGCAAAAATCACTGGGGGGAGACTCGATGAAATCGTTGATGTTTGCAGTGCTCGCGGCCGTTGGACTGAGCGCCGCCGGCGTGGCCCAGGCCAGCGCCGAACTCGCGCAGAAGTCGGGCTGCATGACCTGCCATTCGGTCGACACGAAGAAAATGGGTCCGTCGTTCAAGGACATCGCCAAGAAGTACAAGGGTCAGGCTTCGGCTGAAGCCGACCTGATCACCAAGCTCAAGACCGGCAAGGGTCACCCTGCCGTGAAGACGTCGGATGACGACACCAAGGCCCTCGTGAAGTGGATCCTGGCGCTGTAAGGACGGTCGGAACGGTGGGAACAAGGAAGCCGGCCTTGGTGTCGGCTTCCTTGCTGCCAAAGCTGCTTGATCCCGCGCAGTTTCCCGGCGGGTCCCGTCGCTAGAATCACCCTGCGCCGGACGGCTCGCGCGGCCGGCGCCCGGCTAGTCCGGTGGAACCGCGGGTTCAACTCGAATGGAAAGGAGCAAGATGAAGAAGTTCGCAATCGTTCTGGCTGCCGCGGGGCTGCTGATGGCCGGCACGGCGCAAGCAAGCGCCGATCTCGCCGACAAAGCGGGCTGCAACAAGTGCCACGCGATGGACACGAAGAAGATGGGTTCGTCCTACAAGGACCTGGCGAAGAAGCACAAGGCCACCCCGGCTGCCGACCTCGTCAAGAAGCTGGCGACCGGCACGGGCCACCCGAAGGCCAGCGCATCGGAAGCCGACCTGACCGCCATCGTCAAGTGGATCCAGTCGCTGTAACGGCGCACTGAACCACAAAGGAAAAAGCCGGCTTGCGCCGGCTTTTTTTGTCGTCTGGGGATCAGCGGCCGACTTCACCCCGCGCGACGAAGGCAGGTTACCTCGGCGCCCCGAGCACAGTCGAGTTCAATCCCGCCTGCGTGTTGCGCGGTTGGCACACCCATACCAAAAGGCCGGCGTGCGCCGGCCTTGTCGTCGAGCTGCGAATACCATCAAAGATCGTTCGCGGGCGCGTCGACCGTGATGCGCGATGCCCTTCCCTGGTCGCCGTGGCACGTGGCGCACCCGGCTTCCCAGTCGTCCTTGTTCGCGTACCCCTCCCACACGCCGGTGTAGCTGTTCCACTGCTTGTCCAGGAACTGGTGATGGCCTGTCGCGGGATTCTTGACGAGGAATCGCTGCTTCCAGCGTGTGCCGACGACCATTTCGACGTCGTCGAGTCCGTAGGCCTTGCCATCGAAGTTGCCTTGACTCGGTCCGGCGTTGCCCTTGGTGTCGGTCGACCAGTACTGAGCGGCTTCCTTCAGCAGGCTCTCGTGCGGGGCCCGCGCCACTTTCGCGTGATAGGTCTCCCGCCAGGTCTTGCTGGCGCCGGGATGGCACGCGTCACACGCCGCCGAGCCCGATGAAGCCGTCGCCTGGGAGGGCTGGACCTTCACATCGGTCGTGCAGGCCGACGACAGCAAGACCGCTGCCGCGACGAGCGCACTGCCGAGCCAAACTCCTGTCCTGTTGTGCATTCCGGTTTCCTGCCTCGCGCCATGGGCCTGACACCCATCTCTGCGGTTGCCAGAGTGCCAAGAGTCGACGCCTGGGCACTTGATGCGAGGCAAAGGGGCGTCTGCCGCCTGCCGCCCGCTTGACATCGATTAACCTTCGGCACACTTTCAATTCCCCTCCGGTGACTGGGGGATCGATCTGCCCAGCTGCCACCACCACACTCAGCCCATGACCGCGCACACCTGGCCTCCGACTCTCGCCACCCCGCTCTCGCGCCACGCCGTCAAGGTGCTTCTGCTCGGCAGCGGCGAACTCGGCAAGGAGGTGGTCATCGCGCTGCAACGGCTCGGCGTCGAAGTGGCCGCCGCCGACCGCTATCCGGACGCGCCGGCTCACCAGGTCGCCCACCACGCGCATGTGCTGAACATGGCCGATCCGAAGGAACTGCGCGCGCTGATCGAAAGCGTCCGGCCCGCGATCGTGGTTCCGGAGATCGAGGCCATCGCGACCGACGTGCTGGTGGAGATCGAGCGCGAGGGCCTGGCCCGCGTGGTGCCGACCGCGCGCGCGGCGCAGCTGACGATGAACCGCGAAGGCATCCGGCGCCTCGCGGCGGAGCAGCTGCAACTCGACACGTCGCCCTACCGCTTCGCCAGTTCCCTCGAGGAACTGCGCGAAGCCGTGCAGGCGATCGGCCTGCCGTGCGTGATCAAGCCCGTGATGTCGTCGTCCGGCAAGGGCCAGAGCAAGATCGATCGCGCAGAAGAGGTCGAGCAGGCCTGGACCTGCGCGAACGCGGGCGGTCGCGTGGCGCTCGGTCGCGTGATCGTCGAAGGCTTCATCGACTTCGACTACGAGATCACGCAGCTCACCGTGCGGGCGCTCGGGCCCGACGGAACCGTCGCAACGCACTTCTGCGAGCCGATCGGACACGTGCAGGTCGCCGGCGACTACGTCGAGAGCTGGCAGCCGCATCCGATGAGCGCGGTCGCGCTGCGGAAGAGCCGCGACATCGCGCATCGGGTGACCAGCGAACTCGGCGGCACCGGCCTCTTCGGCGTCGAACTCTTCGTCAAGGGCGACGAAGTGTGGTTTTCGGAAGTCAGTCCGCGGCCGCACGACACCGGCATGGTGACGATGGCGACTCAGTGGCAGAACGAGTTCGAACTGCACGCGCGCGCGCTGCTGGGCTTGCCGGTCGACGCGTCGCTGCGCAACGCCGGGGCGAGCGCGGTCATCTACGGCGGACACGATGCCGGCGCCCTGCGCTTCGACGGCGTGGCCGAGGCGATGGCGGTTCCGGGCG
The DNA here is from genome assembly GCA_964353935.1 of uncultured Burkholderiaceae bacterium. GTDB lineage: Bacteria > Pseudomonadota > Gammaproteobacteria > Burkholderiales > Burkholderiaceae_F > JAOUJD01. Next base: position 4,535 of record CAYGXL010000099.1, on the reverse strand, counting down.
CGGACATCCGGCTGTTCGGCAAGCCCGAGTCGTTCCGCAAGCGCCGGATGGGCGTGGCCCTCGCGCGCGCCGAAACCGTCGAGGAAGCGCGGGTGCGAGCCGGGCGCGCCGCCGCCCTGGTTCGACCTTCGCCCGCCTGACGCAAGGACGCGAGCCGCCGCTTTTGTCGCCCGCACGGTCGGTTGTCGAAGGCCGCCCCGCGAGGTCTACAATCGTTCCATCACTTTCCGCGCTGCACGCCCCTGGCTCCGAACTCCCAATGAAGATCCTGGTCGTCGACGATCATTCGCTGATCACCGATGCTCTCAGCGTCCTGTTCCTCGATCTCGACCCCGCGGCCGAGGTCCTGACGACGCGGACAGCCGAGGGCGGGATGGAACTGCTCGAGAAGAACCCGGACCTCGACCTCGTGGTCCTCGACCTCGGCATGCCCGGCGTGTCGGGCACCTCGCTGCTCGAGTCGATGGTCGCGCACTCGCCGGAGATGAAGATCCTCGTGCTGTCCGGCCAGCAGGACCCGCGCAACGTGATGCGCGTGCTCCAGCTCGGCGCCGCCGGGTTCGTGCCGAAGTCGATGGCTTCCGACACCCTGCTCGCCGCCGTGAAGTTCGTGCTGTCGGGCGGCGTGTACATACCGGCCGACCTGCTCGAGGAAGTGAACCGCGTGGCGATGATCGGCACGCCAGAGCGGCCCCGTGAAGCCGGCGCGACCCGCGTCGAGCTGACCGAGCGGCAGGAGCAGGTGCTGCACTTGCTCGCGCGCGGCGCGCCGATCAAGATCATCTGCCGCGAACTCGGCTTGTCCGAGGGCACGGTCAAGACGCACGTCACCGCGATCTACCGCGCATTCAACGCGTCCAACCGCACTGAAGCCCTGCTTGCCGCCCGGCGGCACGGCTACGACGTCAGCTAGACATCGGCTAAACGTCGGTGCTTCGGCGGCGGGGCGTGCTGCCCGGCGCTGCCATCGTTGCGCGATCGAGGTCCGGCGGTTGAACCACCGGGAGCGTGGCCATCCCGAGCGCTTCCGCCAGTGTCGCGTTCAGCACGGCCGGCGTCGTCGGCTTCTGCAGTACCGGCGGCTCCTCGGTGCGGCTGCGCGCGATCGCCGCGGTCAGCGCCGGATTGAGCGCGATCCGTGCGTTCATCGCGCGCTGGAAGTCGGCCACCACCTCGGCCGCCTGCACCGCCGTGAGCATCACCACGGGCACCGGGGAGCCGACGAGCTCGCGGATGCGGACCACGGACTCGACCCCGCTGATCGAGTGGGGCCCAAGGTTGTGGTCGGCCAGCACGCCGTCGATGCGGTCGTGCAGGCTGATTTCCTTGATCAGCTGCGCATTGAAGCCGGTGGAAGAAATGACCTGCGCGCCCCAGGAACGGACCAGGCGCGTCAGGCTGTTCAGGATTTCGGCGTTGTCCTCGAGAAGCACGAAGGTGTAGCCCTCGAGCGAGCGAAGCACGATGTCCATCGTTTCGGGCGCCGATCGCTTCGGCCGCAGCGGAGCGACCGACAGCGGCACCTCGACGCGGAACACGGTCCCGGTGCCCGGCCGCGTGGTCACGATCAGCGGATGTCCCAGCAGCCCGCAGATCCGCTTGACGATCGACAGCCCGAGGCCGAAGCCGGTGCCGCTGTTCTCCGCTTTCGAGCTCTCGCCGCGATAGAACTCCTCGAAGATCCGGTCGACCTCGCTCTGCTTGATGCCCGGCCCGGTGTCCCACACCTCGACGCTGATCAGGCCACCGCGGGCGCGCGCCGCCAGCAGCACGCCACCGCGCTGGGCGTAGCGGATGGCGTTCGCGAGCAGGTTGCGGATCACGCGCTGCAGCAGCATCGGATCGCTGTCGGCCGCGTGCCCGGAACGTCGCACCCGCAGCGACAGCCCCTTGGATGCGGCCAGCGGCGTGAACTCCTGCTCGAGCAGGGAGAACATCTCGTCGAGCGAGACCTGGTCGACCTTCGGCTGGATGGACCCCGAGTCGAGCCGCGAGATCTCAAGCAGCTCCTCGACGAGTTTCGAAAGCGACTCGACCGCCGTCGACATGTTGTTCACCAGCGGCTCGAGCGGTCCGGTCGCGCGCTTCTTCAGCAGCGACACGTAGATGCCAATGGCCTGCAGCGGCTGGCGCAGGTCGTGGCTGGCGGCCGCGAAGAACTGGGTCTTCGACCGCGTCGCATTCTCGGCCTCGCGCCGCGCGTCCTCGGCGAGACGCTTCTCGACCATCAGCTGGTCGACGAGGACCTCGTTCTCGTAGTTGTTCTTCACGGACTCGAACACCGCGTCGCCGAAATTGCGGCCGTAGAACACGGTGAAGAAGAACACCGCCGCCATCACCACCGCGGCCGTGTAATAGGTCGGGTCCTGTTCCCACACCATGCGCGCGATCAGCGGCATGACGGTGAGCAGCATGAACGAGTAGAAGGCGGGCGGATGGCTGGCGTAGAGGGTCAGCGAACCGAACGCAACCGAGAGCACTACGGCCACCAGCACCACATGGTGCAGCGGCTGGTCGTTGGAGAAGAACATGAACCCGGCTGCGCCCCACAGCAGGCCGGCGAGCGCGGCCAGCGCGACCCAGCGCCTGGCCCATTGCCGGACTTCGTCGACGACCTCGACCGCGCGACGGAACTTGTACGCCAGGCGGACACGCGCGAGCGACTCCACCAGGATCAGCATGAACCAGGCCATCAGCGCGTGCCGGCTCATGGAGTGCCAGAGCACCATCACCAGCGCGAACGCACCGACGACGCTGACGAGCACCGACTGCGGCACCTGGCGGTACACGGCCGCCATCACTCCCGCGAGGATCTTCTCCTTGCGTTGCTCGGCCGTCTCGGCGGCCAGGCCGAACCGGGTCAGCGGACCGGACATGCGAGGGTCGCTCCAGAGGGATGAATCGGCATCCGCCGATGATAGGCGACGAGCCTGCACGACCACATCGCCCGGATGGCCCCGATCCTGCGCCACTTCGCGCATTCGATGGCCCTTCCCTATACTTGCACCGTTGCGGCGGCCGTTCGGCCGCCGATTTTTTGCCCCGGGGAGACTGCGATGCGGACGTTCCGACTGACCCTGGCTGCGTGTGCAGTGGCACTCGCGGCGCCTGCCTTGACCGCAAAGCCGGTCGACCAGGTTCGCGTCGGGTTCTCGACATCGATCTCGGGGCCGTTCGCCGCCTTGGGCGCAGAAGCGCGCGACGGCTTCAACCTGGGCATCAAGCAACTGGGCGGCAAGCTCGGGGGCATTCCGGTCGAGGTCTTCGCGACCGACGAGGCCGGCAACCCGGACACCGGGCGGCAGCACGCCGAGCGCTACATCAAGCGCGACCGCGTGCACTTCTACACGGGCCCGATCGGATCCAACGTGGCGCTGGCCGTCGGCCCGGCGCTGTTCGCCGCGCAGGTGTTCTACCTCAGCAACAACGCCGGCCCGTCGCAACTCGCGGGCAGCCAGTGCAACCCCTTCTTCTTCGGCACCGCCTGGCAGAACGACGCTTACCACGAGGCCGCGGGCAAGTTCGCCGCCGAGCGCGGATTCAAGCGAGTCGCGGTGCTCGCCCCCAACTACCCCGCCGGCCAGGACGCGATCAACGGCTTCAAGCGCGGGTTCGGCAAGCCGGTGATTGCCGAGACCTTCACCAAGCTCGGCCAGCTCGACTATGCCGCCGAACTCGCGAACGTCCGCGCCGACGCGCCCGACGCGCTCTACATCTTCCTGCCGGGCGGCATGGGCATCAACTTCATCAAGCAGTTCGTCGGCGCAGGGCTGTCGAAGTCGACGCAGATCGTCGGGCCGGGCTTCTCGGCGGACGAGGACGTGATCCGCGCGGTGGGCGAACCGATGCTCGGCCTCTTCAACACGGCACACTGGAACCACGACTTCGCGAATCCCGCGAGCCAGGCGTTCGTGCAGGCGTTCACGAAGGAATACGGGCGGCTGCCGTCGATCTATGCGGCGCAGGCCTACGACGTCGTGATGATGATGGACGCGGCCGTGCGCGATACCAAGGGCGAGCTGGACGACAAGGGCGCGGTCGGCGCGGCGCTGAAGAAGGCCAGCTTCAAGTCCGTCCGCGGCGACTTCCGCTTCGGGCCGAACCAGTTCCCGATCCAGGACTACTACCTGCGCACGATCGGCAAGGACGCCCAGGGGCGCATCACCAACCGCACGATGAACAAGGTGCTCACCGCGCACCAGGACACGTACGCGGGCCAGTGCCCGATGAAATGATCGTCGCGCACCGCGCCGCCGCGCGTGCGCGACGCGGCGCGGACGTGACGGCGAGGCTCCGCGGGCGAACGGCCCCATCGGTTCAACGATGACCAGCACCCTCGTCTTCGAGCAGTTGCTCAACGGCCTGCAGTTCGGGCTGATGCTGTTCCTGATCGCCGCCGGCCTGACACTCGTCTTCGGCATCATGGACGTGCTGAACCTTGCGCACGGTTCGCTCTACATGGTCGGCGCGTACCTGGCCGCCACGCTGGTGGCAGCGACCGGCTCGTTCCTGGCCGGAGTCGTGCTGGCGGTGCT
>CAYGXL010000098.1:0-9596 GCA_964353935.1 uncultured Burkholderiaceae bacterium | reverse complement strand
TGCCACGCGGCCCATCACGGTGTACTCGGGGTCCATGCCGTTGCTGAAGAAGAAGGAGAGGTTCGGCGCGAAGTCGTCGATCTGCATGCCGCGCGCGAGGTACGCCTCGACGAACGTGAAGCCGTTGCTGAGCGTGAACGCGAGCTGGCTGATCGGGTTGGCCCCGGCCTCGGCGATGTGATAGCCGCTGATCGAGACCGAATAGAAGTTCCGCACGTTGTGGTGGACGAAGTACTCCTGGATGTCGCCCATCACCTTCAGCGAGAACTCGGTCGAGAAGATGCAGGTGTTCTGGCCCTGGTCTTCCTTCAGGATGTCGGCCTGCACGGTGCCGCGCACGTTCTCGAGAACCCATTGCCGGATTTTCGCGGCCTCGTCCTCGGTCGGCTCGCGCTTGTTGTCGGCGCGGAACTTGTCGATGTTCTGGTCGATCGCGGTATTCATGAACATCGCGAGGATCGACGGCGCGGGGCCGTTGATCGTCATGCTGACCGAGGTATTCGGCGCGGTGAGGTCGAAACCCGAGTAGAGAACCTTGAGATCGTCGAGCGTGGCGATGCTGACGCCGCTGTTGCCGACCTTGCCGTAGATGTCGGGCCGCAGGTCGGGGTCGTTGCCGTACAGCGTTACCGAGTCGAACGCGGTCGACAGCCGCTTGGCCGGCATCCCTTCGGACAGCAGCTTGAAGCGCCGGTTGGTGCGGAACGGGTCGCCCTCGCCCGCGAACATGCGCGTCGGGTCCTCGTTCTCGCGCTTGAACGCGAACACGCCGGCGGCGTACGGGAAGCTGCCGGGAACGTTCTCGAGCAGCAGCCACTTCAGCAGCTCGCCGTGGTCCTCGTACTGCGGGATCGCGACCTTGCGGATCTTGCTGCCGGCGAGCGATGTCGTCGTCAGCTTGGTCCGCAGTTCCTTGCCGCGGATCTTCACGACGTACTCGTCGCCCGCGTAGGCCTTCTGCATCGTCGGCCACATGTCGAGGAGCTTGCGACTGCGTGAGTCGAGCTTCGCGTCGCGGTCCTGCGCGAGCCGGTCCAGTTCCTTCAGCACGGGCTCGTCGTTGAACACGTAGGTAAACGATCCGTCCGCGTTCGTGGTGCGCGACTTGATTGCGGCGTCTCGCACCTCCGGGCACTCGAGCACCTTCGAGAGCGAGAAGCGCAATTGCTGGCGCTCACGCGCGAGGCGCGCCTGCTCGACCGCGCGCTTCTTGTAGCCGCGCACCGTGTCGGAGATCTCGGCGAGGTAGCGCGTGCGCTGCGGCGGGACGATCGGGGTCTGGTTGGTCGAGTGGCGCGTCGCCACCTGCGGCAGCGAGCCGTCGCCCGCCTTCAGCCCGAAGTCCTTCAGCCGCGGCAGCAGCGCCTGGTACAGCGCCGTGACGCCGTCGTCGTTGAAGCGCGCCGCCATCGTGCCGAACACCGGCATCTCGTCGGGCTTCTTCGCGAAGTCGCCCTTGTTCCGTTGCACCTGCTTGCTGACGTCGCGCAACGCGTCGGCCGCGCCCTTGCGGTCGAACTTGTTGATCGCGACGAAGTCGGCGAAGTCGAGCATGTCGATCTTCTCGAGCTGGCTCGCGGCGCCGTATTCCGGCGTCATCACGTAGAGGCTCAAGTCGACGTGCGGGACGACCGCGGCGTCGCCCTGGCCGATGCCGGAGGTCTCGACGATCACCACGTCGAAGCCCGCGACCTTGGCCGCGGCGACCGCGTGCGGCAGCGCCTCGCTGATCTCGCTCCCGGCCTCGCGGGTGGCGAGCGAGCGCATGTAGACCTTCGGGCCGTGGCGCCAAGGGCCGATCGCATTCATGCGGATGCGGTCGCCGAGCAGCGCGCCGCCGCTCTTGCGTCGCGACGGATCGATGGAGATGACCGCGATGTTCAGCTGGTCGCCCTGGTCCAGCCGCAGGCGGCGCACCAGTTCGTCCGTCAGCGAGCTCTTGCCAGCGCCGCCGGTGCCCGTCACGCCCAGCACCGGCACCTTCGCCGTGTCGGCCTGCCTGTGCAGCGCCTCGACGAGCTTTGCGTCGACCTCGTTCAGTTCGAGCGCGGTGATCAGCTGCGCCAGCGCGCGCCAGCGCATGGTCGCGTTCTTGTCCTTCAGTGCATCGAGCGACGTCGGCGCCGCCTTGCCGAGGTCGTGGTCGCACTCGGCCATCATCAGCCCGATCATTCCAGCGAGGCCCATCTTCTGGCCGTCTTCCGGCGAGAAGATGCGCGCCACGCCGTAGTCGTGCAGTTGCCTGATCTCCTCGGGGACGATCACTCCACCGCCGCCGCCGTACACGCGGATGCCGGCACCGCCCCGTTCGCGCAAGAGGTCGAGCATGTACTTGAAGAACTCGACGTGCCCGCCCTGGTAGCTCGACACCGCGATGCCCTGCACGTCTTCCTGCAAGGCAGCCGTCACGACCTCGTCCACCGAGCGGTTGTGCCCGAGATGGATCACCTCGGCGCCCATGCTCTGCAGGATGCGCCGCATGATGTTGATGCTGGCGTCGTGGCCGTCGAACAGCGACGCGGCGGTGACGAAGCGGACCTTGTGCTTCGGACGGTAGCTGGCGAGCTTCCTGATTTCGGAGAGATCGGTCATCACGACTCCCGTCGGAGAGGAGCGGCCCCTCGATGGGAGAGGCGCGGGAAGGGCTAGCTTGCCTCCAAGTTGACGTTAACGTCAACTTGGAGAATCACCGCATTCCCGTGTCGCGGCGGGCCGCATCGACCGGTTCGCTGTCCGCGCTGCAGCCCTGTCGCGCGGATGACAATCGGGCGGGGGAAGCGTTCAGGCGCCGCCGGCACGCCGCGGTGGCGCGGCCTTCAGGCCGGCGAGGAAGAGGTCGACCGCCTGCGGGGCGGCGACGTTCATGTCGAACGTGTCCGGCGCCTGCACCCAGTCGCGCATCAGGCCGCCGATGAAGCCGTAGAACAGTTGCGACGCGAGGCGCGTGTCGGTGTCCGCCGGCAACTGGCCGCGCGCGACCGCCTGGTCGAGCAGGCCGTTGCTGAGCGCGAGGCACTGCGTGCGCTCCTGCAGGTGACGCTGCTCGACCGGCGCAAGCTCGTCGGTGTACTCGCAGCGCAGGAACGCGACCTCGAAGATGTTGCGGACGCGATCGCACGAAGCCAGGTGCTGCAGCGCCTTCACCGCCATGTCGCGCACGATCGCCATGGGATCGGCCACCGGCAACCGGGCGGCATCGAACGCCATGTCGAACGGCATCTCGGCCCGCGCCAGCATCGCTTCGAAGAGTTCGGCTTTGCTGGCGAAGTGGTGGTAGATCGCGCCGCGCGTCACGCCGGCCGCGTCGGCCACCTCCGCGAGCGACGCGTGCCCGACGCCACGCTGGCGAAACACCTGTTCCGCCGCGTCCAGCACTTGCTCGCGCGTCTCCGCCGCCTCTTCCTTGGTTCGCCTGACCATCCTGTGCTTCCGCAATTCGAAACAGAAACAGAACTGAAATATAAACATTCACGAATGAATGTATTATGCGGCATCGCAAGAAAACCTGCTCTCCCGGTACTCACCATGACAAGAATCAGTGCAAAACGGCACGTTCCCCTGGAGGTCGCAGATCGTCGTGCGGGCTGGGTGCGGGCACTCACCCTCGCGGCAACCGTTGTGGCGACTATCGCTGTTCTCTCCGCCTGCGATCGCAACGGACAGCCGCAGGGGCCGGGAGGCGGCGGGATGCCGCCAGCCCTGGTGGCCGTCCAGACCGTGAAGCCGGTGTCGGTCCCGGTCCGGTTCGAGTTCGTCGGCCAGACCGCCGGGTCCAAGGAAGCCGAGGTTCGGGCGCGCGTCCAGGGGATCCTCGAGCGCCGCACCTACCAGGAAGGCAGCCGCGTCAAGGCCGGCCAGCTGCTCTTCGTGATCGATCCGAAACCGTACGCGGCGCAGGTGCAGGCGGCTGAAGCCGACCTCGCCCGCGCCGAGGCCCAGTCGTCACAGGCGAGCCGGAACTTCGAGCGGGTGAAGCCGCTCGCCGGCAGCAAGGCGATCAGCCAGCGCGATTACGACGAAGCCGTCTCCGCCGCCGAGACCGGCGCCGCCGCCGTGAAGCAGGCGCAGGCGCGCCTGACCGAAGCGCGGCTGAGTCTCGGATACACCTCCGTGACCGCGCCGGTCGGCGGGCTGGCGAGCCGGGCGCTGAAGTCCGAAGGCTCGCTCGTCTCGCCGGGCGACGCGAGCCTGCTGACGACCGTCTCGCAGGTCGACCCGCTGTACGTGAACTTCGGCGTGTCCGAAACCGAGCAGCGCCTGGTGCTGAAGGCCATCGGCAGCCCCACCGCGATCGCCGCCAGCCCGAAGGACGTGAAAGCGGCCACCGTGGCGCTCAAGCTGTCCGACGGCACCGTCTACCCGCACCAAGGCCGCCTCGCGTTCATCGATCCGCGCGTCAACACGCAGACCGGCTCGTTCGACGCGCGCGCCGAGGTGCCCAACCCGGACGGCGCGCTGCGCCCCGGCCAGTTCGTGCGCGTGGTGATCGAGAGCGCGCCGCGACCCGACGTGATCGTCGTGCCCCAGCGCGCCGTGATGGACGGCCCGCAGGGCAAGTTCGTCTACGTGACCGGCAAGTCGCAGGACGGCAAGGACGTCGCGCTGCCGCGCCCGGTGACGGTCGGCGAGTGGATCGACTTCGACGGCCAGCCGCAATGGATCATCGAGAAGGGGCTTGCCGCAGGCGATGTGGTGATCGTCGACGGCACCGCGAAGATCTTCCCGATCCCGGGCGGCACTCCGATCATGCTCGGCCCGCCGGCGGGCGTGGAAGGCAAGGGCGGGCCGCCGGGAGCGGGCAAGGGAGATCCGGGGAAGGACGCCGGCCCGACGCAGAAGAGATAAGAAACCCAGGTCGCGGTGCGCGCCCGTGCGCGCCGCGTCCCCAGGCAAGGACACCTCCCCATGTTTTCCCGCTTCTTCATCGACCGGCCGATCTTCGCAGTCGTGCTGTCGATCTTCATCGTGATCGCCGGCCTCGCCGCGATGCGCGTGCTGCCGGTGGCGCAGTATCCCGAGATCGCGCCGCCCGTCGTCACCGTGCGCGCGGTCTACCCCGGCGCGTCGGCGCAGGTGCTCGAACAGACCGTGGCCGCGCCGCTCGAGAATGCGATCAACGGCGTCGAACGCATGCTCTACATGAGCAGCAACTCGTCGTCGAACGGCATGGTCGAGATCCAGGTCACGTTCGACATCGGCACCGACGTCGACCAGGCGGCGCAGAACGTCAACAACCGCGTGAAGCAGGCCGAGGCGCGGCTGCCCGAAGACGTGCGGCGGCAGGGCGTGGTGGTCGAGAAGGGATCGTCGGCCTTCCTGCAGGTCATCGCCTTCCACTCGCCGGACGGCCGCTTCGACGACCTGTACATCTCGAACTTCGTGACGCTGAACGTGCTCGACGAGCTGAAGCGGCTGCCGGGCACCACCAACGTGCAGATATTCGGCGCGAAGGACTACGCGATGCGGATCTGGCTGCGGCCCGACCGCCTCGCGCAGCTGCAGCTCACCACGACGGACGTCCTGCGCGCGGTCAACGAACAGAACGCACAGTTCGCCGCGGGCAAGGTCGGGCAGGCGCCGTACGCGTCGAAGGACCAGGAGCTCGTCTACACGGTGACCACGCGCGGGCGCCTCGCCGACCCGCGGGAGTTCGAGGACATCATCGTTCGCTCGTCGCCAGGCGGCGCCGCCGTGCGGCTGAAGGACGTCGCGCGCGTCGAGCTCGGCAGCAAGGACTACGACTTCATCGGCCGCTACAACGGAAAGAGCGCGACGCTGGTGGGCATCTTCCTGCAGCCGGGCGCGAACGCGATCGAGGTCGCCGAGACCGTGAAGAGCCGCTTGCAGCAGTTGTCGCAGGGCTTCCCGGCCGGCCTGTCCTACTCCGTGGCCTACGACACCACGCGCTTCGTCGAGGTGTCGATCCGCGAGGTGGTGAAGACGCTGGTCGAGGCGATGCTGCTCGTGTTCCTCGTCGTCTATCTGTTCCTGCAGAACTGGCGCGCCACGCTGATCCCGATCATCGCCGTGCCGGTCTCGCTGATCGGCACGTTCGCGGGCCTGCTGATGCTCGGCTACTCCATCAACACGCTGACGCTGTTCGGCATGGTGCTGGCGATCGGCATCGTGGTCGACGACGCGATCGTCGTGCTCGAGAACGTCGAGCGGATCATGCACGAGGAGAAGCTCAACGCGCGCGAGGCGGCGATCATCGCGATGCGCGAGGTCAGCGGGCCGGTGATCGCGATCGTGCTGGTGCTGGTCTCGGTGTTCGTCCCGATCGCGTTCCTCGGCGGACTCACCGGCGAGCTGTACCGGCAGTTCGCGATCACGATCTCGATCGCGGTCGCGATCTCGGGCGTCGTCGCGCTGACGCTGACGCCGAGCCTGTGCGTGATGATGCTCAAGGCCGAACACAAGCAGCCCGGCCGCTTCTTCACGGCGTTCAACGACTGGTTCAAGCGCGTCACGCACCGCTACTCGAGCGGCGTGATCTGGATGATGCGACGGGGCGCGATCGCGCTGCTGCTGTTCGGCGGGATGGTGCTGATCGCCGCCGGCCTGTGGCGCGCCACGCCCGGCTCGCTGGTGCCCGACGAGGATCAGGGCTTCTACATCGCGGCGGTGATCCTGCCCGACGGTGCGTCGCTGCAGCGGACCGACAAGGTGGTCAGCGAGGTGGTCGACATCCTGACCTCGAACCCCGTGAACCAGGACGTCGTCGCGTTCACCGGCTTCGACTTCCTCGGCGGCGGCATGCGCAACAACGCGGCGACGATCTTCGTGACCCAGAAGCCGTGGGACGAGCGCAGCGTGAACACTCAGCAGCTCGTCGGCGAATTCTTCATGAAGACCGGCCACATCAAGGAGGGCCTTGTCCTCGCCTTCGCGCCGCCCGCGATCTTCGGCCTGGGCATGGCGGGTGGCTACGAGGCGTACATCCAGAACCGCGGCGAAGGCGGGCCGGCCGCGATGCAGCAGGCGCTGCAGGGCCTGCTCGGGCGCCTGAACTCCGACCCGATGCTAGGCGGCGCGCAGACGCTGTGGCGCGCCAACGTGCCGCAGCTCTTCGTCGACGTCGACCGCGAGAAGGCCAAGGCGCTCGGCGTCCCGATCAACGAGGTCTTCGCGACGCTGTCGGCCACGCTCGGCAGCTACTACGTCAACGACTTCAACAAGTACGGCCGCACGTGGCAGGTCCTGATGAGCGCCGAGCCGCAGTACCGCAACCGGCCCGACTCGGTCGGCAACATGTGGGTCCGCTCCGCGAGCGGCGAGATGGTGTCGCTGTCGTCGCTCGTGACCGTGCGCCATACGTCGGGCGCCGACTCGCTCGACCGGTTCAACAACCTGCCGGCCGTGAAGGTGTTCGGGCAGGCCGCGCCGGGCGTCAGCTCTGGCCAGGCGATCGCGCGGGTCGAGCAGATCGCGCGCGAGACGCTGCCCGCGGGCTTCAGCCTCGACTGGAGCGGCGCGTCGTTCCAGGAGAAGCGCTCGGTGGGCACCTCGGGCCTCGCGCTCGGCATGGCGGTGGTGATGGTGTTCCTGATCCTCGCGGCGCAGTACGAGAAGTGGTCGTTGCCGCTGTCGGTCCTGATGGCGCTGCCGTTCGGCACCTTCGGCGCGCTGGCGGCGGTGTGGCTGCGCGGCATGACCAATGACGTCTACTTCCAGATCGGCCTGGTCACGCTGCTCGGCCTCGCGGCGAAGAACGCGATCCTGATCGTCGAGTACGCGTCGCTGAAGCGCGGCGAGGGCTATTCGACCGCCGCCGCGGCGATCGAGGCGGCGCGGCTGCGGTTCCGCCCGATCGTGATGACGTCGCTCGCGTTCATCCTCGGCGTGGTGCCGCTGGCGTTCTCCAGCGGCGCGGGCGCGGGCGCGCGCATCTCGGCCGGCACCGGCGTGATGGGCGGCATGCTGGCCGCGACCTTCCTCGCGATCTTCTTCGTGCCCTTCTTCTTCAAGCTCATCACCGACCGCTCGCTGCGCGAGCCGCGCAGCGAGGCGGAACTGCGCGCCGAGGTCGCCGAGGACGAGCGCAAGAGCGCCGAGCGCCACCGTCGGATCGCGGAGGAAGAGTCGAAGCACGTGCATCACCGGAAAGGCGAGCTATGACGACATCGCGAACCCTGGTCGCGCTTGCGCTCGCGGCCGCGCTGACGGCCTGCGCGACGACCGAGACGCGCGTGCCGGCGGTCGACCTGCCGCCGACGAACGCGGCCGCCATCCCGGGCATCGATCGCTGGTGGACCCAGTTCGACGATCCGCAGCTGACGGCGCTGATCGACGAGGCGCTCGCCGCCAACCTCGACCTGCGGATCGCCGTGGCGCGCATCGACGAGGCACGCGCCCGCCTGCGGCTCGCACGCTCGTACCAGTTGCCCTCGGTCGACGCCGACCTCGGCGCGGCGCGTTCGAGGCGCAGCGATGCCACCGAGCCGCGCTTCCCCGGCCCGCTGATCACGAACAACTACGGCGCCGGCCTGAGCGTCGCCTACGAGGTCGACCTGTGGGGACGGCTGTCGGCGAACACGACCGCGGCGCAGGCCACGCTGCTCGGCACGCGTTACAGCGCCGAGACCGTCCGCACGGTGCTCGCGGCGCAGGTCGCGAACGCGTACTTCCAGCTGCTCAGCCTCGACGCCCAGCTGCAGTTGTCGCGCGACACGCTGGCGACGCGCATCGAAAGCGTGAACCTGCAGAAGCAGCGCTTCGACGCGGGGCTGATCGGGGACTTCGAAGTGCGCCAGGCCGAAGCGGAACGGGCCACGGTCGCGTCGTCGATCCCGCCGCTTCAACGCGCCGTGGCGCAGACCGAGGCCGCGCTCGCCGCCCTTGCCGGCCGCAGCGCGCGCGCGGTGTTCACGCCTGCGGTCGCGCGCAATGCCGAGCTGAAGGTCGATGACAACGGACCGGTCGTGCCGGAAGGGCTGCCGTCGGACCTGCTGGCCCGGCGCCCGGATGTGCGGCAGGCCGAGGCGAATCTCGTCGCTACGAACGCGCGCATCACGGAAGCGCGCGCGCAGTACTTCCCGGCGGTCGCGTTGACCGCGCGGCTCGGAAGCGAGAGCTCGGACCTCTCGGAGCTCTTCAGCGGTCCGGGCGTGGTCTGGACGATTGCGGGCTCGGTGCTCCAGCCGATCTTCAACGCCGGTCGCATCGCGTCGCAGGTCGAGGCGGCAACGTCGCAGCGCGACCAGGCCGAACTCGATTACGTGCGCACCGTGCAGTCGGCGTTCCGCGATGCCCATGACGCGCTCGTCGCGCATCGCACCGCGCGCGAGAGCTACGTGGCGCAGGAGGATCGCCGCGCGCAGTACGCCGAGGCGCTGCGTCTCGCCGACCTGCGCTACAAGGCCGGCTACACCAGCTACATCGAGGTGCTCGACAACCAGCGCAACCTGCTCGACGCCGAGCGTGCCCGGCTGGTCACGCTGCGCGCCCGGCAATCGGCGCTCGTCGACGTCTACAAGGCGCTGGGTGGAGGCTGGTCCCCGGAGCAGTTCGCGCAGCGCTGAAATCGCGCCGCTTCGCTTGCGTGATGCCGGTCAAGGAACGGCGGAGGCCTCGCTCTAAAGCGCGTTGCCGCTGAT
>CAYGXL010000097.1:4401-9645 GCA_964353935.1 uncultured Burkholderiaceae bacterium | reverse complement strand
TCAGTATACTTTTGCCGATGAACGACGCCGCTCCCGCGCCCCAGATCGCCGCCGAAGTGATCGACGACCACGCACGTTTCGTCGCCTGGCTGCGCGAGGTCGCGCCGTACGTGCACGCGCACCGCGGCAAGACCTTCGTCGTTGCCTTCTCCGGCGGACTCGTCGAAGCCGGTGCCCTGACCCGCCTCGTGCACGACCTGTCGCTGCTGTCGGCGATGGGCATCCGGCTCGTGCTCGTGCACGGTTCGCGGCCGCAGGTGCAGGCGCAGCTCGCGCTGAAGGGCGTGCCGGCGCGCTTCCACGCCGACGTCCGGATCACGGACGCGGCAGCGCTCGAGTGCGCGAAGGAAGCGTCGGGCGAGATCCGGCTCGACATCGAGGCCGCCTTCTCGCAGGGCCTGCCGTCGACCCCGATGGCCCACTCGAAGGTGCGCGTCGTCAGCGGCAACTTCGTCACCGCGCGCCCGCTGGGCGTGATCGACGGCGTGGACTACGAACTCACCGGCGTCGTGCGCAAGGTCGACGCCGACGCGATCCGGTTCACGCTCGCCAACGGCGCCATCGTGCTGCTGTCGCCACTCGGTTTTTCGCCGACCGGCGAGGCGTTCAACCTGACGATGGAAGACCTCGCCACCAGCGTGGCGACGGCGATCAAGGCCGACAAGCTGATCCTGCTGACCGAGACCGACGGCATCCGCGACGCCGCGGGGCAGCTGATGAGCGAACTGTCGGTGCAGGACGCCGAAGCGATGCTCAGCGCGGACGCCGTGAAGGGCGACCCGGCGTTCAACCTGAAGTTCGCCGTCCAGGCCTGCAAGGGCGGCGTGGCGCGCGCGCACATCATTCCGTACACGCTCGACGGCAGCGTGCTGGCCGAACTGTTCACGCACGAGGGCGTGGGCACGATGGTGGCTCCGGAAAACCTCGAGAAGATGCGCGACGCCACGCCGGACGACGTCGGCGGGATCATCAAGCTGATCGAGCCGCTGGAGGCGGACGGCACGCTGGTGAAGCGGCCGCGCGAACTCATCGAGCGCGAGATCGACCGCTTCATCGTGATGGACCACGATGGCTTCATCTTCGGCTGCGCCGCGCTCTACCCGTTCGCGCGCGAACACATGGGCGAGCTCGCCTGCCTGACGGTGCACCCGGACTACCAGGGCTACGGTGACGGCGAGCGGCTGTTGAAGGGGATCGAGCAGCGCGCGAAGGCGGCCGCGATCAACAAGCTCTTCGTGCTGACGACGCGCACCGCGCACTTCTTCATCAAGCGCGGCTTCCGTCCGGCCACCGTCGACGACCTGCCGCAGGCGCGGCAGCACATGTACAACTGGCAGCGCCGCTCGGTGGTGCTGCTGAAGCAGATCTAGGAGCCCATCAATGGCAAGAATGGTGAACTGCGTGAAGCTCGGCAAGGAAGCCGAGGGCCTCGACTTCCCGCCGGTCCCCGGCGATCTCGGCAAGCGCCTCTGGGAAAACGTCTCCAAGGAGGCATGGGCCGGCTGGCTCAAGCACCAGACGATGCTCGTCAACGAGAACCGCCTGAACCTGGCCGACGCGCGCGCCCGCAAGTACCTGCTGCAGCAGATGGAGAAGCACTTCTTCGGCGAAGGCGCCGACCAAGCCCAGGGCTACGTTCCACCCTCGGCCTGAGCGGCCCTGGCCCGACGGCGCTCGCGCTACCGCGACGCGCGGCTCAGAGCGACCGCAGCTGGAAGAAGAGCGCGCTGTCGAACGGCGCCCAGACCGGCGTGCGCACACCGGCCGCGGTCAGCCCGCGGCGCACCCACTCGTTGCTGGTCATCCAGAACGTGTAGCGCGGCTTCGCCGCATAGAAGGCGTCGGTGTCGAAATAGCCCGGCGCTCCGAGCCGGATCGGCCGGCCGTCCCCGGTCCGTTCGAACGAATCGCGGACGTAAGCGACGAGTTGCGCATGCTGTGCCGGTGACAGCCGCAGTTCGCGGCCGGCGTACGAACCGGGAGTGGCGATGTACTCAACGTGCATCGCCCCCTCGCCCAGGCCGGTGAGCGCCACGAGGGCCGTGCCGGGTTTCAGATCCAACCAGGTCGGCGTGCTGGCGAAGAAGGCGGCGTCGCCCCAGCCGAAGGCGATCCACTTCATCGGCGCGGCGAGCGCGCGCATGTCGCTCGCCGGATGGTCGGTGGACCAGTCGACGTCCGCCGACCGCGTCGGCAGCACCAGCTCCGCGTGCACGCCGTTGGTCCGGACGTAGACAGGGATGCCATCGGCGCTCGGCCGGAAGTCGGCATTGAGCGGTACCAGGGCGAGGACGAGCGCCACCAGCAGGTAAGCGGCCGGGATCACGACCGCCAGCCCGAGCAGCGCGGCAACGAGCCGCCTCACGAACGGCGCGATTCCCTGACCCCGTCGGCCGTGCCGAGCAGCAGCACGTCGGCGCCGCGCGCCGCGAACAGTCCGTTGGTCACGACGCCGACGATGCCGTTCACGCGCCGCTCGAAGGCGACCGGGTCCGCGATCGTGAGCCCGTGCAGGTCGACGATCACGTTGCCGTTGTCCGTGACGAATCCCTCGCGCAGCTTCGGCGTGCCGCCGAGCTTCGCCAGTTCGCGGGTGACGTAGGCGCGCGCCATCGGAATCACTTCGACCGGCAGCGGGAAGCGCCCGAGCGCCGGAACCAGCTTGCTCTGGTCGGCGATGCACACGAAGGTCCGCGCCACCGCGGCGACGATCTTCTCGCGCGTGAGCGCGCCGCCGCCGCCCTTGATCATGCAGAAGCCGGCGTCGATCTCGTCCGCGCCGTCGACGTAGACGGAAAGTGTTTCGACGTCGTTGAGGTCGAGCAGCGGGATGCCATGGGCAGCGAGCCGCTTCGCGCTGCGTTCCGAACTCGGAACGGCCCCGGCGATCCGGTCGCGGATCCCGGCGAGCTCATCGATGAAGAAGTCGGCGGTCGAGCCGGTGCCGACCCCGATGACCTGTCCCTCCGGCACGAACCGCACCGCCGCGCGCGCCACCTCGCGCTTCAGATCGTCCTGCGTCGCCATCGAGTCGCCCCTCCCATGGCGGGATGATACGGAGGAGCAGCGACTCCCCGGTTCGGTCCCGGGAAGGAAACCGCGGGGCCTACTGGCCCAACAACTCCGCGATCATCCCGAGAAGGAACACCAAAGCAACGAGGCTTGTTGGCATGCCGACGAACCAGAAGGAGTTCTTCTCCCAGAAGGGCTTCATCGCGCGGTTGCGCCGCCCATTGCCTGCAAACGTACTCATCACAAGTGCCTCCCCAGACTCTTGCCGTGTAACGCTGACGTTGACGTTAACGTAAAGCCAGGCGGTCGCAGGCGCAATTGATGAGCGTCACACTTCACATTGGCGGCCACAACATGAGTCGCCGTTTCGGATTGTGGTTGCCAGCGTTGTTGCTGCTGGTGCTGCGTCGAGCGCGGGCCCGACTGAACGATCCAGAGCGGCCGCGGGCGGTGCTCGCAGAAGCTGCGCATGCCCGGGCCGGCGAAGCGCGCGACGCGCGGCCGCAGCGCGAGGTTGGTCGTCACCAGTTGCGGCGAGTCGTCCTCGGCCTCGACGATGAAACCGAGGGTACGAGAACGAGCGCGAACAGCAAATCGCGCGCATAGCTTGAAGAAGGATGACGCGCGCGGTCTTGCGCGATGTCAGCGCGCGCATGAATCGAAGCGCGCCCGCGCACTCCCCTCGAAGGCCGCGCGTCAGCCCCGCCGGCTCGGATCAGCGGCGCGGCGGTGGGACGTCGGTGCAGACGCCCTCGGCCACTTCGGCCGCCAGCCCGACCGATTCGCCGAGCGTGGGGTGCGGATGAATCGTGCGGCCGATGTCGACCGCGTCCGCGCCCATCTCCACGGCGAGCGCGACCTCGCTGATGAGGTCGCCCGCATGCGTGCCGACGATGCCGCCGCCAAGCACGCGATGGCTCGCCTCGTCGAAGATCAGCTTGGTGAAGCCCTCGTCGCGTCCGTTCGCGATCGCGCGGCCGCTCGCCGTCCACGGGAGCTTGCCGACCTTGACCTTGACGCCCTGCGCCTTCGCTTCGTCCTCGGTCAGGCCGACCCACGCGACTTCCGGATCGGTGTAGGCCACCGACGGGATCACGCGGGCGTCGAAGAACGCCTTCTCGCCGTGCGCGGCCTCGGCCGCGACGTGGCCTTCGTGCACCGCCTTGTGCGCGAGCATCGGGTTGCCGACGATGTCGCCGATTGCGTGGATGTGCGGCACGTTGGTCCGCATCTGCCGGTCGACCTCGATGAAGCCGCGGTCGGTCACCGCGACACCCGCCGCCTCGGCGCCGATCTTCCGGCCGTTCGGCACGCGGCCGACCGCCACCAGCACCAGGTTGTAGAGCTGCGGCTCGGCCGGCGCCTGCTCGCCTTCGAAGCGCACCAGGATGCCTTCGGGCTTGGCCTCGACGCCGACCGTCTTCGTCTTCAGCATGACCTTGTCGAAGCGCTTCGCGTTGTGCTTCTGCCAGACGCGGACGAGGTCGTGGTCGGCGCCGGTCATCAGCCGGTCGAGCATCTCGACCACCTCGATGCGCGCGCCCAGCGTCGAGTACACCGTCGCCATCTCGAGCCCGATGATGCCGCCGCCGATCACCAGCATCCGCTTCGGCACCTCGCGCAGTTCCAGCGCGCCGGTCGAGTCGACGATGCGGGGATCCTCGGGGATGAACGGCAGCTTCACGGCCTGCGAGCCGGCGGCGATGATGGCCTTCGCGAACCGCACGACGGTCTTCTCGCCGGTCGGCGCCTGGCCCGGGCCGGACGTCAGCTGCACTTCGAGGTGGTTCGGTCCGACGAACCGGCCGACGCCGCGCACCGTCGTGACTTTCCGCGTTTTCGCCATGCCGCTGAGGCCGCCGGTGAGCTTCCCGACGACCTTGGCCTTGTGCGCGCGCAGCTTTTCGAGATCGATCTTCGGCGTGCCGAACTCGACGCCGAGCGCGGCGAAGTGCGCGGCTTCGTCCATCACGGCGGCGACGTGCAGCAGCGCCTTCGACGGAATGCAGCCGACGTTCAGGCACACGCCGCCAAGGGTCGAATAGCGCTCGACCAGCACGGTCTTCATGCCGAGGTCGGCCGCGCGGAACGCGGCCGAGTAGCCTCCGGGGCCGGCGCCGAGCACCAGCATTTCGCACTCGATGTCGGCCGCGCCGCCGAACGACGCGGCAACCGGAGCCGGCGACGGCGCTGAAGCCGGCTTCGGCGCCGCCGCGGCGGGCGCAGGCGCAG
>CAYGXL010000097.1:0-4301 GCA_964353935.1 uncultured Burkholderiaceae bacterium | reverse complement strand
GCCGGCGACGGCGCTGAAGCCGGCTTCGGCGCCGCCGCGGCGGGCGCAGGCGCAGAAGCCGGCGATGGCGCAGCGGCGGCAGCGCTGGTCGCCTCCAGCACGAGCAGCGGCGACCCCTGCGACACCTTGTCGCCGAGCTTGACCCGCATCTCCTTCACGACACCGGCCGACGACGACGGGATCTCCATCGACGCCTTGTCGCTTTCGACGGTGACCAGCGACTGGTCCTTCGCGATCGTGTCGCCCGGCTTCACCAGCACCTCGATCACTTCGACCTCCTTGAAGTCACCGATGTCGGGCACTTTCACTTCGACGGCCTGGCTCATCCGTTGTCCCCTTCCGTGGACTGCTGTGCGGCGACGCTGAACACGCGCGCCGGCAACGAGGAACTCTTGTCGAACTCCGCGCCCGCCTTCACGCCGATCTCGGCGATGCGGCGCGCGGAGGCGGTGCGGTCGTACGCCGCGTACATCGCGCCGAGAGCGAAGTTGCGGCCGGAGCCGATGCCCCAGAAACGGTCGAAGCTGAACACTTCGCGGTACGAGTACACGCCGTAGATGCCGCTGGCGTTGGCGATGAGCGCGGTGAGGTGCGACGACTCGTACGGATCGGCGTCCTCCTCCTTCGGATTCAGGAAGAAGCGTTCCTTCAGCACCGGATGCAGGCGCTGGAAGGTGTTGAAGACGTCGCTGCGGCTGCCCAGCTTGCAGTCGTCGCCGAGGTGGCGCAACGCCTCGGCCATGACGGCGAAGTGCGCCGTGCTGCCGGCCAGCCCGATGTACGAGTCGTTGATCCGGAAGATCTTCTCGTTCAACTCGTAGCCGTGCGGCAGGCGGGTCTCGCCGAACGTGACGAGCGCATCCGATGCGATGGCGATCTCGTCGTTCTTCTTTACGACAACGATGGTGGTCATGGTTGTGCAACCGGGCGGCGCGCCGTCGTGGCGCTCCGCGAACGGGAGGCCCGGGCTACAGCATCACCCGGCGGAAATCCGCGAGGATCTGCGCGAGGTAGGCGTTGAAGCGCGCCGCCCCCGCGCCGTCGACCACGCGGTGGTCCCACGACAGCGACAGCGGCAGCATCAGGCGCGGCGCGAACTGCTTGCCGTCCCACACCGGCCGCGTCTGCGAGCGGCACACGCCGAGGATCGCGACCTCGGGCGCATTGATGATCGGCGTGAAGTACGTGCCGCCGATGCCGCCGAGCGACGAGATCGAGAACGTGCCGCCCTGCATGTCGGACGGCGCGAGCTTGCCGTCGCGCGCCCTGGCGGCGAGCGCCGACATTTCCTGCGCGATGTCGAACACGCCCTTCTTGTCGGCGTCCCTGATCACCGGGACGACGAGGCCGTTGGGCGTGTCGGCGGCGAAACCGATGTGGTAGTACTGCTTCAGGAACACGGCGTCGCCGGTCTCCGGGTCGATCGATGCGTTGAACTCGGGATACTTCTTCAGCGCCGCGACGCAGGCCTTGACCAGGAACGCCAGCATCGTCAGCTTCGGCGCGTCCTTGTTTCTCTCGTTTTCCATGTTGAGCTGGACGCGGAAGGCCTCCAGCTCGGTGATGTCCGCGTCGTCGTGGTTCGTGACGTGCGGAATCACGATCGCGTTGCGGGTCAGCGACGGGCCGGAGATCTTGCGGATGCGCGACATCGCGACGCGCTCGACCGGACCGAACTTCGAGAAGTCGATCGCGGGCCACGGCGGCAGGTTCATGCCGAGTCCGGGCGCCGCGGCCACGGCGGGACCAGCCGCCGGACGCGCGCCGCTCGCCATCACCGCCTTCACGTGCTGGCGCACGTCGTCGGGCGTGACGCGGCCTTTCGGCCCGCTGCCCGCGACGTGCTGCAGGTCGACGCCGAGCTCGCGCGCGAACTTGCGCACCGACGGCGACGCATGCGGCTTCGCGCCCGGCGCGCCGAGTTCGATCGGCTCCGGACGCACGCCCATCTCGGTGTGGAACGCGTGGGAACGCGCGACCGCGGCCGGCGCGCCTGCTTCCGCCGAAGCCGATGCCGGCGCCGGCGCCGGCACGGGTGCGGGAGACGGCGCGGCCTGTGGCGAAGGCGCGGGCGATGGCGCGGCCGGCGCCGGCGCGGGCGCGCCGGCGGCGGCGTCGAGCACCAGCAGCAATACGCCCTGCGACACCTTGTCGCCGAGCTTGATCTTCAGTTCCTTCACGACGCCGGCGGCGGACGAAGGAATCTCCATCGACGCCTTGTCGCTCTCGACGGTGACGAGCGACTGCTCCTTCGCCACCGTGTCACCGGGCTTCACCAGCACCTCGATGACCTCGACTTCCTTGAAGTCGCCGATGTCCGGCACCTTCACTTCGACCAGTTGGCCCATCTCCTCGGCCCTTTCTTGTCCATTGTTCCCGCGTCGTCGTCGGCGCGGGTGTCGCCGTGCCTAGACAGTCGCCGGGTTCGGCTTGTTCGGGTCGATGCCGTACTTCCTGATCGCTTCACCGACCTTGGCCGCCGGCACCATGCCTTCGTCGGCCAGCGCCCGCAGCGCCGAGAGCACGACGTAGTGCCGGTCGATCTCGAAGAACTCGCGCAGCTTGGCGCGGGTGTCGGACCGGCCGAAGCCGTCGGTGCCCAGCACGCGGTACTCGCGGCCGCGGGGCAGGTACGGCCGGATCTGGTCGGCGAAGAGCCGCTTGTAGTCGGTGGTGGCGACGATCGGGCCCACGGTCTTCTCGAGCTGCTCCGTGACGTACGCCTTGCGCGGCTTGTCGCCGGGGTGCAGCAGGTTCCAGCGCTCGACGTCGATGCCCTCGCGCCGCAGCTCGGTGAAGCTCGTGACGCTCCAGACGTCGCCCGCCACGCCCCAGTCGTTCCACAGCAGGTCAGCCGCGGCGATGGCCTCGCGCAGGATCGTTCCGCTGCCGAGCAGCTGCACGCGCGGAATCGAGCGACCCAGGCCGCTGCCCGCCGGGCCTTCGTGCAGCCGGTACATCCCCTTGAGGATCCCCGCCTCCTGGCCCTTCGTCAGGCCCGGCTGCGGGTAGTTCTCGTTCATCAGGGTCACGTAGTACCAGACGTTTTCCTGATCCTCGATCATCCGCTTGAGTCCGGCCTGCAGGATCACGGCCACCTCGTGCGCGAACGTCGGGTCGTAGCTGGTGCAGTTCGGGATCGTCAGGCTCATCAGGTGCGAGTGGCCGTCCTGGTGCTGCAGGCCCTCGCCGTTCAGCGTCGTGCGGCCCGCGGTGGCGCCGAGCAGGAAGCCGCGCGTCTGGCAGTCGCCCGCCGCCCAGGCGAGGTCGCCGATCCGCTGGAACCCGAACATCGAATAGAAGATGTAGAAAGGAATCGAGATGCGGTTCGTGTGCGAGTACGACGTCGCCGCGGCGATCCACGAGCTCATCGCGCCCGCCTCGTTGATGCCCTCCTCGAGGATCTGGCCCGCCTTGTCCTCGCGGTAGTACATCACCTGGTCCTTGTCGACCGGCTCGTACAGCTGGCCCTGCGAGGCGTAGATGCCGAGCTGCCGGAACATGCCTTCCATGCCGAAGGTGCGCGCCTCGTCCGGAATGATCGGCACCACGCGCGGACCGATCGCCTTGTCGCGCACCAGCTGCGTCAGCGACCGCACGAACGCCTGGGTCGTCGAGATCTCGCGGCCTTCGGTGGTTGGCTCCAGCACGGCCTGGAACGCGTCGAGCGCCGGCGCGGCCAGCTTCTCGTCGGCCTTGCGGCGGCGCTGCGGCAGGTAGCCGCCGAGCGCGCGCCGGTGTTCGTGCAGGTACTTCATCTCGGGCGAGTCCTCGGCCGGCTTGAAGTACGGCACTTCCTCGAGGTCGTCGTCCGGGATCGGGATGGCGAAGCGATCGCGGAATTCGCGGATCGCGGCGGTGTCGAGCTTCTTCAGCTGGTGCGTCGGGTTCTTGCCCTCGCCGACCTTGCCCATGCCGTAGCCCTTGACCGTCTTGGCCAGGATGACGGTCGGGCGTCCCGTGACCTTCACCGCCGCTGCATATGCGGCGTAGATCTTGTGCGGATCGTGGCCGCCCCGGTTCAGGCGCCAGATGTCGTCGTCGGTCATGCGCGAGACCATTTCGAGCAGCTTCGGATCCTTGCCGAAGAAGTGCTTGCGCACGAACGCGCCGTCGTTGGCCTTGAAGTTCTGGTACTCGCCGTCGACGGTGTCTTCCATCACGCGGAGCAGACGGCCCTCGTGGTCCCTTGCGAGCAGCGAATCCCAGTACGAGCCCCAGATGACCTTGATCACCTTCCAGCCGTCGCCGCGGAAACCGCCCTCGAGCTCCTGGATGATCTTGCCGTTGCCGCGCACCGG
>CAYGXL010000096.1:0-9724 GCA_964353935.1 uncultured Burkholderiaceae bacterium | reverse complement strand
ACTGCCGTGAATGGCACGCCCGCTGTCTGACGCGCGCTGCGCGAGGCACCCCACAGCCCGCCCAGGCGCCGTCCCTTGTGGCGAGAGAGACCGCGCGGCGCCGCGACCTGTCCACGGAGCTCGGCGCGTCGACCGCGCTGTGGGGTGCCTCGCGCAGCGCGACGCCGTGCGGCGGGCGTCGCACTCCGGAAGCTGCGGCGGGCCGAGAGAAGCACCGGCCGGAAGGCACGGTCGGCGATACCGCGCGAGCTCACTCCGAAAGCTGCAGGCCCGCGGAGAACCACTTGGACCCAGTAACGCCCGCCGCGCGTCGCGCGGAGTCGAGGCGCCCCGCAGCGCGGTCGGCGCGCAGGAGACGCGCCTCTGCAACCCGCCCGCTACGGCAGGATCACCGTCGAGCCGACGGTCTTGCGGGCCGCGAGGTCCGCCTGCGCCTTCGCCGCGTCGGCGAGCGAGTAGCGCTGCTCGATGTCGACCTTGATCTTGCCGCTCGCCATCATGTCGAACAGCTCCTCCGACGACGCTTCGAGGCGCGACCGCGGAACGATGTGGGTGGCCAGCGTCGGGCGGGTCAAGAAGAGCGATCCCTTGGCGGCGAGGATGCCGAGGTTGACGCCGGTCACGGCGCCCGAGGCGTTGCCGAAGCTCACCATCAGGCCGCGCGGCTGGATGCAGTCGAGCGATCCCTCCCACGTGTCCTTGCCCACGCCGTCGTAGACCACCGGCAGCTTCGCGCCCTTCGTCAGCTGCATCACGCGCTCGACGAAGTTTTCCTTGGTGTAGTCGATCGTCTCCCACGCGCCGTGCTTCTTCGCCAGCGCGGCCTTCTCCGGCGAGCTGACCGTTCCGATCAGCTTCACGCCGAGCGCCTTCGCCCACTGGCACGCGATCAGCCCGACACCGCCGGCGGCCGCGTGAAACAGGATCGTCTCGGTGCCCTGCAGCCGGTAGGTCTGTCGGAACAGGTACTGCACGGTCAGGCCCTTCAGCATCACGGCGGCCGCTTCGTCGAAGCCGATCTTCTTCGGCAGCTTCACGACCGTGGCGACCGGCATCGTCCGCAGTTCCGAGTACGCGCCGATCGGCCCCTGCGGATAGGCGACACGGTCGCCTGCCTTCAGGAACTTCACGTTCGCGCCGACCGCCTCGACGACGCCGGCGCCCTCGAACCCGAGGCCGTGCGGCAGCGCGGTCGCATACAGGCCGGTGCGGTAATAGATGTCGATGAAGTTCAGGCCGATCGCATGCTGCCGGATGCGGACCTCGTCCGGGCCCGGGTCCTTCACATCCACCTCGGCCAGTTCCAGCACTTCCGGGCCGCCGTGCGCGCGAATCATCACTGCCTTGGTCTTCATGACGCCTCCTTGGGAGTTGAGCCCGCTGCCGCCTTCGCCGTCGGCGAAATCGTCAGCACATAAACGCCGGCGAGGACCAGCGCGGTGCCGGCCAGCTGCCAGCCCGACACCGGTTCGCCGAGAAAGACGAACGCCAGCCCGATCGTGGCGATCGGACCCACCATCGCCGCCATCGAGGTGCGGCCTGCGCCGATGCGCTCGATCGCGAGCATGGTCGCGAACACCGGCAGCACCGTGCACAGCGTGGCGTTGAGCAGCGACAGCCAGTACACCGGCGCCGGTTGCTGCAGCGCGCTCACGGGGTTCACCAGCAGGAAGTGCAGCATCACGGCCACGCTGGACACGCACATCGCGTACGAAGTCAGCCGGATCGCACCGAGCCGCTTCACGAGCTCGCCGCCGATCACGAGATAGATCGCGTAGCAGAGCGCGCTGCCGAACACCAGCAGGCTGCCGAGCCCGATGCGCCCGCCCTCGATCCGCACGTCGTGCCAGAACGCGAGCACGATGCCGGCGTAGGACAGCGCGAGCGCGATCCACTCGAGCCGTCGGACCCGCTTCGCCAGGAAGAACGCGGAGAGCAACAGCACGATGGTGGGATTCAGGAAGAGGATGAGCCGCTCGAGCGCCGCGCTGACGTGCTGCAGCCCGAGGAAGTCCAGGTAGCTGGCCAGATAGTAGCCGAGCACCCCGAGCGCGATCAGCCGGCCGTGGTCCCTGCGCGCGAGCGGCCGGGCGCCGCGCGATGCCCACCAGTACGCCACGACGAAGAATGGCACGGCGAACGCCATGCGCAGCGCGATCAGCGTGAGCGGATCTACGTTGTAGCGGTAGGCGAGCTTCACGACGATCGCCTTGCCGGAGAAGAGCACGCTGCCCACGACCGCGAGCGCGAGGCCGGGCAGGAGCGTGCGGCGCCGGGATGGATGCACGCGCCGGTTCTCCGGAGCGCCGTTCAGCGCTCCGCGCGCCACGCGCTCCACGCGAGCAGCGCCCAGCCCAGGAGGAACGCGACGCCGCCCAGAGGCGTGATGGCGCCGAGACCGCGCACGCCGCTCAAGGCAAGCGCATACAGGCTGCCGGAGAAGAGCACGGTGCCGGCAACGAAACACCAGCCGGCCCAGCGAGCGGCCGGGGCGCGCCAGCGATCGCAGGCCCAGGCGACGGCCAGCAGGCCGAGCGCGTGAATGACCTGGTAGCGCGCGCCGGTGTCGAAGATCGCCAGCAGGTCGGGCGCAAGCCGCGCCTTCAGCGCGTGGGCGGCGAAAGCGCCCGCACCCACGCCGATGAAGGCGGAGGCCGAGCCGAGGATGACGAACAGGCGTTCGTGGCCGTCGCGGGTCATGGATCGCGTCACCGTTGCCGTGCGGAAGGGACAGCAAGGGTAGCGCGACGCCGGCGCCAGCCTCGCCGGCCCTGGATCGGCGCAACGGGCACCCTGGCGCCCGTTGCTATGCTCCGCGCGCGCTGCGCCACCGTCGCGCCATCCATCCATTGAAGAACGACCTGCGCACGATCCTCCGCCGCCTGCTCGTCGGCGCCGTCGCCGCCGCCGTGCTCGCCGCGTGCCGCCCCGGCGGCGACGATTCGCTCGCGCAACTCGAAGGCTGCCGGATCCCGGGCGTCGACCGCGAAGTCCGCTGCGGCACGGTGTCGATGCCGGAGGACCCGGACCAGCCGCAGGGCAAGACCATCGAGATCCGCTTCGCGGTCGTTCCGGCGGTCGCGCGCAACAAGCAGCCCGACCCGGTGTTCGTCCTCGCGGGTGGCCCCGGCCAGGCCGCCACGCGCACCGGGCGGCAGATGCTGGCGGTGCTGAGCGAGGTCAACGCGCGGCGCGACATCGTGCTCATCGACCAGCGCGGCACCGGCGGCTCGCACCCGCTCGAGTGCAAGGTCGAGGAGACCTCGATCAGCGCCACGTTCGAGCAGTCGCAGCAGATCGAGCGGCTCGCGGCCTGCCTGAAGGAACTCCGCGGCGATCTCCGGCAGTTCGCCACCTGGATCGCCGTCCGGGACTTCGACGCCGTGCGGGCGCGCCTGGGCGCCGAGCAGGTCAACCTCTGGGGCGGCTCGTACGGAACGCGCGCCGCGCTCGAATACATGCGGCAGTACCCCCAGCGCGTGCGCAGCGCGGTGCTCGACGGCGTCGCGCCGCCCGACATGGTGCTGCCGGTGTCCTTCGCGCTCGACGCCGACACCGCGCTGTCGGCGCTCGTCGATGTGTGCGCGCGCGACGAACGCTGCCATCAGCGCCACCCCGCGATGGCGAAGCGCATCGAGGACCTGCTGGCGCGGGCCGACCTCGGCATCGACGTGCGTGTGCCGCATCCGCTGACCGGGTTGCCGGAGCCGATCAGGATCGATCGCCGCGTGCTGTCGTCGCTGCTGCGGGTGCCGCTGTACTCGCCGCAGCTGTCGGCCGTGCTGCCCTACGCGCTCGCGCAGGCCACCGACGGCGACTTCACGCCGCTGGTCGCCCTCAGCGCCGCCGTCGCGGGCGGCATCAACGAGAACTTCGCGGCCGGCATGCACTTCGCCGTGGTGTGCGCGGAGGACATGCCGCGGGTCGACGCCGGGCAGCGCGCGCAGGTCGCGGCCACCCGGTTCGGCAATGCCTTCCTCGACGTCTACGAGCGTGCCTGCAAGGGCGTCCCGTCGCGCCCGGTGCCGCCCGGGTTCTACGAGATCCCGGCCAGCAGGACGCCGGTGCTGGTGCTGTCCGGCGGGCTCGACCCGGCCACTCCGCCGCGCCACGGCGCCCGCGTGGCGGAGCAGCTGGGCAACGCGCGCCACGTCGTGGCCCCGTATCTCGGTCACATCGTCAGCACCAGCGGCTGCGCGCCGACGCAGCTGGCGCGCTTCATCCGCGACGCCGGCTTCGACAAGGTCGACGCCGCCTGCCTGACCCGCCTGCCGGCCGCAACGTTCTTCGAGCCGATCGACCCGGCGCGCGCGGCGTCATCGGCAACGACGAAGGAACCGGCGCGATGATCGAGGTCGAACATCTCGCCAAGCACTTCGACGCGCGCGTCGAGGGCCGGCGCGCGCGCGTCGTTGCGGTCGACGACATCGGCTTCACGGCGCTCGACGGCCGCATCACCGCGCTGCTGGGCCCCAACGGCGCCGGCAAGACCACCACGATGCGCGTCGTCGCCGGCCTCGTCCGCGCCGACCGCGGCCACGCGCGTGTCGGCGGAGTCGACGTCGCGGCCGACCCGCACGCCGTGCGGGCGCAGCTCGGCATGCTGTCGGACGCGCGCGGGCTCTACGCGCGGCTCACCGCGCGCGAGAACGTCCACTATTACGCAGACCTGCGGCAGGTGCCGCGCGCCGACGGCGACAAGCGCCTGGCGATGATCGCCGACCTGCTGGACATGGGCGCCCTGCTCGATCGCCGCATCGAGGGCTTCTCGACCGGCGAGCGGATGAAGGTCGCCCTCGCCCGCGCGCTGATCCACGATCCGCAGCACCTGATCCTCGACGAGCCGACCAACGGCCTCGACGTCGTGTCCACGCGCGCGCTGCGCCGGCTGCTCCAGCACCTGCGGGCCGCGGGCAAGTGCATCGTGATTTCGACCCACATCATGCAGGAGGTCGAGCAGCTCGCCGACGAGATCGTGATCGTGGCCCACGGACGCACCGTGGCGCGCGGCACCGCCGACAAGATCCGGGCGACGGCCGGGACGGCGACGCTCGAGGACGCGTTCGTCGCCCTCGCGTATCCGGCGCACAAGGAGCGGGCCGCATGACCGCGTGGATCGTCTTCCGCAAGGAACTCACCGACGCGTTGCGCGACCGGCGGACCTGGATGGTCGTCCTCGTCAGCTCGATCCTCGCCGGGCCGATCTCGCTGCTGCTGCTGTCGAAGTTCGTGGCGAGCGTCGAGGAGAACGTCGCCCGGCGCGAGGTCTTTCTCGCCGGTGGCGCCGCAGCGCCGACGCTGGCCAACTTCATCCAGCGCGCGGGCGGGACCGTGAAGGAGGCACCCGCCGATTTCCGCGAACTGGTGCGCTCGGGCGAACTGCAGAACGCGGTCGTCGTCGTGCCGCCGGACTTCGAAGCGAGGCTGCGCCGCGGGGAGTCCGTCCGCCTCGACGTGATGTTCGACGACACGTCGAGCCGCAGCCAGGGCCCGGCGCGCGCGACGCTCGGCATGTTGCGCGCGTTCAGCCGCGAACTGGGCAGCCAGCGCCTGCTCGCGCGCGGCGTCGGGCTGCAGGTGCTCAGTCCGGTCGACGTCGAAGAGATCAACCTGGCGGCCGGCAAGTCGCGCGGCGCGCAGCTGCTGTTCCTGGTCCCGTGGCTCGCGCTGCTCGGCGCGGTGGTCGGCGCGATCAGCGTCGCCATCGACGTCACGGCGGGCGAGCGCGAGCGCGGATCGCTGGAGCCGCTGCTGATGAATCCGGTGTCGACGCCCGCGATCGTGATCGGCAAGTGGGCCGTGGTTGCGGCGTGTTCGGCCGCGGTGGTCGTGCTGACGCTGGTCGGTTTCCGCGGCGCGATGGTGTTCATCCCGAGCGAGAACCTGTCGGCGCTGATGCAGTTCGGCGCGGCCGAGTCCGCGCTGTTCCTGGCGATGCTGCTGCCGTTCGCCGCCATGATCGCCGCGGTCAACATGTTCGCCGCCACGTACGGCCGCAGCCACAAGGAAGCGCAGACCTACGCCAGCTACCTGACGATGCTGGTGAACTTCGCGCCGGTGATCCCGCTGTTCCTGTCGGTGCGCGATGCCGCATGGCAGCTCTACGTTCCGGCGATGGCGCAGCAGGTGGTGATGATGCGGGCGCTGCGCGGCGAAGCCGTCGGGGCCGCCGATATCCTGGTGCCGGCGGCCATGGCGATCGGCATCACGGTGCTTGCGCTGGGCGCGCAGGCGCGCCTGCTGCGCAACGAGCGGATCGTCTTCTCGCGCTGACGCCCGGCGGCCGGCGTCGCGGACCAATGCGCCTTTTCGGGCGATCGGCGCCCGTGTACCGAGTGACATAATCGTCCGCCCATGTCCGAGCCGATGACCGCCACCGTCCCGCAGGCCTCGCCGCCCGTCCCAGTGCCGCCGCGGACGATCGGTCGCTTCACGTTGCTCAACGAGATCGGTCGCGGCTCGTACGGCGTCGTTTACGCGGCGCACGATCCCGTCCTCGGGCGCGAGGTCGCGATCAAGATCATTCCCCTCGCGAGCGAGGAGCGGTACCGCACCCAGATCGAAGCGAGCTTCCTGCGGGAAGCCAAGTCGGCCGGCGGGATGAGCCACCCCGGCATCGTGACGATCTACGACGCCGACAAGACAGGCGCGCTGGCGTACATCGCGATGGAGCGCCTGCACGGCCAGGACCTGCACGAGTACCTTGCGAGCGGCAACGGGATGAACCCGCGGCAGGCGGCCGCGATGATGATGCGCGTCGCGGATGCGATCCACTACGCCAACAAGCGCGGACTGGTGCATCGCGACATCAAGCCCAGCAACATCTTCCTGTCGCGCGACCTGAAGCCGAAGCTGCTGGACTTCGGCACGGCGCTTGCGCCGGTTTCCGAGCCGATGCCGAAGGGCACCCGGCAGCTGGTCGGCACGCCGAACTACATGTCGCCGGAACAGGCCAGGGGCGACTCGCTCGACGCCCGCAGCGACATCTTCTCGCTCGGCACGATCCTCTACGAACTGCTGGCGGGCCGGCGCGCCTTCGACGGCCGCACCGTCGACGAGACGCTCGACCGGGTCATGGACGCGGGGCCCAAACCCGTCGAGAAGATCCGGCCCGATACGCCGCCGGCGCTCGCGCAGATCGTCCGCAAGGCGATGTCCCGGAACCCCGCCGATCGCTACCAGAAGGCGTCGGAGCTGCGCAACGCGCTGGCCGAGTTCGTCGACGGCTCGCGCCCCGCGTCGGTCGATTCCACCAGTGCCGCGGCAACCCCGCCCGCGGCGGCGCCCGCGCCGTCGCGCGGCCCGCTCTTCTTCGGAATCGCGCTGCTCGCGCTGCTGGGCGTTGGCGGCGTCGCGTTGCTCATGCCGCAACGCGAACCGGCGCCAGCCACGCCCGAAATGGCCACGCCGGTGCCGATCATCCCGCCGATGTCACCACCGGCTCCGGCAATCGACGCTCCGCCAGCGTCCCCCGCGACGAACGGTGCCGACGCGGCGAAGGCGGAAGGCAAGGCGGCCGCGCGCAAACGGCTCGAACCCGTCCCCATCAGCGATGGAACCTTGACGGTCGCCGTCGCGCCGTGGGGCGAGGTCGTGGTCAACGGCACCGTCCAGGGCGTGTCGCCGCCGCTGACCCAGATCTCGTTGCCGCCCGGGCTGCACACGATCGAGATCCGCAACGGCTCGTTCGAACCCTTCATCGCCCGCATCGATCTGAAGCCGGGCGAGAAGGTCCACCTGCAGCATCGCTTCTAGCGGCATGGCGCGGATCCGAGTCTTCCTGGCTGGCGCGGCCGCGACGCTGGTCGCGGCGTGCGCGACCGCGCCTCCTTCGCCTCCGCCCGCTCCCACGGTCAGCATCGCCCGGCTCTATGAGCAGCCGGCCGAGCGCGCTTTCATGAACGCGATGCGCCTGTACGAAGACGGGCAGCACGAGCGCGCCGAGGCGATGTTCCGGCGCGCGCTGTCAGAGGGTCTCGGCGACCGTCACGATGTCGCGATGGCGCACAAGCACCTCGCGTTCATCGCCTGCGCCTACAACCGCCCCGCCGATTGCGACACCGCATTCCGCGCGGCCTTTGCCGCGGATCCGGGTTTCCGGTTGACGGGTGCGGAGGTTGGCCACCCGGTCTGGGGGCCGGTGTACAAGCGCGTCTCCGCTGAAGAAGCGACCCGGCGCCCTGTCGGGAAGTAGCGCCGCGGCAAGGTGCGGATCGCACCACGCGCGGGCAGGCGTGCCCCCTCAGAAACCGATCCGGGGCTTCTTCGCCACGCGATCGTCGGTGATGTCCTCGGGCAGCACCTCGTTGCGTCCCGCGAGCTTCGCGTTGCCGAACGCCGCCAGCATCATGCGGCGCATCTCGCGCGGTTTCATGCGACCGAGCCGGTCGAGGCTCTCGCCGCCGATCTCCTCGGGGAACGCGCGGCCCCACGCGTGCTCGTTGCGCAGTTCGGCGTAGATGCTGCGGGCGATCCGCCGCGCGCCCTCCTCGTCGGGCGCGTCGATCGCGTAGACGTTCATCCGGTTCAGGATCGGCTCGGGGATCGATCGCGCGTCGTTGGCGGTCGCGATCCAGACGACATCGGAGGCGTCGATCGGCACATCGGCGAACTCGTCGATGAACTCGGCCGCGGTGTCGTGCTCGAGCAGCGTGTAGAGGCTCCCGAGCGGGTCGTACTGGGCGTCGCCACCCGTCTTGTCGATCTCGTCGACCACGATGACCGGGTTGGCGTAGTCGCCGTTGACGAGCGCGTCGAACACCTTGCCCGGCTTCGCGTTCTTCCACTGCGCCGAGGCGCCGGAGAGGATCCAGCCCGCCGTCAGCGAACTCATCCCGATGAAGTTGTAGCCGGTGCCGAGCAGCTTCGACAGGCGCCGCGCGAAGTGAGTCTTGCCGATGCCGGGATCGCCGAGCAGCAGGATCGGCTCGAGCTCGAGCGGATCGTCCGACGACAGGCAGAGCGCGAGCTGCTTGCGGATGTCCTCCAGCGGCTCCTCGAAGTTGGGAAGCTCGCCGATCAGCGCATCGATGTCGGGCAACGCCGACGGCTTGATCACGAAGCGCTGCCCGCCGGTGCGGATCATGCGGACGTAGGTCGCGCGCAGCGCTTCGCTGGCGCCCGCCCCGAGTTCCTGCAACTCGTTCAGCGCTTCCTCGACGCGCGGAACGCGATAGACATCCTTGAAGCCGGCGATGGAGATCGGCGGTACGGGAATCGTCGCTGGCAGGCTCATGGAACCCTCCGTTGGTCGGTCACGTGGCATTTCAACGTGGCAGATGGCCAAAGGTATACAAGCAAGTCGCTTGCCAGATTCTGCAAATAGCCGGTCGAAATGCAAAAGCACTCGCGGGCGGAGAGTGCCAATCGCTTCCGCGTGTGGGCGCGAGAGGTCGACTCCTCTCCTGCGGCTGCTCGGTCGGGTGCTTTGCTGCATCTGCTCGGTGGGGTTCGCTCCTTCGCCTCCTTGGTCGGGTCCTCTCCTTCGCCCGATCGGCCGTCGGCGTGCCTCGACTTCGCGGCCTTCCGCCCCGGTGGTCGAGTGCTCTCCTTCGCCTGATCGGCCGTCGGCGTGCCTCGACTTCGCGGCCGTCGCGGCGGGCGTCATTCGGCTGAGGTGGTTCCCTGCGGGCGCGCAGCTTTCGGGCTGGCAGGGACAGGAACGGGTGTGTCGTGCCTTCCGGCCGTTCGCTTCCCGGCCCGCCATCCTCGCGCGCCTGGCACG
>CAYGXL010000095.1:0-9727 GCA_964353935.1 uncultured Burkholderiaceae bacterium | reverse complement strand
GGCGTCAGCACGCCGCCGCGGTCCGGCGCGCCGGGCAGCATGTCGCCATCGAACGCCAGCGCCAGCCCGGACTCGCACAGGATGCGCAGCGTCGCGCGGTTGCCTGGGTCGCCACGGTATGCAATGCGGGCGCGCGCGCTGCGGCCGTCGTCGGTGCGGCCGATGAGCGTGGTCCTGAACCACCCGCGCGCCATCGTCTGCTCCGACGGACCCTCTCCCGGCTTCGGCAGCACGGCGCCGAGCAGCGCGCGCGCCGGGCGCAACGCCATCGCCGCGGCGAAGCCCTGCATCGACGCCGCCATCGCGGTGGCTTTCGCCGCGGCGAGCGGCGGGCCGAACTTCGTGTACTCCTGGTACGCGAAGTGCGGCGCGTAAGGCTCGCCGTAGATTGCGTTCAGCGCGGCGCTGCGGCGGACGACGCGCGTGTTGATCGGTCCCATGATGAACGGCGCAACCCAGGCGCCGAGTGCGTCGTCGTAATGCGCGCCGCGCGGATCGTGGTTCGCGCGCAGTTCGGCCGCCGAGTGGCGCGTGCCGGGATCGAGCAGGAAGGGATGGTTGCCCGCCTTCACCTCGCCCGATTCGTAGCGATGCGCGTTGGTCGCGAGCGTGCCGCCGTTGAAGCCGCCCATCATCTGGAAGTACGCGTTGACCTCGACGCACGGCGCGCCGAAGGTGGCTTCGACGTGGCGCACCAGCAGCAGCGTGCCGAGGTCCGACGGCACGGAGTCGAACCCGCAGAACGGCACGATGCGCGTGCCGTCGCGCGCCGCGCGCGCGTGGTGACGGTCGATCACGCGGCGCACCCAGGCGGTCTCGCCGGTGATGTCGGCGTAGTGCGTGCATTCATGCACGCACGCGTCGACGATCGCGTCGCCGTACAGCGCGTACGGGCCGGCGGTCGTGACCAGCACGCGCGTGGACGCGGCCATCGCTTCGACGGCGGCGACGTCCCCGCTGTCGGCCACGATCACTTCGGGCAACGCCTTCGCCGCCGGATCGCGCGCCAGTTCGTCGCGCAGCGCGGCCAGCTTGCCGGCATCGCGGCCCGCGATGGCCCATTTCGGCTTCCGGCGGCCCTGGGGCTGCGCCAGGTAGGCCGCGGCGCGGCGACCGACGAAACCGGTGGCTCCGTACAGCACCAGGTCGAACTTGCGGGTCGTCGCGCTCGGCACGTTCCTGCCTTGTTTATCAGTGGGTTGCCTCACTGTAAGCGAAGACGCTAGTCCGCCCGGACGGCGGCCCCCGGCCGGTCGATTAATCCGGAGTTAATTTGGCCTTCCTAGCATCGCCTCCATCAACCAGGAGGGCCGATGCAGATCGCCTCATCGATCGCCGCCACCGGCGGGCACAGCGCGCGGGTCGTCAACCGCACGCGCACGAGCTCGCCGCGGCTCGAACCGATCCACCCGACGCATCCGCTGCGCACGCCGTGCGAGCAGTTCATCGGGGCGCGGTTCGAGCAGGCCCACGGCGCGCGCGTCGCACACTTCTCGCCCTACCTGCTCGGCGTGCGCGACGCGCTCGATCGCTGGCGCGCCGCCGCGGGCTACACGCCGGCCGATAGCCGCCGTCTCTTCCTCGAGCAATACCTCGACGCGCCGGTCGAACGCCTGCTCGCGCGCTACGACGTGAAGCGCGAAACGATCGTCGAAGTCGGCAACCTCGCCGCGACCTCCGCCGGGATGGGCCGCGCGCTGATCCCGCTGCTCGCGCGCCACCTGCACCGCCTCGGCTACGAGTGGGTCGTCTTCACCGCCACGCGCGAGCTGCGGAACGCCTTTGCCCGGATGGGGCTCGCGCCGCTCGCACTCGCGCCGGCCGATCCCGCGCGGCTGCCCGATGGTGGCGCCCGCTGGGGCCGCTACTACGCCAACGATCCGATCGTCGTGGCCGGCCGCATCAGCCACGCGCTGCGGCTCGGCGCGCGATGAACGCGCGTGCCGCGCTCCGCGGCGCCGGCACGTCGCTAGACGCGGCCGCGCTCGAAGCGCGCGTTCAGCGGCTCGCCGACCTGCTCCAGCGCGCACGCCCGCAGGCGCTCGGCCTGATCGCCGACAACGGCATCGAGTGGGTGGTGGCCGACCTTGCCGCCGAGCGCGCACTTGTGCCGCTCGTGCCGCTGCCGGCGTTCTTCACGCTCGGCCAGCTGCAGCACGCGGCCGACGCGACCGGCATGGATGCGCTGCTGTGCGACGCACCCGGCATCGCCACGGCGCTCGGCTTCACGCCGGGCGGCCACCTGCCGGGATCGTCAATGCCCTGGTTCCGCCGTAAGGGGGTGATCCCGGTCGAGCTGCCGACGGGCACGTCGAAGATCACGTTCACCTCCGGCACCACGGGCACGCCGAAGGGCGTGTGCCTGAGCGCCGCGCAACAGCGCGCGGTCGGCACGTCGCTGGTGGCGGCCACGCAGGGCGTCGGCATCGAGCGCCACCTCTCGCTGCTGCCGCTCGCGGTGCTGCTCGAGAACATCGCCGGCGTCTGCGCCCCGCTGGCCGCCGGTGCGACCTGCTGCGTGCCGTCGCTCGGCACGGTGGGCGTGGGCGGATCCACCGGCTTCGACCCGCGTGTCGCGCTCGGCGCGATCGAGCGCTGGCAGGCCGACAGCGTGATCCTGCTGCCGCAGATGCTCGCGGCGCTGACCGCTGTCATCGAGGCCGGTGCGCCGCGACCGGCGCGGCTGCGCTTCGCCGCGGTCGGCGGCGCGAAGGTCTCGCCCGTGCTGATCGAGCGCGCGCGCGCTGCCGGCATTCCGGCCTACGAGGGCTACGGACTGTCGGAGTGCGCCTCGGTCGTCGCCCTGAACGTGCCGGGCGCGAACCGTCCCGGCAGCGTCGGCCGGCCGCTGCCGCACGCGCGCGTGCGGATCGACGACGGCGAGATCGTCGTCGACGGAGTTGGCTCCCTCGGCTACGTCGGCGAGCACACGCTTGGCCCCGACTCGCTGCGGACCGGCGACCTCGGCCGCTTCGACGCCGACGGCTTCCTGCACATCGACGGCCGCCGCAAGCACCAGCTGATCACCTCGTTCGGCCGCAACGTCGCGCCCGAGTGGCCGGAGTCCGAACTCGCCGTGTCCCCGGCCGTCGCGCAGGCGGCAGTGTTCGGCGAAGCGCGCCCGCAGCTCGCCGCCGTGCTCGTGCCCGCCATGCCGGCGGTTCCCGACATCGCGCTGGCCGCTGCCGTGCGCGCCGCCAACGAGCGCCTGCCCGATTACGCGCGCGTCGCCGTATGGCTCCGCGCCGACGCACCGTTCAGCGTCGCCAACGGGCTCGCCACCGCCAACGGCCGCACGCGACGCGACGCCGTCTGGCAGCGCTACGGCGCGCAACTCGAATCCCTCTACGAAGACTCCACTGGAGTGCCCGCCCATGCCGTACTTTGAAGTGCTGGCGCAGCAGACCGCGCCGGCGCGCGCCGAGTTGTTCGCCACCCCCGTGATCGCGGATGCCCTTGCGGGCCGCATCACGCGCGCGCAGTACCTCGCCTTCCTCGCCGAGGCCTATCACCATGTCAAGCACACGGTGCCGCTGCTGATGGCGTGCGGCAGCCGCCTGCCCGAGTCGAAAGGCTGGCTGCGCACGGCGATCGTCGAGTACATCGCCGAGGAAGCGGGCCATGAGGAGTGGATCCTCAATGACATCGCCGCCGCGGGCGGCGACCCGCGGCTCGTGCGCGACGGCACGCCGTCCGCCGCGACCGAGTTGATGGTCGCGTACGTCTACGACACGATCGCGCGCCGCAATCCGGTCGGCTTCTTCGGCATGGTGCACGTGCTCGAGGGCACCAGCACCGCACTCGCGACCAACGCGGCGCATGTGATCCGCGCGGCGCTCGACCTGCCGCCGGAGGCGTTCACCTACCTGACGTCGCACGGCGCGCTCGACCAGCAGCACGTGCGCTTCTTCGCCGGGCTGATGGACCGCCTGCAGGACCCGGACGACCAGGCCGCCGTGACACACGCCGCGAACATGGTGTACCGCCTCTACGGCGACATCTTCCGCGGCCTGCCGCGCTTCGACGCGCCGGCGATCAGGAAGGCGGCATGAGCGCGGAGGGCCGTCCCGTGACCCGCGCCCCGTACTTCGCGGTCCTCACCGGCGGCGGCGGTGGCATCGGCACCGCCATCGCGCAGGCGATCGCGCCGCAGTGCGCCGTGCTGCTGCTCGTGGGCCGCGACGCGGCGCGCCTGGCGGCCACCGCGAAGGCGGTCGAGCGGCCTGGCCTCGCCTGCCGCGTCGTGCCGGCCGACCTCACGACCGCCGAAGGGCGCGATGCCGTTGCGCAGGCGGCGTCCGGGTTCGACATCAACCTGCTGATCAACAACGCCGGCACCAGCGAGTTCGCGTGGTTCGCCGACCAGAGCGAGGCGTCGATCGAGCGCATCCTCGACGTCAACGTGCTCGCGCCGATGCTCCTGACGCAGCGCCTGCTGCCGCAGCTGCAGCGTCGCTCAAGCGCGACGATCATCAACGTCGGCTCGATCTTCGGCTACCTCGGCTACCCGGGCTGCGCGAGCTACAGCGCGAGCAAGTTCGCGCTGCGCGGCTTCACCGAGGCGCTGCGCCGCGAACTGGCCGACGGGCCGGTCCGCGTCCTGTACTTCGCGCCGCGCGCCACGCGCACCGCGCTGAACGACGACGCGCTCACCGCGCTCAACGCCGAGCTCGGCACGGCGATGGACGCGCCGGCCAAGGTGGCCGACGAACTCGTCGCGCTGCTGCGTCAGCCCGTGCGCGAACGGCTGCTCGGCATGCCCGAGAAGTTCTTTGCCCGCGTGAACCAGGTGCTGCCCGGGCTCGTCGACAACGGCCTGCGCAAGCAGCTCGACACCATCCGCAAATTCGCGCGTCGCGGCAAGCCGCGGCCCGCGCGACTCACCACATCCATTCAATCTTCAGAAGGAGGCTCCCTGTGATGCTGAAACCCCTGGCCATGCTGATGTTCTCGCTCACGGCGCTCGTGGTCTTGTTCGCGCCGCTGGCGAACGCCGCCGTGGACGACGAAGTGCGCGCGCTGCAGCGCGAGTGGGAAGAGATCAAGTACCGCAAGCCGGTCGCCGACCACGAGAAGGCGTTCGAGACGCTGTCGAAGACGGCGACCACGGTGCGCGCGAAGTACGCCGACCGCGCCGAAGCGGACATCTGGTACGGGATCATCGTGTCGAGCTACGCCGGCGCCAAGGGCGGCGTCGGCGCGCTCGCGCTCGCGAAGGACGCCAAGGCGGCCTTCGAGCATGCGCTCGCGATCGACCCGAAGGCGCTCGCCGGTTCGGCCTACACCAGCCTCGGCTCGCTCTACTACCAGGTGCCCGGCTGGCCGATCGGATTCGGCGACGACAAGAAGGCGCGCGAGATGCTCGAGACCGCGCTGAAACTGAACCCGGACGGCATCGACCCGAACTACTTCTACGGCGACTTACTGTTCCGAAAGGGCGATTACGCAAACGCGAAGAAGGCCCTGGAACACGCGCTGAAGGCGCCGGCACGGCCCGACCGACCGCTCGCCGACGAAGGCCGCCGCAAGGAGATCGCCGAACTGCTCGCGAAGATCAAGGACAAGTCCTGAGCGCGGCGCCGGGGCGATCTCCCACTCCCGGCCCGTCGGCGCGACGTCGCGGGCCGCTCACCGGCTTCGGACCCGCGGCGCGGTGATCACCCACTGAAGCGGCCCCCGAGGCCAGAGTATTCTCGCGCCGGGCTGTTTCCCCTCTCATCCGTGCGCATCCTTCTCGTCGAGGACGACGACCTCCTGGCCGCTGGCATCCGCGACACGCTCGAGCGTGCGCTGTACGCGGTCGAGTGGGTGCCCGACGGCGCGCAGGCGCTGGCGGCGCTGAAGTCCAACACGTTCGACCTCGTCGTGCTCGACCTCGGCCTGCCGAAGGTCGATGGCGTCGAGGTGCTGCGCAAGGTGCGCGGCGAAGGCGGCACCGTGCCGGTGATCG
This sequence comes from uncultured Burkholderiaceae bacterium, assembly GCA_964353935.1. GTDB lineage: Bacteria > Pseudomonadota > Gammaproteobacteria > Burkholderiales > Burkholderiaceae_F > JAOUJD01. The sequence goes on along the minus strand of CAYGXL010000095.1, from coordinate 3,777 downwards.
TGCTGAGCGCGCGCGACACGGCGTCGGACCGCGTGCTCGGCCTCGACGCCGGCGCCGACGACTACCTGGTCAAGCCCTTCGACGTCGACGAGTTGCTCGCGCGCGTTCGCGCGCAGCTGCGGCGGCAGCGCGGCGCAGCGGTCAACGTGATCGAGCACGGCCCGCTGCGGCTCGACCCGGCGGCGCTCACGGTGACTTTCGAAGGCGCGCCGGTCGCGCTGCAGCGACGCGAATTCATGCTGCTGCAGAAGCTGCTGCAGAGCGCGGGCCAGGTGCTGTCGCGCGCGCAGCTCGAGGACGCGCTGTACGGCTGGGACAGCGGCGTCGAGAGCAACAGCGTCGACGTGCACATCCACAAGCTGCGCAGGAAGCTCTATCCGGAAGTGATCCGCACCGTGCGCGGCGTCGGCTACATCGCCGATCCGCCACAGCCTGGCGCGCAGTCATGACCGCCGCCGCGCCACGCCGCACGCGGTCGATCCGCGCGGTGCTGCTCGCCGGCACCATCCTCACGCTGCTCGCCGTGCTCGGCATCGCGGCATGGATGAGCTTCGAGGGCAGCGAGGAAGAGGCGCAGGAGCTGTTCGACGCGCGGCTCGCCACGTCGGCGCGCGTGCTCGAGGCGCTCCTCGCGCGCCAGGTCGAGCACGCGACCGTCGCCGCGCCGATCGTGATCCAGCTGCCGGGGCCGATCGAGGCGGCGGAGCACGACGCGCCGCGCACCGAAGGCCACTACTACGAGACCAAGATCGCGTTCCAGGTGTGGAACGCCGATCGGCAGCTGCTCGTCCGCTCCGCCTCCGCGCCCGATGCGCCGTTCGCACCGCTCGCCGCCGGCTACAGCGACCAGGCCTACGCAAACGTGAACTGGCGTGTCTTCACGCTGCCCTCGGGCAGCCTGTGGATCCAGGTCGCCGAGCGCAGCGACATCCGCACCGAACTGTCCGAGAAGCTCGCCTACGCAGCGGCCGAGCCGCTCGTGATCGGCATTCCGGTGCTGCTGGTGCTGCTCGGGCTGCTGATCGGCTACGGCCTCGCGCCGCTCGGCAAGCTGGCGCAGCAGATCGAAACGCGACAGGCCGACGCGCTGACGCCGGTATCGTTGCCGCGCGTGCCGGCCGAGATCGCGCCGGTGCTCGACGCGCTGAACGGCCTGCTCGGGCGGCTGACGAGCGCGCTGGAGCGCGAGCGCCGCTTCACCGCGGATGCCGCGCACGAACTGCGCACGCCGCTCGCGGGACTGAAGGTGCACGCGCAGAATGCCGCGCGCGCGGGCAGCCCGGCCGAGCGGCAGGCCTCGCTGGACCGGATGCTGGTCGCGCTCGACCGCACGATCCACCTGGCCGAGCAGATGCTCGCGTACAACCGCGCGTCGGCGTCCGCGGCGCCCGAGCACAAGCCGGTGTCGCTGCGCCAGCTCGCGGGCGAGGCGGTCGAGACGCTGCAGCCGCGCATCGGCGCACGCAGGCTGAAGGTGACGGTGATGTGCTCGCCCGCCGACGGCACGGCCGAAGTGCAAGGCGATCGCCAGAAGCTCGCGAGCCTCGTCGGCAACCTGCTCGACAACGCCGCGCGCTACGCACCCGACGGCAGCGCCATCGACGTCGCGCTGCGCGAGGAGCGCGGCGCGGTGACGCTCGAGGTCAGCGACGAAGGGCCGGGCATCCCCGAGGAACTGCGCGCGCGTGTGTTCGAGAGCTACTACCGGATTCCGGGGGCGACCGGGGGCGGCAGCGGGCTGGGGCTGGCGATCGTGCGCGAGGTCGCGCGGGCGCACGGGGCGCGGGTGGAGATCCGGGAGGGGCGCGGCGGGAAGGGGACGGTGGTCGTCGTGACCTTTCCGCGCGCCGGATAGCGGCCGCGAAACGACAGCGGCGCCGACCCCTCTCGCCGCCGCGGGCGGCGAGGCGGACAGCGCCGCCTTTCTACTGCAACTGCCGCACTACCAGTGCACTAGACGGCCGGACGACGAGCCCTGCGGACAACAGGCAGTTTCAGCGCCGCCATTCCAGCCGGTTTGACTACATGCCACATCTCGACGGCATCGCGAGCGATGTGGCGGCTGGCGAGCCGGACATTGCGCCATAGCGCATGCATCGGTTCGCGCGAGGCCTTCGCCGCGGTGGTCACTTCGCGCACGGAACTGCGCGCGAATTCCGTCGCCGCATGACCGGCCACCTGGAACTTCTCACCAGCCTTGCCGAGCCGTGCTTTCACCTCTACGACCCTGGGCGGACGTACCGCCGTAGCGGTCGGCGCTCGCCGGGTTTCCGTCTGCGTCGCACGCCGCCTGGTGCCCGTGCCTTTCGTTGTACGCGTGACCATGATCCCTCCCTTCTTGCCACCGACGCCTTCCTGCGCCGGATAATTCCATCATCGCGGCCGGTCGATCGACCGCCATGTCGAACGTCAGGCGCGACGCATTCGAGTTGGAACCGTCTAATTTCCCTGCCGGCGCCGCGGCCATGGGCCGCACCGGCCTCACTGCCCGTGCTTCCCGACGCTGACCCGCTTCGCCTGCGGACCCTCGGCCGCGAGCTCCTCGATGAACTGCACTTCGGTGCCCGGCTCGAGCTGGTCGAAAGTGGGATGCACGACGTTCTCGCGGCTGAAATACAGCTCGCGCCCGTCCGCGGTGCCGATGAACCCGATGCCGTCCTGCGCCGACATCCGCAGGACCTTGCCGTGCTGCGGCACCTGGTGCGTCTTCACGTGCCGGCGCTGCTCGCGGATGCCTTCCTCGAGGCCCCGCCGGGCCGCGTCGAACGCGTCGCGCAGCGCCACGTGAATGTCCTCGTCGAACTCGCGCGTGACGACGACCTCGTCGCCCGGCACCCGAATGTCGACCCGAACCGCGTAGTGCCGGCCTTGCGTGCGGTGCTTGCCAGTGTCCTCGACCGTCACGCGGCAGCTCATCAGCTTGGGATGGAACCGCTCGAGCTTCGCAACGCGCTCGCGAATGTCGTTCTCGAGGATCTCGGACCGCTCGATGCCGTGCATGGTGATCTGGAGCGGAACTTGCATGGCCTTTGCCCTCCTTCCACGGGCGCGGCCGACGCCAGCGCCCCACATGAATTCACCCTAGGCGCCGCGCCGCGCCGGCAGGTGACGCCGGTCAAGCGGCGCGAGCGCGAGCCGCGGGTCCGCGCGGCCGTCAGCCGCCGCCGGCCGGCCCCGCGCGCTGCCAGATCAGCGCGCCGTCGCGGTAGACCTCGCGGATCCGGTGCAGCGGCACCTCGTGCACCGACCCGTCGGGATCGACCGCCGTGAACGCGAAGCGATCGCCGGGCTCGAACTGCACCTGGCTCAACGGCACGCGCACGATCGCGTGCCGCACCCGGTCGAAGTAGCCGATGACAAACGTGGCGCGCCCGAACTCCGGGTCCCAGCGGATCCGGTGCAGCACGTTCTGGATCGGGGTCATCGGCGATGGACTGCGTTCCGCGGTCGGCCGCGCCTACGTTCCGCCCGCCTCACGCTCGCGCTCGTGCAGCCGCGCGATGCTCTGCACGACGCGCGCGACTTCGTCGTCCGGCAGCGGAGGGCGGCAGCGCAGCCGGTTCCAGCCGAGCAGCAACTCGAGGGCGACTTCCGGATCGACGCCGCGCCACAGCAGGTGGCCGGTCAGCGACGCGAGCGTGGAGTTGCGTTCGCCCTCGGCCACACCCTCGTGCACGAGGTGGCGCCAGTGCGCGAGCGGATGGCCGCCCTGCGAGGCGTGGCGCAGCAGGTCGAGGAACCACGGCGGCAGCCCCGCGAGCCGGGCCTCCCCAGGCG
>CAYGXL010000094.1:0-9739 GCA_964353935.1 uncultured Burkholderiaceae bacterium | reverse complement strand
ACCAGCGGCACGTCGAGACCCATGCGGTCGAGCTGCTCGCGTATGGCAGCGACTTCCGCCGCCGCCTCCGGAGAGTTCACGGTGATGCGAACGATCTCGGAGCCGGCCTGCGCGAGTTCCTTCACCTGCACCGCGGTGGCGATCGCGTCGGCCGTGTCGGTGTTGGTCATCGACTGCACGACCACCGGAGCTTCTCCACCCACCGACACCGCCCGGCCGCCCCAGCGCACTGCGACCTGGCGCGAGCGGCGCCGCGGCGCCGGCCGGGCCGCCGCTGGCATGCAGTCAATGGGTTCGAAGGGCTGGTTCACGGCAGTTACTTGACGGTGAAGCGCGCGATGTTCGCGCGTGTCACGGGCCCCAGGTCGAACGCCACACCCCGGACCTTCACGGTCGCCTTCGCGGCGTCTCCGATGACAACGGAGAACGGCGGCTTCCCGACGGGCTGGATCGCCTCGCCGGCACCCGCGGTCTGCGACACCACCACCTTGCCGCTGGCATCCGTGACTTCGACCCACGACGACCCGCTGAATGAAAGCAGGAGGAACGAAGCCGCCTCGTTCATCGGCTGGGACGGCGCGGGCGCCGGCTCGGTGGCCGTTGCGGGCTGGACATCGCTGACCGCGCCCGCGCGATCCGTGCCGGGCGCCTCGGGTGCCACCGCCGGCGCGGCCGGCTGAACCGGCTTGGCTCTCGACGCCGGCGCAGCGGCGGGCGCTGGCGCCGGTGCGGGGTCCTGCCGGGGCTGACGCGTGGCGTACCAACCCAGCGCACCGAGAGCGACCAGCGCCACGAGCGAAAGGCCAAGGACCAGCGAGCGCGAGGCCCGCTCGTGCGCGGCGGCTCGCACCGGCGAGTAGTCGCGCGCCATGGCCATGCCGTCCACGACGGAGCTGGAGGCTGGCGCAAGCTTCGAGTTCAGGTCGTCGATGAGCGGAGCGGGATCCAGTCCCAGCGAGCGCGCATAGCTGCGAACGAAGCCGCGCACGTACGCCGGCTCGGGCAATTGCGCGAGGTTCTCGCCCTCGATCGCGCGCACCTGGTTCACGTGAAGGCGCAGCCGGGCGGCCATGTCGCCAACGCTGAGGCGCTCCTTTTCGCGGGCAGCCGCCAGTCGCGCGCCGAACGAAGCGGGCTCGCCGCCGGTCACCGGCGCGGCGTCCGCGGGGACTTCGTCGTCAGTCATTGAAATCACCCCGTGCGAGCGCTGCCACCTCGGGCGAACGCGGGAAGCGCTCCCGCAGTTCGTTGGCCAGCTGGCTCTCCGTGCGCAGGTCCCCATTGGCGCGGGCGATGCGCAAGCCCAGCCAGAGCGTTTCGGGCGTCGACTCGACCGAACGGGCCAGCAGGTTGTAGTAGAAGGTGGCGCGGTCGACCTGGCCGGTCACGAGATACGTGCGCGCCAGAAGGTACTTCGTCGCCGGGCTCGACGCATCCAGCTCGAACGATCGACGCAGGTAGCGCTCGGCCGCGGCGTAGTCCTTCAGCTTGAGCAGGCACGAGCCGGCGTTCTGCCCGGCCCGGGCCGGTGTCGTGTACAGCGGGTCGCGCAACGCGCGGTCGAAGTACTGGATCGATTCACGCTCGCGTCCGGTCTGGCACAGGAACCAGCCATAGTTGTTGGCGAGGTCGGAACCCGCGGGATCGAGCCTCAGGGCCTTCTGGAAATTCTCCTCTGCCTCCACACGCTCGTTCATGTCCATGTAGATCAGGCCGAGCAGCCCGTAGGCGTCGGCGAAGCCGGGATCGATCGTCGCCGCGCGGCGCGCCTCGTCGAGCGCCACCGCCAGTTGCCCCGTGCGGTAATAGCCGGCGGCCAGCTCGGCGCGGGCGCGGGCGCGCGTGCGGGCGTCCGCCGTATTCGCGGTCGCCACGACCCGATCCGGCCCCTTGGCCACCACTTCACCGCTGCTCGTGGTGACCGTCGTCGTCGTGCACGCCGCCAGCACACTCGCCAGCACGGCCCCCGCCACTCGCGCCAATGTCATCTGCCCTCCTCAGTGGGTTGCCGAAACGATCGGCACCACGCGTCCCCGGTTGCGCTCGCCGACCCGCGTGCGGTCCTGCACTTCGCCGGCCAGTTGCCCGCAGGCCGCGTCGATGTCGTCGCCCCGCGTCTTGCGCGTGGTGGTAACGATGCCTGAATCGATGAGGCGCTGCGCGAAAGCCCGGATCCGCTCCGGCGGCGAACGGCCGAGCCCCGCCTCCGGAAACGGATTGAACGGGATCAGGTTGAACTTGCACGGCACGTCGCGCACCAGCTCGATCAGCTCGTCCGCATGCGCGTCGGTGTCGTTGACACCATCCAGCATCACGTACTCGAACGTGATGAAGTCGCGCGGCGCCGAACGCAGGTAACGCCGGCAGGCGGCCAGCAGCTCGCGCAGCGGGTACTTGCGATTGAGCGGCACCAGGCGGTCGCGCAGCGCGTCGTTCGAGGCGTGCAGCGACACCGCCAACGCGACGGCGCAGTCGTCCGCCAGCCGGTCGATCTGCGGCACCATGCCGGAGGTCGACAGCGTCACGCGCCGGCGCGACAGGCCGTAGGCATGATCGTCCAGCATCAGGCGCAGGGCCGGCACGACGGCGTCGTAGTTCTGCAGTGGCTCGCCCATGCCCATCAGCACGACGTTGCTGATCACGCGCTCACCGTCCGCGGCCAGGCCCGCCGTCCGGCGCAGCGCGTGCTCGGCCCACCACAGCTGCCCGACGATTTCAGCCGTGGTCAGGTTGCGGTTGAAGCCCTGGCGCCCGGTGGAGCAGAACAGGCAGTTCACGGCGCAACCGGCCTGGGTCGAGATGCACAGCGTGCCGCGATCGTCTTCCGGGATGAACACCGTCTCGATCGCATTGCCGGCACCGACGTCGAGCAGCCACTTGCGGGTGCCGTCCGACGAGGTCGAGTCACGCAGCACGGTGGGAGCGACGATCTCGGCGTGTTCTGCCAGCTTCGCCCGGAACGACCTCGCGAGTTCCGTCATCGCGTCGAACTCGCCCGCGCCATGCTGATGAATCCAGCGCGCAAGCTGGCGCGCGCGAAACGGCTTCTCATCGAGTGACTCGATGTAGGCCGTCAGCGCGGTGAGGTCCAGTCCGAGAAGGTTGATGCGGGACACTGGCGCGACTCGTCCTCAGCGGGAGTAGACGTTGAGCTGCGGGAAGAAGTACGCGATCTCGACGGCCGCTGTCTCCGGGCCGTCCGAGCCGTGCACGGCATTCGCATCGATGCTCGCGGCGAAGTCGGCGCGGATCGTCCCTTCGGCGGCCTTCTTCGGGTCCGTCGCCCCCATCAGGTCGCGGTTCTTCGCAATGGCGCCCTCGCCTTCGAGCACCTGGACCATGATCGGTCCCGACACCATGAAGTCGACCAGGTCCTTGAAGAAGGGACGCGCCCGGTGCACGGCGTAGAAGCCCTCGGCTTCGGTGCGCGACAGCCACATCATCCGCGCCGCGATGACCTTCAGGCCGTTGGTCTCGAAGCGCGAATAGATCTTCCCGATGACGTTCTTCGCGACTGCGTCGGGCTTGATGATCGACAGGGTTCTTTCCACCGCCATGATTTCAACCTTTGTTTTCTGGACGAGTTACCGGCAGGCGATAACCGCCGAAGCGGCCGAAGCGCGCGTGCCGAACGAAAAATCTTCGACAAATGAAGCACTTGCAACGCCGAAGTTAGCCCGAAATTTTAACATGGCCGGCGTTCGCTTTGAACGCCATTGCGTGCAGGCGGCCCGCACGCGACCGCTGCACGTTCGACGACGTCAGGCCGCCGGTTCGAGGACAGCGATCGACTCGACGTGCGAGGTGTGCGGAAACATGTTGACCACTCCGGCCGCCCGGACCATCCACGCCCCTTCGTGCACGAGGACCGCGCAGTCGCGCGCGAGCGTCGCGGGATTGCAGGACACGTAGACGATCCGCCGGGGTCGATCGTTCGTCGAGGCGAGCGAGCGCGCCAGTTCGAGCGCGCCTTCGCGCGGCGGATCGATCAGCACGCGCGCGACCGGCCCGTGCGCGCCGATCAGCCGCTGCCAGTCCTCACCGGTCCACTCGAAGAGGTTCGCCGAACTGAACCGGGTGTGCTGCGCCAGGCCGTTGAGTTCCGCGGCCGCGCGTGCCCGTCGCACCAGTGCCTCGCTGCCTTCGATGCCCAGGACCAGTCGCGACTTCGACGCGAGCGGCAGTGTGAAGTTGCCGAGCCCGCAGAAGAAGTCGGCCACTGTTTCGTCCGGCTGCGGATCGAGCAACCGGACCGCGCGGCCGACGAGGACTTCATTGATGCGGTGGTTCACCTGGGTGAAGTCCGTCGGGCCGAACGGGATCCGCACACCGTACTCGGGCAACGCAAGGTCCAGGTGCGGCCGAAGGTCCGGATCCATGGGGGCGGCCGTGTCCGGCCCTTTCGGCTGCAGCCACACATCGACGCCATGTTGCGCCCCGAAGGCGCGCAGGCGGGACCGGTCCTCGGGCGTCGGGTCGGCGAGCACGCGGAACACGAGCACGGTGTGCGGCGCTTCCGGGCTTCCAGCCACGGCGAGTTCGATCTGCGGCAGGCGCTCGCGCAGCGTCAGGCTGCCGACCAGTTCGCGCAGCGGCACCAGCAGCGCGCTGACGTGCTCGGGCACGACTTCGCACTGGCGCATGTCGGCCACATAGCTGCTGGAGCGCTCGTGGAAGCCGACCAGCACGCCGCCCTTCTTCTGGACATGGCGGACGGAGAAGCGCGCGCGAAAGCGATAGCGCCAGGCGGGGCCCGCCACCGGCCGCAGCATGCGCTCGGGTCGTACGCGTCCGATGTGCCACAGCGTGTCCTCGAGCACGCGCTGCTTGATCGCAACCTGCGCCTGCGCCGACACGTGCTGCATCGAGCAGCCGCCGCACGCGCCTTCGTGCAGGCCGGCGTGCGGACAGCGCGGCGTGACCCGGAGCGCAGAGGCGCGGTCGATCCGCACCACGCGTCCGGTTTCGTAGCTCGGCTTGTTCTTGCGCCGTTCATAGACCACGCGTTCGCCGGGCAAAGCCCCTTCAATGAAGACCGCCTTGCCTTCGCGGTGCGCGACGCCCCGCCCTTCCTGGTCGAGCGACTCGACCAGGACGGAGAACTTGTCGCCTTCCCTGGGACCTAGACCGCGGGCCACGCTGCGAGGTAGGCCTTCCAGTGCGGTGCCGGCAGGTGGGCGAGCGTCTCGCGCACCAGCGTCTCCTCCGCCTGGTGCTGCGCCGGAGTCAGCACGCCGCGCATCTTCTGGAACCGGTTGAACAGCAGGTAGGTGTTGACGACGTCCGTCTCGCAGTAGTCGCGGATCTGCTCGAGTTGCCCGGCCAGGTACGCGTCCCACACGCGCGCGCCGTCCATGCCGAGCTTGCCCGCGAATCCGGCCAGCTTCGAAAGATCGTCCAGCGGAGCGCTGGCGCGCGGCTGGTACATCGCCAGCAGGTCCATCAGGTCCATGTGCCGCGTGTGATACCGGCCGATGTAGTTGTTGTACCGGAACTCGCGGTCGTCATCGCCCAGTTCCCAGTAGCGGGCCGCCGACACGCCCGCCAGCAGGCCACGGTAGTGCATCACCGGCAGGTCGAAGCCGCCGCCGTTCCAGCTCACCAGTTGCGGGGTGTGCCGGTCGATCATCCCGAAGAAAGCCTGGATCAGGGTTCCCTCGGCATCCGTCAGCGACCCGATCGAACCGACCCGGAACCCGGCATCGCTGCGCATCACGCACGAGATGGCGACCACGCGATGAAGATGCAGCGGCAGGAAGTCGTTGCCCGTCTTCTCGCGCCGCTCGGCAAACGCGCGCTCGGCAACCTCGGCGTCGGCGAGCCCGGACCACTCCGCGCGCAGACGCCGCAGGCCGGCCACGTCGGGAACGGTTTCGATGTCGAAGACGAGCACCGGCGTCATGCGCCGATTCTACTGAGCCGACGCGGGGTGCCCGGGCAACGCTGCCGGGGAGCGTCAGAGGACCGCGTCGCGGCCGATGCCGCCGGCCGTCAGCGTGCGCTTGAGCCGCGCGAGCGCGTCCTGCTGGATCTGCCGAACACGTTCGCGCGTGAGCGACAGTTCGACCGCGAGGGCGTCGAGCGTGGCCGGCTCCTGCTCGTCGAGCCCGAACCGCCGCTCGATGACCAGCCGCTGCTTGTCCGACAGGCCGGTGAGCCACTCGTGCACCCGCGTTTCGAGTTCGTGACGGACGGCGCTGGCTTCCGGCGCTTCCGCGGCAACGTCGACCAGGAGGTCGGCGAGCGTGCTGTCCGGGTCCGCATCGAGCGGCGCGTCGAGGGACGCCGGGGTGGCGCTGAACTTCAGGATGTCCTCGACGTCGTCGACGCTCTTGCCGGTGAGATGCGCGATGTCCTCCATCCGCACTTCGTGGCTCGCGTCCTCGAGCTCCATCTCGAGATGGCGCTTGGCGCGGATCACGTGCTGCAGTTCGCGCACGACGTGCACCGGCAGGCGGATCGTCCGGGCCTGGTTGATCACGGCACGCTCGATGGTCTGGCGGATCCACCAGGTGGCGTAGGTCGAAAAGCGGAAGCCGCGTTCCGGATCGAATTTCTCCAGCGCGTGAATCAGGCCGAGGTTGCCTTCCTCAATGAGATCGAGCAGCGCCAGGCCCCGGTTGGCGTAATGCTTGGCGATCGACACGACGAGGCGCAGGTTGCGTTCGATCATCGCCTGGCGCGCCTCGAAGTCGCCGGCCGACGCGCGCACCGCCGTCGCATGCTCCTCGTCGGGCGTCATCAGGCGGTGGGCGCCGATGGCGGTCAGGTAGCGCTGGACGTTGTCGGTGTCTGGGAAATCGAGCGCGGCGGTGGTGTCCGTCGACTGCGCCGCCGCGGCCTCGAACTCGCGCTCCGCATCCGCGGCTTCGGGCGAGAAGTTCGCGTCGTCGCTGTCCGCCGCCGGTTCGGCGGCGGGCGACTCGGGCGGTTTGACCGGCGCGCCGCGAGGGCGCTCGGTGTGGGGAGACATCGCTGCAGTCAGAAACCTCAACGTGGAGGGAGGTATTTGACCGGATCGAGCGGCTTGCCTTGGTGACGTATCTCAAAGTGGAGCTTCGGGCGATCACTGTCCGTTCGCCCCAGTTCCGCGATCTGCTGGCCCCGTTTCACTTGCTGGCCCTGCGAAACGAGAATCTTTCGGTTGTGGCCGTACGCGGTGACGTAATCGCCCGGGTGGCGAATGATCACCAGGTTGCCGTAGCCCCGCAGCGCGCTGCCGACGTGGACAACCTCGCCGTCGGCGGCGGCCTGGACCGGCTCGCCTTCGTTGCCGCCGATGTCGATGCCCTTGTTGCGGGGCGCATCGAACCCATCGATCACCTTGCCTCCCGTCGGCCACAGCCACGGCGTCGAGGAAGTCGGGTTGGCGTCAGGTTTCGCAACGGGTGCGGATTCGGGCTTGGTCGGTGCGGGTGTCGTCGTGCCCGGCGGCAGAGGCGCCGCCACAACGGGGCCGCTGGGCGCCGGCAGGGGACGGACTTCGGTCGACCCGCCTGGTGTGACGGGCGTCACCGTCGCGACTGCCGCCTCGGACGGCGGCGTGACGCGCAGTGTCTGGCCGACCCGGAGCACGCTCGCATCCGGCAGTCCGTTCCACCGTGCGAGTTCGCGCACGTCGACGCCGAAGGCCATCGCGATGCTGTACAGCGTGTCGCCGCGCTGCACGGTGTAGACACCGTCCTTCGCTTCGCGCGATGCCGTTGCCGGCTTGTCCGCCATGGCCGAAGGACGCGCCGAGCCGGGCGCGCCGGAACGATCGACGACCGGCGCGGGCTTTTGCGACGAGCACGCGCCGAGAGCCATCAGCAACAGAACCGCGAAGCTCTTTCCCGCCATCTTCATCCAGCGATCCTCAGCCCACGCCGCCGCGCAACGGGACGAAGCGGACGGCTTCCTTGACGGTCGTCTGCACGCGGCCACTCGCATCCTTGGTCGCGACGATCAACTGCTGGTGCAGCGCGCCGACGGGAGCGACGATGCGTCCACCCGGCTTCAACTGTTCGATCCATGCTGAAGGGAGTTCGTCCCCCGCGGCTGCCGCGACGATCGCATCGTACGGCGCCCCCGCGGCGACACCGCGATTGCCGTCGCCGAATACGAGCCGCAGGTTGGGCAGACGCAGCGGCCGAAGGTTCTCCCGCGCGCGGTCGTGCAACGCGCGCAGGCGCTCGACGCTGACCACGTCGCCGAAGAGCTGCGCCATCACGGCTGCGGCGTACCCGCAGCCCGTGCCGATCTCGAGCAACCGGGCCGCGCGCGGATCGGCGATGCCCTCGAGCGCGAGTTCGGCGATGCGCGCGACGATGTACGGCTGCGAGATCGTCTGGCCGTGCCCGATCGGCAGCGCCGTGTCCTCGTACGCGCGGCTGGCCAGCGCCTCGTCGACGAACAGATGGCGTGGAACGGTGCGCATGGCGTCGAGCACGCGCGGATCGCGGACGCCGAGTTCGCGAACGCGATCGACCATGCGATCGCGGACACGCGATGAGGCAAGGCCGCTGTGATCGGTGGAACCCGGGATCGGCATCGGCGCGCGCTTCACGCGGTGGCCTGCAGCCAGTCGCCGACCGCGCCGAGTTGGTCGTCGTGCGTCAGGTCGATCTGCAACGGCGTGACCGAGACGTAGCCCGCCGCCGTTGCATGAAAGTCGGTGCCCGGGCCGCCAACGCGCGCCTGCCCCGCCGGGCCGATCCAGTAGATCGCTTCGCCGCGCGGGTTCAGCATCTTGACGACAGGTTCAGACGGATGCCGCTTGCCGAGGCGCGTGCACTGCACGCCCTTAATCTTCCCATGCGGCAGGTTCGGGATGTTCACGTTCAGCAGGAACGGCGCGGCGATCGGGCGGCGCAGGTAGCGCGCGACGATGTCGTGCGCGATGCGGGCTGCGCTGTCGAGATGCGCGTTGCCCTTGTCGACCAGGGAGAACGCGATCGCGGGAATCCCGAACAGGTAGCCCTCCATCGCGGCGGCCACCGTCCCGGAGTAGATCGTGTCGTCACCCATGTTCTGGCCGTCGTTGATGCCTGAGACGATCAGGTCGGGGCGGTGGTCTAGCAGGCCCGTCAACGCGACGTGCACGCAGTCGCTCGGCGTGCCATTGACGACGGTCGTGCCGTCCGCGGCCCGCCAGACGGTGAGCGGGCGGTTGAGCGTCAGCGAATTGCTGGCGCCGCTGCTGTTCTGCTCGGGCCCCACCACGGTGACATCACCCAGCGGGCGCATGGCCGCCGCCAGGGCAGCGATGCCGGGCGCGAGGTAGCCGTCGTCGTTGGAAACAAGGATGCGCATCGTAGAAACGAAGTGGCCGGTGTGCTCACGCACACCGGCCGTCTCCGCTGGAACTCATTGGTCGGGGCGGCGGGATTCGAACTCGCGACCCCTTGCACCCCATGCAAGTGCGCTACCAGGCTGCGCTACGCCCCGAAGGCCGCGATTATATCCGCGCGGAGCTACTCGCCGCGCAGGATTTTCCGGATTGACTCGATTTCCTCGCGGATCGCTGCGATGTCGAGGCTCTCGGCGTGCTTCCCGTTCCCGTTCGCGCGTGCGTGGGCCCGCGGCGAGCGGTCGTTCTCGTCGAGCCGGTTGCGCGCGCCGTTGATCGTGAAGCCCTGTTCGTACAGCAGTTCGCGGATGCGGCGCACGAGCAGCACTTCGTGGTGCTGGTAGTAGCGGCGGTTGCCGCGCCGCTTGACCGGCTTGAGCTGCGTGAACTCCTGCTCCCAGTAGCGCAGCA
>CAYGXL010000093.1:0-9786 GCA_964353935.1 uncultured Burkholderiaceae bacterium | reverse complement strand
CGGGCCGGCGCAGGCGATGGCGGCGTACTTCGCGATGCCGTGCGTCGTGGCCTCGGCGCGATGCGCGGTGCCGAACGCGTCGTTGACGTACACGTCGGCGAGCCGGGCCATCTTCTGCGCCAGCTCGTCGGAGTTCTTCTTCTCGCCCTTGTTGACGCGGCAGTTCTCGAGCAGCACCACCTGGCCCGGCTGGACCTGCACGCCATCGACCCAGTTCGCGATCAGCGGCACCTCGCGACCGAGCAGCTCGCCGAGGCGCTTCGCCACGGGCGCCAGCGAATCTTCCGGCTTGAACTCGCCTTCGGTGGGACGGCCAAGGTGCGACGTGACCATCACCGCGGCGCCGGCGTCGAGCGCCATGCGGATCGCGGGCACCGAGGCGCGGACGCGCGTGTCCTCGGTGATGTTGCCCGCGTCATCCTGCGGAACGTTGAGGTCGGAACGGATGAACACACGGCGGCCGGCGAGTTGACCGCTGGAGGCGAGTTGAGCGAGGGTGTTGACGCGCATGGGAGGCGGGAGTTCTTCTGGAGGACCGCGCGTTGCGCGCGGTGCGGAGCGAGGCGAGCATTATACGAGCCGCTTCCTGCCTGACACCCGTGCGCACACTCCGACTGTCTCCCCCTGAACGCGCCGCGATCGCTGTGGCGATTGCGCTGCTCGCGCTGCACGCGTTCGCGCCCGGGGATGCGCTCGAGTACCAGCGCGACGCCCTCGCCCGGCAACCGTGGCGCGTCCTCACCGGGCACCTGGTCCACATCAACTGGCCGCATGCGCTGATCAATGTGGCGGCGCTGTGGATCGTCGCGCGGCTCTACGCCCCGGACTTGTCCGCAACCCGCCAGGCGATCGCGCTGGCTGCATCGGCGCTGGCGATCAGCGCGGCGCTCGCGTGGCTGCATCCGGACATCGAGTGGTACCGCGGGCTGTCGGGGGCGCTGCACGGGCTGTTCTTTGCCGGCGCTACCAGCTGGTTACTGACGGAACGCCCGCGCAGCCTGCGGCGGCTGTGGATGCCCGCCCTGCTCTTCCTCGGTGGATGGATGAAGGTCGTGTTCGAGCAGCCGTACAACAGCGCGCTGCCACGCGCCGACTGGCTCGGCGCGGCCGTCGTGCCGCAGGCGCACCTGGCCGGCGCCGCGTGCGGCACCGTGCTCGGCGCGCTATTCGCGGCGGCGAAGGCGCGCGCCGGCGAGCAGCGCGACCAGCAGTAGCAACTGTCCGAGCGGCAGTGCGCCGCCGCCACCGCCGCCGCCGACCGGCGGTGAGGCGGGTCCGCCGGTTGCGGCCGACGTCACCGTGACCGTTGCCTCCGCTGACGTGACGGAACCGAGCGCATTCGTGATCGAGACCGAGTAGCGCGTACCGCTGTCGCCGACACTCAGCGCCGGGGTCGTGTACGACGACGAAGTCGCGCCGGGAATGTCGACGCCATTCCGCTTCCACTGGTAGGTGAGCGTCGCCGCGCCCGCCGCCGAAACGGCCAGCGTCGCGGTCTGGCCTTCGACGATGCTGAGGCTTTGCGGCCCGCTCACGATCACGGGAGGCGCGGAAAGCACGGCGCGGCCGACTGCAGCGCCGGCATCGAGCAGGCCGGTGCCGCACAGTCCCGCGAACGACCCTCCTGCCGCACACGCGCTGCCCGCGGGGAACGGCCGCACGTTGTTCACCAGGAAACCGCGCACCTGCTCCACGCTTGCCGAGGGCAGCAGCGATTTGACCAGCGCCGCCGCGCCGGCGACATGTGGCGCCGCGACGCTCGTCCCGGTGAATCCGCCGTACGAGGCGCCGCTGCGGCCCCTCGCGTCGGAGCTCGATGGGTCCGTCGCACCGAAGAGCAGCGTCGACCAGACGTAGTAGCCGGTCCAGCTCGAGTCGTCGGTCGGTCCGCCTGCGCCCAGACCGATGGGGCTGCCCCCGCCCGGCGCGCTGATGGCCGTCGCCGCGCCGATGTTGGCGTAGTCGGCGTTCTCGCCGTTGATGGTGTGCCCGGTGACCGCGATCACGCCGCGGCAGTTCGCGGGCGAGATCAGCGCGGTGTCGGACTCGTTGCCGGTGGCCGCGACGACGACGGCGCCGGCAGCGATGGCGGCGTCCACGGCGGCCTGCGTTTCGTTGGAGCACGATTGGCTGCTGCCAAGGCTCAGGCTGATCACCCGCGCGGGCGTCGGGTTCGTCGGGACGCCCGGCACGTCGAGTCCCGCCGCCCAGCGGATCGCTTCCGCGATGTCGGACAGCGATCCGCCGCACCTGCCGAGCGCGCGGAGCGGCTGCAGGCGGACGTTCCAGCCGATGCCGGCGATGCCTGTTCCGTTGTTGCCGGTCGCCGCGACGACGCCGGCCATGTGCGTCCCGTGCCAGCTGCTTTCGAGCGGTCCGGACGTGCCGTCCTCGCAGGTGTCAGTCGATGTCAACCAGTCCCCGGGGTCCGTCGGATCGGGATCGCGCCCGTCGCCGTCGTTCGCGACGAAGTTGAGCGCCAACTGCGGGCTGCCGACATCCGACGAGACGAAGTCGTATCCGCCGACGAACCGTCCGGACGGCACATACGGCGCAGGCGTGGCGACGCCGTTGAGGTCGGGATGGTTGACGATGCCGGTGTCGATGACCGCCACGACGACGCCGCCTGATCCACCCTGGGTGATGTCCCATGCCGGCGGCAGGTTGGCGCCCCCGGTCGCGACGGCCGCCTTCGAACCGGTCCCGCTGGTGAGCGTTCCCGTGAACGTCGCCGTCGACTCGAACAGGTTCCACTGCCAATCGGAGTAGCGCGGATCGTTGGGAACCGCCAGCCGCTTGAACATCACGTCGGGCTCCGCGTACTCGACGCCGAATTGACGTGCGAGCGCCGCGGCGATGTTCCTCGCCTCGGCGAGAGGAACGGGAGCGCGCAGCGCCACCAGCGACGCGCCGCCGGCCAGCTCGCGCACGTGCGCCAACTCGACGCCGGTGGTCTCCTGGAACTCCCGCAGCCTTGCGCGACCGCCGACGGGCGCTCCGGTCGAGCCGTCGCGCAGCTTCACGATGAGGTGGCGCACGGGCTGCGCAGGCGTCGCCCGCGCCGTGGCGGGAATGCCCTGCAGCAGCGCCTGCTTGGGAGTGACGTTGCCCGCGGAACTCGCGATCGTCGAGGCGACGATCGAAGCCGCTGCAATGACCGCCACCGTGAAATGTCGCATCGCCATCGGGTTCTTCCTGTGTCCGTGTCCGTCGCTTTCGCTCCGGCGTAGCGTAACTGGACCGCCGGATCGGTCCCGCCTCGGCGAAGCGGACTAACGCTTAGCGGTCGAGGACCCGCGCGCGTTGACCGCCGTCACGGCCGTCGTTCAGGCCTGGCACCGCGGCCCGCAGTGCCGGTCGCCGATCGGCTGTGTGCCGGCGGGTCTGCCAGCACCTCCCAGACAGCACTATCGGCACGTAGTTCCTCTCGACGATCGGCGAGAAACGAGCGCCCCGCCGGGGGCGCTCTTCGTTGCGGTTACTTCGCCTGCATCAGCGCGACGGTGGTGTCTAGCATGCGGTTGCTGAAGCCCCACTCGTTGTCGTACCACGATGACACCTTGACGAGGCGGCCGGACACCTTGGTCAAGGTCGAGTCGAAGATCGACGAACGCGCGTCGTGGTTGAAGTCGCTGGAGACGAGCGGGTCGGCGTTGTAGCCGAGCACGCCCTTCAGCTCGCCTTCGGAAGCCGCCTTCATGAGGCCGTTGACTTCCTCGGCCGTCGTGTCGCGCGCGGCGATGAACGACAGGTCGACGATCGACACGTTGATCGTCGGAACGCGGATCGCGTAGCCGTCGAGCTTGCCGTTCAGCTCGGGCAGGACGAGGCCGACGGCGGCCGCCGCACCGGTCTTGGTCGGGATCATGTTGTGGGCCGCGGCGCGGGCACGGCGCAGGTCCTCGTGATAGACGTCGGTCAGCACCTGGTCGTTGGTGTAGGCGTGCACGGTCGTCATCAGCCCGTTCACCAGCCCGATCTTGTCGTTCAGCGGCTTGACCATCGGCGCAAGGCAGTTGGTGGTGCACGACGCGTTGGAGATCACCGTGTGCGCCGCCTTCAGCGTGCCGTGATTGACGCCGAAGACGATCGTCGCGTCGACGTCCTTGCCGCCCGGCGCGGAGATGATCACCTTCTTCGCGCCGCCCTTCAGGTGCGCGGATGCCTTCTCCTTGGTGGTGAAGAAGCCGGTGCACTCGAGCACGACGTCCACGCCGAGCGCGGCCCACGGCAGTTCGGCCGGGTTGCGGTTGGCGAGCACCTTGATGCGATCGCCGTTGACCACCATGGAGTCGCCGTCGACCGCGACCGTCCCGGGGAACGTTCCGTGCGTGGTGTCGTACTTGGTCAGGTGCGCGTTGGTCTTCGGGTCGCCGAGGTCGTTGATGGCGACGATCTGGATGTCGTGCTTCTTGCCGCCCTCGTAGTGGGCGCGGAGGATGTTGCGGCCGATGCGGCCATAGCCGTTGATGGCGATCTTGATGGTCATTTCTTTCCCTTGGCGATGACTGCGCTCACCGTGGCGACGACGTTGTCCACGGTCAATCCGAAATGCTTGTAGACGGCGGGCGCGGGGGCGGACTCGCCGAAGCTGTCCACACCGAGCACGGCGCCGGTGGCGCGCACGTACTTCCACCAGAAGTCGGTAACGCCGGCCTCGATCGCGATGCGCGGCAGGCCCTCGGGCAATACGCTCGACTTGTAGGCGGCGTCCTGGCGGTCGAAGACAGTGGTGGAAGGCATGGAAACGACGCGCACGGCGACGCCCTGCGCCGCCAGCGCCTTCTGCGCCTCGATCGCCAGCGAAACCTCGGAGCCGGTTGCGATCAGCGCGGCGCGCGCCTTCTTCGCCCCGCCCGCGGCCTCGCTGATGACGTAGGCGCCGCGGCGGATCGCCGCCGCGTCGACGTCGCGCGGGGTGAACGGGACCGCCTGTCGCGACAGCGCGAGCGACGTCGGCCCATCGGTGCGCTCGATCGCGGCCGCCCACGCCACCAGCGTCTCCGCCGTGTCGGCCGGGCGCCAGACATCCATGTTCGGGATCAGCCGCAGGGTGGCCACGTGTTCGACCGCCTGGTGCGTCGGACCGTCTTCGCCGAGACCGATCGAGTCGTGCGTGAACACGAACACGACGCGCTGCTTCATCAGCGCGGCCATCCGCAGCGCGTTGCGGGCGTAGTCGGAGAACACGAGGAACGTGCCGACGAACGGCAGGAAACCGCCGTGCAGCGCCACGCCATTCGCGATCGCGCACATCCCGAACTCGCGCACGCCGTAGTTGATGTGGCGACCGTTGAGCGCGTTCGGCCGCATCGCCGCGGCCTTGCTCCACTTGGTCAGGTTGCTGCCCGTGAGGTCGGCGGAGCCACCGAGCATCTCGGGCAGGGCAGGCGCAAGCGCCTCGAGCGCCAGCTGCGATGCCTTGCGCGTGGCCACCGCTTCGCGCTTTTCAGCGGCGCTTGTGATTGCCGCGTCCAGCGTCGACCGATACTTCCCGGGCAGGGCCGTTCCCAGTCGCCGCTCGAACTCGCCGGCTTCCTGCGGATGGCGCTCCGCGTAGGCATGGAACAGCTTCTTCCATGCGAATTCCCGTTCGGCGCCGGCCCGCCTGGCGTCCCATGACGCATAGACGTCCTTCGGAACGACGAACGGCTCGTGCGGCCAGCCCATCGCATCGCGCGTGGCGACGATCTCGCTCTCGCCGAGCGCCTCGCCGTGCGCTTTCTCGGTTCCCGCGCGGTTGGGCGAACCCTTGCCGATGATCGTCTTGGCGATGATCAGCGTCGGCTTGTCGCTGCCCTTGCTCTTCGCGATCGCGTTGTCGAGCCCCCGGACGTCGTGGCCGTCCACCGGCCCGATCACGTTCCACCCGTAGGCGCGGAACCGCTGCGCCGTGTCGTCGGTGAACCAGTGCTCGACCTCGCCGTCGATCGAAATGCCGTTGTCGTCGTAGATCGCGACCAGTTTTCCGAGCTGCCACGTGCCGGCCAGCGATGCGGCCTCGTGCGAAATGCCTTCCATCAGGCAGCCGTCGCCGAGGAACACCCAGGTGCGGTGATCGACGATGTCGAAGCCAGGACGATTGAACTCGGCGGCGAGCAGTTTCTCCGCGAGCGCCATGCCGACCGCATTCGCGAGTCCCTGCCCGAGCGGCCCGGTCGTCGTCTCGACGCCCGGCGTCAGGCCGTGCTCCGGATGCCCCGGCGTCCGGCTGTGCATCTGCCGGAACTTCACGAGTTCCTCGATCGGCAGGTCGTATCCCGTCAGGTGCAGCAGCGCGTACTGCAGCATCGAGCCGTGGCCGTTCGACAGCACGAAGCGGTCGCGGTCGGCCCAGCGGGGATTCGCCGGGTTGTGCGTCAGGTGACCGCCCCACAGCGCAACGGCAATCTCGGCCATGCCCATCGGCATGCCCGGATGGCCCGAGTTCGCCTTTTGCACCGCGTCCATCGCCAGCGCGCGGATCGCGTTGGCCATCTGCGCCACGCTCTTGTCTGAGAGTGCGCCGAGCGCGCGGGAGTCGTTCATGGGGAGCCAGTCAGGAAGTGGGAAAGCCGGAGCGGACCCGCGGGGCGCCCGGGGCGGCCGAGGGAAAACGTGAATTTTAGCAAAGGGGGCGTGGCCAGCCGGCGCCGCGGATTCCTCCGTGACCGCCTTCACGCTCCCGACTCGGCGGGCGCCGCCACGAGGCTCAGGCCCGAGGGAACTCGGAATTCGAGTGCGGACTCGAGCCCCACGGCGCAAACGCGCCCGGGACGGAGTTCAAATGACAAGCGAATTGAGCTACCATCCCACGCTTTCCTAAATCCGATCCGGAACAACAACCAGGACGCAACGGGCGCCGGGCCTCGCGGCAGTAAGGGCAACACGCGGCAACACGCGAGCAAAGGCAACGAGCCGCTAGGCAGCATCTCCCGCCAGAGCCATCAGGGCAGCGCAAGCTGCATCGACTCGCGTGCCGCGCCACAGCGCGCGAGTCCCGGATCGTGGGGTTGCGACGCAAGTCGCGATTCAGGTCGATTAGGGCGGACCTGCTGGGGGACGAAGATGCAAGGCCTTCACCTGACTGGCGATCTGTTCGAATGCGGCTGCAGCGCAGCCTTGCTGACGGATCTTGAAACACTCTCCACGCTGTGCCGCAACGCGACGAACGACTCGCAGCTGACGATCGTCGACGACAAGTGGCACATATTTCCTGACTGGAACGGGCAACCGGGTGGCATCACCGGGACGATCCTGCTCGCAGAGTCGCACCTCGCGATCCACACGTGGCCCGAACGCGCCGGCGTGACGCTCGACGTCTACGTGTGCAACTTCACCGCGGACAACACCGGCAAGGCCGAACAGCTCTTCAAAGCCCTGACGGTGGCGTTCCGCCCGAAGAGCCAGGTCGTCAACCGCATCATCCGCGGCGACCTCGCGGCCGATGTCGCGGTACAGGCGGCCGAGAAGCAGGCGGCGGGCGACGTCGCCAGGAGCGAACTGATCTTCGACTGGCTCAACGCGCACTCCGGCTACGGCTATACCGCGACCGAGAAGCTGGCGGACATCCAGTCGCCGTACCAGCGCGTCGAGGTGTACGACACGCCGCAGTTCGGCAAGCTCTTCCGGCTCGACGGGCGCCTGATGACGTCCGAGGGAGACGAGTTCTTCTATCACGAGTGCATGACGCACCCGGCCGCGCTCGCGCATCCGAATCCCGAGTCGATCCTGGTGATCGGCGGCGGCGACGGCGGCTCGTCGGAGGAACTGTTCAAGCACCCGGGCGTCAGGCGCATCGTGATGGCGGAGCTCGATCCGGTCGTCATCGACATCTCGAAGAAGTGGCTGGGCTCGGTCCACAAGGGCGCGTTCAGCGATCCGCGCCTCGAGGTGAAGATCGGGGACGGCTTCGAGTACGTGAAGTCGACGCAGGAGCGATTCGACATCATCGTCCTCGATCTCACCGACCCGGACACACCGGCCTTCCACCTGTACTCGGAAGAGTTCTTCCGGATGTGCCAGCGCATCCTGAAACCGGGCGGCATGCTGACGCTGCACCTCGGGTCGCCGGTGTACCAGGCCGACACGGTGCGCAGGAACTCCGCGAACCTGCGCAAGGTGTTCCGCCACGTCGCGCCGATGTCGCTGTTCATCCCGTTGTACGGCTCGCTGTGGTGCCTGGCGGTCGCGAGCGACTCGATCGACCCGCGGTCGCTGTCGCCCGACACCCTCGCCCAGCGGGCGAACGACCGTCGCATCGGCGGGCTCCGCTACTACTACCCGGGCCTGCACCAGGCGCTGTTCACGCTGCCGCTCTTCGTGCAGGAGCTGACGCAGCCGCCGAGTTCGGCGTCCGGCAGCACGCCCCGCGTGCCGCAGCTGCGCGCGGCCTGAGGCGGGAGAGAGACCGATGAACGGGCCGGCATGCGCCGGCCCTTTTTCTTGACGGGCCGAGCGACGTGGCTGAACCCCGCTTCTTCATCGAGACCGACCTCGCCGCCGGCACCGTCGTGACGTTGCCGGCAAACGTGGCGCACCACGCCGCGCACGTGCTGCGCTTGCGCGAAGGCGACGCCGTAGTGCTGTTCAACGGGCTCGGCGGCGAGTTCCCCGGCCGCCTCGCATCGCGCGGACAACAGGTCGAACTGACTGGCCACGACCCGGTGGAACGCGAGTCGCCGGTCGCCGTCACGCTGGTGCAGGCCTGGATCGCGACCGACAAGCTGGAGTGGGTTGTCGAGAAAGCGGTCGAACTCGGCGTCGCCCGCATCGCGCTCACCCCCACGCGACGCAGCGTCGTCCGGCTGGACGCGGCTCGCCTTTCCAGGCGGATCGATCGGCTGCGCGACATCGCGATCGCCGCCTGCTGCCAGTGCGGGCGCAACCGCGTACCGGCCATCGCAGCGTTCGGCGACCTGGCTTCCGCGCTCGCGGAAGGCGGTGCCGGAGCCACCGGACTCGTGCTCCAGCCCGACGCGCCTCGTTCGCTGGTCGAGATCGCGGGGGCTGCCCGCGGACCCATCGCGATCGCCGTCGGTCCCGAAGGCGGGTTCGATGCGGACGAGTTCGCCCTCGTGAAGCGCGCCGGCTATCAGCTCGCACGGCTCGGCCCGCGCGTGCTCAGGACGGAAACCGCCGGGCTCGCGGCCCTCGCCACGCTCCAGGCGACGGTCGGCGACTTCCCCTGACCGCACCCGCCCTGTCGCTGCGCCGACTACCGGTAGAACACGCGAAAGGGAACGCCGGCTTCCACGTAGTGCTCGGCCACGTCGCGGAAGACATCGAGCAGCGCGTCGCGCTCATCGACACCGAAGCGCTCGGTGTAGGGCAGCGGGTCGAGCACCACGACGGCGCCGCGTCCGATCGCCCATGTGTCTTCGTCCGTCAGCGATTCGTAGAGCGCATCGAGGTTCGCGCCGAACCAGCTCGGCAGGCTGAATGCGTGACCCAGCATGCGAAGCGCCGACGGCTTGTCCTTGCAGCCCGACAGGTC
This sequence comes from uncultured Burkholderiaceae bacterium, assembly GCA_964353935.1. Lineage (GTDB taxonomy): Bacteria > Pseudomonadota > Gammaproteobacteria > Burkholderiales > Burkholderiaceae_F > JAOUJD01. The sequence continues at coordinate 311 of CAYGXL010000093.1, read as the reverse complement.
CGCCAGCACGAAGCGGTGCTCGGCTGACCTCGCCCAGGCGCGCAGCTGCTCCGTGCCGATTCCACGCAGCGACCGCACACAGTGGCCCGGCAGGTCTTCCAGCCGTTCGACGTGGCGCGTGGTCATTCGAGGATCCGCCGGAAGCTGTTGTAGTGATCGTTGGTGTAGTAGTACTCGCCGCTGGTCGCAGGGTTGCGATCTGCGCCGCGTCCAGCGACGATCCGCCGTGCTCCGCGGTCCTTCGAGTAAGGGGTCTTCACAGTGTATTCGGTGTAGTAGCCGCGGGGCTGCGCGGGCAGCCGCTTCTCGCG
>CAYGXL010000092.1:0-10005 GCA_964353935.1 uncultured Burkholderiaceae bacterium | reverse complement strand
GTCGAGGTGTACCGCGGCAACGTCGACGTCGGCATCTCGCGCATCGTGGCCGTGCGCGACCAGTCGAAGATCCTCGCGTCGTCGTATCACGACGCGCTGCGCGCCTCGGTCAACGCCTACGAGAAGGCCGGCCAGCCCGACCGCGCGCTGTCGATGAACCGCGAACTGATGATGCACGTGCGCAACCTGCATCGCGAAGCGATCATGCAGCAGCAGCAGCAGCACCTGCAGCGGCTGGGGCTGCCCGATCACGATGCGGCGAGCCTGCGCGCGATCGAGGACAAGGACGAGGCGCTGAAGAAGAAGCTCGAGGACGCGGCCGCGAAGCAGGGCGAGTTCCTCGAACACATGGCGCTGACGGTCGAGCTGCGCGAGGAAGACAGCGGCGAGCACGCGTTCCGGGTCGCGATGTGGGCGCACCTGCTCGCGCTGGAGCACGGGATCGATGCGGACGAAGCCCAGCGCATCGAACTGGCGGCGCGCCTGCACGACATCGGCAAGGTCGTCATCCCGGACAGCGTTATCCGCAAGCGCACCGCGCTGTCGCAGGGCGAGCGCCAGCTCGTGGAGACGCACGCGGCGACCGGCGCCGACTTCCTGATCCGTGCGAAAGTGCCGTACGCGGCGCTCGCCGAGGAAATTGCCCGCCATCACCACGAAGCGTGGTCGGGCGCGGGTTATCCGGACGGCATCTCGGGCGACGCAATTCCACTCGCGGCCCGCATCGTCGGCCTCTGCGACGCCTTCGACTCGCTGGTGCACGAGCGCCCGTGGCGCTCGGCGTGGCGGGTGGAGGAGGCGCTCGGCCACCTGGTCCGCGAGAGCAGCCGGCAGTTCGATCCGGCGCTGGTCGAGGCGTTCATCCCGCTCGTGCGCCGCATCCATGCGACGCACGAGGATGTCGACGCCTACCTGGCGCGATCCGCGCAGCAGACGCCGCTGTGGACGATGCGCCGCTCGCTGGTCGAGCGGCTCGCGCGGCCGGTCGGAGGCGAGCAGGGCGCGGATGCCCGGCCGAATGCCGCGCGCCTGCGCAGCCCCGTCAAGCCGCGCTAGCCACTCGGGCTCGGCACGTCAGCGCGGACCCCGCGCTTCCAGGCCGTCCACCCCGCCGCGCGCAGTTCGCACGCGGGACACTGGCCGCAGCCCACGCCCCAGTCGTGCCTTGTCGAGCGATCGCCCACGTAGCACGTGTGCGTCTCGGTCCGGATCAGGTCGACCAGGTCGTCGCCGCCCAGCTCGTGCGCGAGCTGCCACGTCTGCGCCTTGTCGAGCCACATCAGCGGCGTCTCGATCGTGAAGCGCTGGTCCATGCCCAGCGACAGCGCGATCTGCATCGCCTTCAGCGTGTCGTCGCGGCAGTCCGGATACCCGGAGTAATCCGTCTCGCACATGCCGCCGATGAGCACCTGCAGGTTGCGCCGGTAGGCGATCGCCGCGGCGTACGTGAAGAACAGCAGGTTGCGGCCGGGAACGAACGTGTTCGGCAGCCCCTTCGCGGTAAGTCGGATCTCCGCGGCCTCGGTCAGCGCGGTATCGGACAGCTGTCCGAGCTCGCGCATCGTGACGAAGTGGTCTTCGCCGAGGTGGCGGCCCCAGTGCGGGAATCGCGCGCGCAGCCCGGACATCACGCGGGGGCGCACGTCGAGTTCGACGGCGTGCCGCTGTCCGTAGTCGAACCCGATGGTCTCGACCTCGCGATAGCGGTTGAGCGCCCACGCGAGGCAGGTTGTCGAATCCTGTCCGCCGGAGAACAGGACGAGAGCCTTGTGATGCATGCGGTCAGTGTAGTGCCGGTCCGCGGCGCTCTCGCGCAGCGGCACGCGGGCCGCTGCCCGCCTTGCTCAGCCCAGCACACCCAGTTCCGCCAGCGCGCGGATGCGCAACACGGTGTCGAGGTCCGCGCGCTCGTAGGCCTGTTCGCGCAGCCCGACGATCACGGGATCGCGCTCGTCGCTCCCCGCCGCCTCGTCGAACTCGTAGACGAAGCGCAGGAACAGCAGCTCGGGCTCGGGTTCCTCGATCGTGATCGTCAGGCGGCTCGCGGGCCAGGTCGGTCCGGCCATCGTGCGGACCTCGCTGCCGCGGTCGCGCACGAGACGCACGCGGTCCTCGACGCGAAAGGACCCGAAGTCGAGCGTACGGGTCAGTTCGTGCGCTTCGCCACGCACCTCGTGGCTGTGGATGGTCGCGCCTTCGAGGCCGAGGACGAACTGGGTCGGGTCCTCCGCGCGGACCATGAGGCCCTGCCACAGCTGGTTGCGCGTCAGCGTATCCAGCAGCGGCATCAGGGGGTCGTTGATCTGGACCAGGTGCTCGTAACGCATTGGACGGTTTCAGGCTAGGCGGGCGCCGGGCCCGGGCAGCGCTCGACCGGGGACGGATCAACCCCATTTTGCTTCAAGCGACGTTTACAGGCGCATCGGTCAACCAGGGAGAACAACAATGCTGATGCGAATCCTCGCGGCGGTCGCCACCGCCGGCGCAATGCTGCTGGCGGGCGGGTGCGCGCACGCGGTTGGCGGCACGGTCGACGTGCGCGTGACGGACCGCGCCACCGGTGAAACCCTGCCGACCTACTGGCATGAAGGGAAGTGGTGGGTGCCGGGCAAGCCGGGCCGCCGGTACGGGGTGGCGCTGACCAACCGCGGCGGCGGGCGTGTGCTGACGGTGGTGTCGGTGGACGGCGTCAATGTGATCTCGGGCGAGACCGCCGCGCCGGACCAGACCGGTTACGTGCTGGCGAGCGGGCAGTTCGCGCAGATCACCGGCTGGCGCAAGGACATGTTGCGGGTCGCCGCGTTCGAGTTCACGTCCTTGCCGAACTCGTACGCGGCGCGCACCGGCCGCCCGGACAACGTCGGCGTGATCGGCGTGGCGGTGTTCCGCGAACGCGTGCGGCACGTGCCGCCGCCCGCGTTGTCGAAGGAGCACCAGTCGCGCAACGAGGCGGCATCGCCACCCGCGCCGGCCGCGGGGGCGGCGAGCGACGCGACGGGATCGGCCGAGGCTCGCCGCAGCGAGCGCGCGCAGGAGTCGCGCATCGGCACGGGACACGGCCGCAGCGAGCAGTCGGTCACCAGCTACACCGATTTCGAGCGCGCGTCGTCGACGCCGGACGAGGTCATCACGATCCACTACGACAGCCGCGAGAACCTGGTGGCGATGGGGGTGATTCCTGCGCCGCGAGCCGTGCCGAATCCGTTCCCGGCCGCGGCGGGCTTCGTTCCCGATCCGCCGCGGCGTTGAGCGCGGGCCCCGAGCCGGTGATCGACGGCGTGCATGCGCGGGCACAATGCCGGCGGACGCACGCGCCGGACAGCCTTGCGGGTCCGGCTGCGGGTGCGAGGAGCGAGGGGACGGCATTGAGCGATGCGGCGAGCGACGAGGCTTTGCTGGCGGCCTATGCGGCCGGCGACGCGCGCGCCTTCGCCGAGCTGTACGAGAGGCACGAGCGGCCGGTGTATCGCTACTTCCTGCGGCAGGGCGCGACGCCGGCCCAGGCGGATGACCTGATGCAGGACACCTGGCTCGCGATCGTGCGCCACGCGGCGCACTTCGAGCCGCGCGCCAGGTTCACGACGTGGCTCTATACGATCGCGCGCAGCAAGCTGGTCGATCACTGGCGGGGACGCGACGACGCGGTGAGCCTCGACGGGGCCGCCAACGATCCCGACGGCGACCCGCCGTTCGAGATCGACGCCGGCGATGCGCAGCGGCCCGATGTGCAGGCGATGTCGCGCGAGCAGGCGCGCGCCTTCGTCGACGCCGTGGGGCGGTTGCCGCCGGCGCAGAGGGAAGTGTTCCTGCTGCAGGCCGAAGGCGGCCTGTCGCTGGAGGAGATCGCGACGGTGACGAACGCCGGCCACGAGACGGTCAAGAGCCGGCTGCGCTATGCGATGGCGAAGCTGCGGACGGCGATGGAGGCATGGCTATGAGCACGGATCGCGACGACGCCCCGGTGCGGCGCTACCGCGAAGCGAGCGCCGCGCTCGACGAGCGGCCGTCCGCGGCGACGCGAGCGGCGATCCTCGCGGCGGCCGCGCGGCAGGTCGACGCGCGGCCCCTGTCGGCCGACGCGCCGCGCGTCGTGCGTCGCCCGCGCTGGCCGTTCGCGGCCGCGGCGGCCGTGCTGCTGTCGACGCTCGCGGTGATGATGGCGAATCGAACCGAGCAGGAGATGCCTTCGTTCACGGCGCCCGCGGAGCGAGCGGCGGAGTCCGTCGCCCTCGCGCCTGCGCCCTCGACGGCGGCGACGCCACCTTCTGACAATGCCGTGCCCTTGCCCGCGCCGCCGATCGCGCAGGCGCCTGCACCCATCGCCAAGCGACCGGCCGCGTCCAACGCGCGCGAAGAGCGTTCGTCGGTCCCCGCTGTGCCGTCGGAGCGCGAGGACGCGCGGCGTTCGGGCGCGGCGAGTCCGGCGGTTTCGGCACGCTCGGCCGAGCAGGCGGCCGAGGCCGCGGGTGCCGAGGCGCGGCAGCAACTCTCCACCGCGCCGCCGGCCGCACCTCCGGCGTCGCCGCGCGCGGCTCCGCTCGCGCGTTCGGCGCCGTCCCCCGCCGCAGCGGGCGCGATGCCCGCACCTGAAATCGCCGCCGAAAGGCCGGAAGCGGCATCGGCCGACCGCGCGTCAGCGGGAGAACGCGCGCCAGGGTCGCAAGGCGCGGCTCGCCTCGACGGCGCGCGGGACTTCGAAGGCTCCGCGCCGATGTGGCTGGAGCGGATCGCGAAGCTGCGCAGGGAAGGACGCGAGGCGGAGGCCGACGCCGAGCTGAAACGCTTCCGCGAGCGCTATCCGGATGTGCAGGTGTCGCCCGCGGCACTGCCGGGTGGCGCCGCCGGCACCCGCTGACCTTCGGCTACAGCGCCTTCATCACGCGCTGCAGCTTCTCGCGCACTTCGCCCGCGACCTTGGAGAGGTCCGGGCTCGACGTCATCTGGCTCATCACGGCAGGGTCCATGAAGTCGACGTGGATGTGTCCCGCCTCGTCCTCGCGCACCGTGACGTTGCACGGGAGCAGCAGGCCGATCGTCGGCTCTGCCTCGAGCGCTCGCTTCGCAAGCGGGGGATTGCAGGCGCCGAGGATGCGGTACGGCCGCACGTCGGCGTCGAGCTTCTTCTTCAGCGTGGCCTTGACGTCGATTTCGGTCAGGATGCCGAACCCTTCCTTCGCCAGTTCGGCGGTGACACGCTCCACCGCGGCGTCGAAGCCGAGGTCGACGGTCCTGCCGAAGCCATACGTGTTCTGCATTGCGCTCTCCATCGTGGGTCGGGACGGCCGCATGCGTTCGCGCGGCCGAAGATGTGCGTCGTCTACAGTACGCCGATGCCGAATGCCGCCGCCGTCGTCCTGCTCGATTCCGTGACGGAAGTCACGGCCGCGCACGCGGGGTGCGTCGTCGTCACGGGATCGCACGGCGGACAGAGCGCCGGGCGATACGCGCTCGCGGTGCACGCGCGACTCTACGTATTCAACGACGCGGGAATAGGCAAGGACGAGGCAGGCATCGCGGCACTCGCCATGCTCGACGAGGCGGGCCAGCCGGCGGTCGCGGTCGCGCACAGCTCGGCGCGCATCGGCGAAGCCGCGGACACGTGGAGCGGCGGAGTCATTTCGCGCGCGAACGCTGCGGCGGCGGAACACGGGTATCGAGAGCGTCAGCCACTGCGCGCCGCCGTCGAACTGCGGCTCGGCTAGACCGCGCCGATCTCGACCCGTTCGAGCGGCCACGGCGGTTCGGGCGACAACGCGCGGATCGCCAGTTTCGCCGCGTCCGCTTCGAACGCGCGCGGCGATGTCGCCACCAGGCCACGCGCCGCGTCGAGCGTCTTCACGGTGCCCAGCCAGCACCAGCGGTCGAAGACGTGCCAGTCCTCGCGGAAGCGCCCGGCGTTGCGTTCGACCAGTGCGATGGCGCCGCGACAGGGCCACACCGGCAGCCGCAGCGGCTCGAGTGCCTCGCGCAGTCGCGCCGCGTGATCTTCGCGCGGTTCGTCGCCGACACAGGCGCCCTGGCAGCGGTTCAGTTGCCGGTTGAAGCAGGGCGCGCTGTCGTCCGCGGCGGAGCGCCGGCCCTCGAGCCCGAGGGTCTTCAGGCACAGGGCGTGATCGGCCGCGAGATGCGCGAGGAACTGGCGCGCGGCGGATCGGGAAGAGAACGGGCCGTAGCTCGTCCCCAGTCGCGCCAGGTCGAACTCGAGCGCGCGCGAGTAGATCGGCTGCGCATGCTCGTCGAACTCCATGATCACCTGGTTCTCGCGCCGGCGCAGCGCGACGTTGTGCGCCGGCAGCCGGGTCTTCACCAGTTCCGACTCGCGCAGCAGCGCGCCGAACTCGCCGGCGGTCTCTTCCCACTCGAGCCGGTGGATCTCCTGCGACAGCCGCAGGTCGCGCGGCGTGCGGTGCTCCGCGCCGAAGTGGCTGGCGACGCGTGTGCGCACGTCGATGCTCTTGCCGATGTAGATCGGATGCTCGTTGAGCCCGAAGAACAGGTAGACGCCCGGCGCGTGGGGCAGGGCGTCGAGGGCATCGGGCGGAAGGTGCGGCGGCAGGCCGGGGTGCTTCAGCACGGCGCTGACAGCTGCATCGATCTCGCCCGGCGGATGCCGCGCGCACCACACCTGCAGCAGCCGCCACAGCACGCGCGCGTCGCCGAGCGCGCGGTGCCGCTCCTCGCCCGTCAGGTTGAACCGCTCGATCAGCGCGTCGAGCGAATGGGGCGCGCGGTCGGGATAGAGCGCGCGGCTCAGCCGCACCGTGCAGAGAGTCTTCGCCTGGAACGCGAGGCCGGCGCGCTCGAACTCGGCCCGCAGGAAGCCGTAGTCGAAGCGGGCGTTGTGGGCGACGAAAACGGCGCCGTCGAGCCGGTCGATCAGGTCCTGCGCCACCGCTTCGAAGGGCGGCGCCGCGCGCACCATCTCGTTGGTGATCCCGGTCAGCCACTCGATCTCCGGCGGGATCGGCACGCCGGGATTGACCAGCGTGGACCACTCGTCGACCCGGGCCGACTCGCCGTCGATGTCGACGAGAACGACGCCGATTTCCGTGACGCGCTCGCGCGCCGGACTCGTCCCCGTCGTCTCGACATCGACGAAGGCCAGGCGCGGGGCGAAGGCGGGAATGGGCACGTTGGGGGCGGGAGGCAGGCGCCGATTATCGGTCCACTTGCCGGATGCGGCGCCGCGTCGGCGTCTCACGGCGCGGGCATACTTCGGCGCTCCAGCGTGCCGCCGCTCACGAGGCGTCCGGCACGCGACAAGATTCGGAGACACACATGACGATTTCCCCGGAAGCGGACAAGGCCGCGCGCCTGTCCGCGGTGGCGGCATTGATCGAGCGGCGCGTCGAGCACTCCGAACGCTCGGGCCTGCTGTCGTTCGCGGCGAGCTACTTCCACCGCATCGACCCGGAAGACATCGCGACGCGCGACGTCGAGGACCTGTACGGTGCGCTGCTGTCGCACTGGCAGTTCGCGCAACGGCGCGAACCGGGCAAGGCGAAGATCCGCGTGATCAATCCGGTCGCCGGCGAGCATGGATGGTCGTCCCGGCACACGGTTGTCGAGATCGTCAACGACGACATGCCTTTCCTGGTCGACTCGGCCTCGATGGAGGTCAACCGCCAGGGCCTGACGCTGCACCTGATCGTGCATCCGATCTTCGCGGTCGAGCGCGATGCAGGCGGGGCGCTGAAGGGGCTGTTCCACCGCGAAGAGAAGCCGGACGGGGCGCGCGAGTCGTTCATGCACATCGAGGTCGATCGCCTGGCCGATCCGATGGCGCGCGCCCAGCTGGCCGAGGGTGTCGAGCGCGTGCTCGGCGACGTGCGCGCCGCCGTGACGGACTGGAAGGCGATGGTCGCGCAGTTGCGCGCGGTGATCGCTGGCATCGACCGCGAGGCGCCGCCGCTGGCTCGCGAGGAGGTGACCGAGAACCGCGACTTCCTGCAGTGGCTGGCCGAGGACCACCTGCTTCTGCTCGGCTACCGGCAGCACGATTTTGCCGATCAGGACGGCGAGCTCGCATTGAAGATCGTGCCGGGGACCGGCCTCGGGATGCTGCGCGATGCCGACGGCGGCCTCACCGGGGCGGCGAGCCTCGTACCGCTGCCGCCGCAGGCCCGTGAGCTGGCGAGGGCGCCGTCGCCGATGCTGATGGTGACGAAAGCCAACAACCGGTCGACCGTGCACCGGCCCGGCTATATCGACTACATCGGAGTGAAGCGCTACGGGCCGAACGGGCAGGCGATCGGCGAGCACCGCTTCCTCGGACTCTTCACGTCGACGACGTACAGCGCGCGCGTGTCCGAGATTCCGCTGCTGCGCGGCAAGAAGCGCCATGTGCTGGAACGGGCGGGACTCGCGCCCGCCAGCCACCTCGGCAAGGCGCTGGAGCACATCCTCGAGACCTACCCGCGCGACGAGCTGTTCCAGATCTCGACCGACGAGCTGCACGAGATCGCGAACGGCATCCTGCAGCTCGGCGAGCGCCAGCGCTTCCGCCTGTTCGTCCGGCGCGACCCGTTCGAGCGGTTCATCTCGTGCCTGATCTACGTGCCGCGCGAGAACTACACCACCGGGCTGCGCCGCAAGTTCCAGTCGATCCTGCTGCAGGCGTTCGACGGCAGCTCCGCGGACTTCGACGTGCTGCTCACCGATGCCGCGCTGGCGCGCATCCACATGACCGTGCGGACGAGTCCGGGACGGATTCCCGCCTACGACCGTCGCGACGTCGAGCGGCGGCTGGCGGACGCGTCCCGGCGCTGGGAAGACGACCTGCGCCAGGCGTTGAACGACGAGGAGGGAGAGGCGCGGGCGGCGCAGCTCGCCAAGCGCTTCGGCAACTCGTTCCCGGTGTCGTACCGCGAGAACGTGTCTGCGCGCGCTGCGGTCGCCGACGTGCAGCGCCTCGACGGGCTGGGGCTCGGCGGCCTCGCGCTCAACCTCTATCGCCCGCTCGAAGTGCCGGCCGGTCGTCTCGGCTTCAAGGTGTATCGCTCGGGCGAACCGGTCGCGCTGTCGAACTCGCTGCCGATGCTCGAGCGCATGGGCGTGCGCGTGCTGTCGGAGCAGCCGTACGAGGTCGGGCCGGAGCGCGGCGACCCGTTCTGGATCCACGACTTCGAGCTCGACCTGGTCGGGCACGACGAGATCGATGCGGAGAGCATCGCGCCGCTGTTCGAGGATGCGTTCCGGCGCGTGATGACAGGTGCGGTGGAGAACGACGACTTCAATCGCCTGGTGCTGCTCGCTTCGCTGTCGGCCGACGAGATCACGGTGCTGCGGGCGTATGCGAAGTACATGCGCCAGAGCGGCTTTGCGCTGTCGCAGTCGTTCATCGAGGTCACGCTCGGGAACCATCCGCGGATCGCGCGGTTGCTGGTGCAGCTGTTCAGGCTGCGGTTCGACCCGAAGGTGGCGGATGCTGCCGCGGCGACGAGCCAGGTGATCGCGATCGAGCAGGCGCTGGAGAAGGTCAGCAGCCTGAGCGAGGACCGCGTGCTGAGGCAATACCTCGCGCTGATCCTCGCGACGTCGCGCACGAACTTCTGGCGGACCGGCGTTGGCGCCAGCGGCGAGGACGGGCCGCGGCGGCCGTTCGTGTCCTTCAAGTTCGACCCTTCGAAGATCCCCGGGCTGCCCGAGCCGCGTCCGATGTTCGAGATCTTCGTGTACTCGACGCGCTTCGAGGGCGTGCACCTGCGCGGCGGCAAGGTGGCGCGCGGCGGCCTGCGCTGGTCCGACCGGCCGGAGGATTTCCGCACGGAGGTGCTCGGCCTCGTCAAGGCGCAGATGGTGAAGAACACCGTCATCGTTCCGGTGGGCAGCAAGGGCGGCTTCGTGCTGAAGAAGGCGCCGCCGGCCACCGACCGCGAGGCGCTGCTGAAGGAAGGCATCGCCTGCTACCAGGACTACCTGCGCGGGCTGCTCGACCTCACCGACAACCGCGTCGGCGGCAAGGTCGTGCCGCCGCCGCACGTGGTCCGGCACGACGGCGATGAT
>CAYGXL010000091.1:0-10029 GCA_964353935.1 uncultured Burkholderiaceae bacterium | reverse complement strand
CCTGCGCCTGGGCGGGCTGCGGGGTACCTCGACTCCGCGCGCGTCGACGCGGGCGTCACTCGGCAGGTGGCGCTCCTTGCGGGCTTGCAGCTTTCGGGCTGGCGGAGTCGTCGAGCGCTGCATCGAGCCTCGCGGTCACGGCGAGCTGGCCCGCCGGACTTACGCGAATGGCACGCCCGCTGTCTGACGCGCGCTTCGCGAGGCACCCCACAGCCCGCCCAGGCGCCGTCCCTTGTGGCTCGAGAAGAGCCCGTCAAGCTACGTCCTGTCCACAAGATGCGCATTGCGCGAGCAAGTCCACTGCTCGCCTCTGCGCAGTTCCTTGTAGCGAGGGCAGAGCGCGCAGCGCTCCAGCCTGTCTACAGGGCACGGCGCGTCGATCGCGCTGTGGGGTGCCTCGCGGAGCGCGGCGCCGTGCGGCGGGCGTCGCATTCCGGAAGCTGCGGCGGGCCGAGAGGAACACCGGCCGGAAGGCACGACCGGCGGAACCGCGAGAGCTCACTCCGAAAGCTGATGGCCCGCAGGGATCTTCCTCGACCCAGTGTCGCTCGCCGCGCGTCGCGCGGAGTCGAGGCGCCCCACAGCGCGGTCGACGCGCAAGGGACGCAAGTCTGAGCACGGGCCGCGTCATCGCGCATCGGACCCACGTACGGAAGTCCGTGCCGCCTCTCTGACGCTGGCAGCCCTCGCGGCCCCCCTCAGCTGTCGCCGGAACGAAACCCCACACGCGCATGCGAGCCGTCACAGAACGGCTTGGTCTCCGACGCCCCGCAGCGGCACAGCCGTGCCGACTGCGTCCTGAACACGGTGCGGCCGGTCCCGCTGCAGATCTCGACGTTGCCGTTCAGTTGCAGCGGGCCGTTGGGCACGGGCGCGATCGATAGCACGCCGCCACGCTCCCCGAGCGGATCCGACGGCCGCGTGGCCGGCTCGCCGGTGGCGGCGAATCCGGCCGCGGTGTGGCTGCCGTCGCAGTACGGCTTGCGCCTCGACTGGCCGCAGCGGCACAAGGTCGCGCGAAACTCCACGCTGCCCGGCAATTCGATCGCCGCGTGGATCGCGTACGGGCCGTTCTCGCGCACCCGGACCACGTTGACGCTCGGCGCGGACTCTGGCGGCCCGCCGTCGCGGCGTTCGTAGGTGATGGCGCCCGACGGGCAGCTGTGAGCGACGCGCACGCAGTGCTCGACCGTCGTGGCTTCGGGGTGGATCCACGCGCCCGGCGTACTCGCGAGGAACACCGTCGGCGCTTCGAGCACGCAGTGCCGCGAGTGGATGCAGCGGCGTCCCTCGAAGCGCAGTTCGATCCCGTCGGCCTGCGCGACTTCAAGCGTCGCGTCGGCGGACGATGCCTGCGGCAGTTCGCTGGAAGGCGCGGGCGAAGGTTCGACCGTTCGCGGCACGACCAGGGTGGCGACGCGATCGACGGCGGCGCCGAGATCGGTCTCGAAGCGCAGGTGCAGGTCCTCGTAACGCTGCGCAAGCGCATCGAGGTCGTCCGCGACGCCGGCGAGCGGAACGACGCGGCCGAGCCTGCGCGCTGCGCCGGCGAGCTCCGCCGCCCGCTCGCCGAGGATGCGCGCCGCGCACTGCTGCACGAGCTGCCCGGAGGAGCCGGGCAGCTCGAAGTTCACGCCGGCGGTCAGCGTCGAACGCGCGGGATCGGCGGGCAGCCGGGTCGCCACATCGGCGACGCGGCTCATCGCCGACATCAGCGTGGTGGTCGTCGTCGCCAGCGCGCTGCGCAGCGCGCCAGGCAACGGGGCGGGCGCGAAGACCTGCGAAAGCGCGCGCACCATCAGGGCGTAGATCGAGTTGGCGAGATCGACCACCTGCGCGGCGAGTGGATCGACGATGCGCGTGCGGTCGTGCGTGATGCCGAGGTCGCCGAGCATCGGGTTGCGGACGACCGGTCGCGCGGGCTCGAAGTCGGGCCGCGCCGCGCGCAAGGCGTCGAGTTCCTTCCCGATCGCGCTGAAGCGGGCGAAGTGCGAGTCGTCGCTGTGCGCCGGCGCGCCTTCGCCCTGCGTGACGATTTCCTCGATGGCGCGCTGCGCCGAAGCAAGGTCGTCGATCCGGAACAGGCCCGGCAGGCCGAACTCCTCGGGCCCGACCTGCGCCTGGCCGTGGCCGACGAACACGCGGTCTTCGCCTAGTTGCTCCGCCAGTCGCGCGAGCCCGTGCAGCGCCCCGTGGTACAGGTGGCCCTGGCTCGCGTAGTCCTGCGGCGCGGGCGCCAGCATGTCCGGTCGCGCGATCCGGCGGTAGTGGTTCGCGTGGCTGAAGCCCGCGCCGTCCGCGATGTCGACGCCCTCGGGTCGCTCGATGAACATGAAGTGATCGAGCGCGGCGTCGCCGAACGGCATCAGCGTCATGACCACGTCGGCCGGAAAGTGACCCGGACGCACCGGGAACGCGGGACGCCACAGGTGCGGCGCGGCGCCGATCGCGGCGAGCAGGTTGTTCACCAGCGACAGGTGCAGCATTTCCTCCAGCGCGACCCGCCCCAGCGAACGCCGCCAGCGCTCGATCGCGACCAGCTCGGCCGGGGTCACGCCTTCGCTCACGTCGCGCTTCAGCGACCACTGCGCGTACAGGTACGAGCACATCACCGTGTGCTCGAACTCCGCGGCCTCGCACAGCAGGTAGATGAGTTCCTCGCGATCCTGGACGACGATCGGCTCGGTCATGAAGGCTCGAATCCGGCGGAAGCCGCAAGGGTGACGCTCCCGTGCTGCGTTGGCAAGCGAGATGATCGGCGCGCGCTGGACGAAGGCTTCATGCCGAGACCGTTGGCGTGATGCGCCGCGCAACGCGGATCGGGCCGCTTTGCCTCAAGCGCGGTGAGCGTGGACACACGGTGCGCCGGGCGATGGCCAAGGCGAACGCGCGCGGGTATCGTGCGGCGTCCCCAGCCGCCTGGCCGTCCGCCGCCATGACCCGCTTCCACTGCCGTGCCGCGCTGCTGACCCTGGCGATCTTCTCTGCCGCACCGTTAGCGCAGGCGAGCGACACTCCGCCGACCGAAGGCGCGGCGCTGCTCAAGTGGTTGCAGTCCGGCGCTTACAAGGCGTGGCCGAAGGAGTCCGCCGCGCACCGCTCGATGGGAGAGCACAAGACCCTGGTGCAGACCTACCTGAACCCCACGGTCGACAAGTCGCTCGGCGCCAAGGCGAAGGAACACCCGCGCGGGTCGGCGGCGGTCAAGGAACTCATGGATCCCGCCGGCAAGCTGTCCGGCTGGGCGGTGGCGGTGAAGACCGCGGAGCAGGGCGACGGCGCCAGGGGCTGGTTCTGGTACGAGATCTTCGGCACGTCCCCCGGCAGCAGCATCCTCGCCAACGGGCAGGCCGTTCCGCTGTGCGTCGGCTGTCACGCCAAGGGGCGCGACGCCATCCTGTCCGAGCACCCGCTCGACTAGCTACCGCCGCTTGCCCAGCCACTTCTGCGCCCAGTCGTCGAGTGAATCGTTGTTGGTGCCCGGGAACACCGATGGCAGCAGCACGGCGAGGTCGAGGAAGGTGTGCTGCAGCGACAGCCCGGAACCACCGGCTTACGGCTGACGCGGGACTGGATCCGCGCCTGAGCGTCGATACAAGTCGCATGTCGGCGGGATCGGCGGCCGGGGTCGTTGCGTGACTTCACTTCGAGAGGGCGGGGCTTGTTCCGCCGGCGCGAAATGTGACTAGAATGGCGCCGACACGAAACGCCGAAAATTCAAGGCCCTGGCGCACGGACTTAACGCTGTGCGGCGGGCCGCAAGAGAAAGAGCGTTCTATCAGGCCGGTATTCGGTCCATTGGCGACCCGGCTTGCGTGGTCTGCTGTTGACTTTGTGTCGTAAGGAGGGGACTTTGCGCGCATTGCTGGTTTTGACCCTGGCGGGGTGTCTGGTGGCTTCCGGGGCCGCGTTTGGCGGAACCTCGTCGACCCGGTCCCAACCGCAAGCCTCGACGACCATCGCCAAGGCGAAGTCCGCCCAGCGCGTGAAGGGCACCATCCCCGCCGGCTCGGCTCGCATCCAATCCAAACGGAAGGGTGGCGTCGAACGCGCTCCGCTGCGCCCCTCCGAGGGCCAGCTCTCCGGCCTCACGCACAGCGGCGACCCGTTGCAGTTGAAGAGCCACGTGGCGCTGGTCGTCGATCAGGACACCAACGAAGTCCTGTTCGAGAAGAACATCCACGCGGTGCTGCCGATCGCGTCGATCACGAAGCTGATGACGGCGCTGGTGACCGTCGAAGCCGGCCTGCCGCTCGACGAGGAACTGAAGGTCACGCCCGATGAACTGGTTCGCGCCGGGATCCGCTCCAACCTTCGACCCGGACTGAACATGACCCGCGGCACTGCGCTGCATCTGGCGCTGATGTCGTCGGAGAACCGCGCGGCCCAGCTGCTCGGACGCACCTACCCCGGCGGTGTCGACAGCTTCGTCGTGGCGATGAACGCGAAGGCGCAGATGCTGGGCATGAGCGATTCGCACTTCGTCGACCCCACCGGCCTGTCGCCGGACAACCGCTCGAGTGCCAACGACCTCGTGCAACTGGTGAAGGCAGCCTACGAACACGACGTGATCCGCGAGTTCAGCGTCAGCGGCGAACTGGCGCTGCCGGTGGGCAAGCGCAGCGTCCGTTACGGCAACACCAATCGCCTGACCGCGAATCCCGACTGGGAAATCGGCCTGCAGAAGACGGGCTACATCTCTGCCGCGGGCCGATGCCTCGTGATGCAAGCGGTGATCGAGGGCAAGCGGGTGGTGATGGTGCTGCTGGATTCCGTCGGCAAGTATTCGCGGCTGGCCGACGCGCAGCGGATTCGCGACTGGCTCGAAACGAGCGGCACCCTGACCAAGGCGCCCGCGCGTTCGGCCGAGTCCTCCGCCGGCGACACCGCCCGGCCGATCTAGCTCTTCGCGCGCGGCTCGGGCTGCCCGCTGTAGCCCAGCCCAGCCGAGATTCGCTGGGCGGTCGACACCAGATCGTCGATCCAGTCGTCCTGCATTCGCTCGGACGGCGCCGATACCGAAAGTCCCGCGGTGATCCGCCCCGTGTCGTCGCGGATGCCGGCGGCAAGGCAGCGCACTCCCAGTTCCAGTTCCTCGTTGTCGCGTGCATACCCGCGCGTGCGGACCATCGAGAGTTCGCGCTCGAGCTTGCCCAGCTCGGTGATGCTGTTCTTCGTGTGACCGGCGAGGCCGGTCCGCGTCGCATAAGCGCGAACGACGCGCGGCTCGTCATAGGCGAGGAAGAGCTTGCCGCTCGACGTCAGGTGCAGCGGCGCGCGGCCGCCGATCGCCCGCACGACCTGCATGCCCGAGCGTTCGCTGTAGGAGCGGTCGACGTAGACGATCTCGTCGCCCTGGCGCACCGACAGGTTGATGGTCTGGCCCGTGCGGCGATGCAGGTCGCGCATCGGCTCCAACGCGGCCTCGCGCACCGACAGGCGCGCCTTGACGAGGTTGCCGAGTTCCAGCAGCCGCATTCCGAGGCGGTACGACCCCGGCGTTTCTGCGCGGTCGACGAATCGGCCGACGACCATGTCGTTTAGTATCCTGTGCGCCGTCGAGGGGTGAAGGCCCGTCGTAGTCGAGAGGTCCTTCAGGCTGACGGGCTCCGAACGAGCCGCGAGCGCATCGAGCAGCTTCATCATCCGCTCGATGACCTGGATGGCGGTCTTGTCCCGCGGGGCGGCAATCGTCATGGTGCGTTGCGGTATTTTTTGGATACCGCGGTTTTATATCAGATTGCGAAAAGCGGGCAATGGGTCGCGCCGGGCGACCTTGACCTGCGGCAGGTTCCTTCCATATCCCGGTGGCATGCAGCCCGCGGGCTGCGCCGAGCAGAGGCCGTGACCGGCCACGGGAGATTGCGAGCGTGAGAGTCGGGCTGTTCGTCACCTGCCTGGTGGATGCCGTGAGGCCGGAAATCGGGTTCTCGACCCTGAAGCTGCTCGAAGGCGCGGGCTACGACGTGGTGGTGCCGGAATCGCAGACGTGCTGCGGCCAGCCGGCCTACAACTCGGGCGACTCGCGCACGGCGCGCGAGCTGGCGGAAAAGGTGCTGCGCGAATTCGAGGGGTTCGATTACGTCGTCCTGCCGAGCGGCTCGTGCGGCGGACAGATCAAGGTGCAGTACCTCGACCTGTTCCGCGACGACCCGGACCGCAAGGCCCGCGTCGAGCGTCTTGCTGGGAAGACCTACGAGCTGACGGACTTCCTCGTCAACGTCGCGAAGATCACCCAGGTGCCGCCGACCTTCGCCGGCCACATCACCTACCACGATTCCTGCAGCGGCCTGCGCGAGCTCGGCGTCAAGCAGCAGCCGCGCGCGCTGCTGGCGAAGCTGCCCGGCGTGCAGCTGACCGAGATGAAGGACTGCGAGCAGTGCTGCGGCTTCGGCGGCACCTTCTCGGTGAAGTACGGCGACATCTCCGGCGCGATCGTCGACGAGAAGTGCCGCAACATCCAGGCGAGCGGCGCCGACGCCGTCGTGCTCGGCGACCTCGGCTGCATCCTGAACATCGAAGGGCGGCTGCGACGCACCGGTGACGAGAAGACCCGGGTGCTGCACATCGCGCAGGTCCTTGCGGGAGACGCGTGATGCGGGTCGAGTCGATGCACTTCAAGGAGCGCGCCGGCCAGAAGCTGGCCGACGTGCGCCTGCAGAAGAACCTGAAGAAGCTGTCGGAGAAGTTCGTCACCGCGCGCGCGGCGGCGATCCTCGAACTCGACGACTTCGAGGCCACGCGCGATGCGGCGGTCGAGCGGCGCAACCGGGCGCTGGCCGACCTCGACGTCTGGCTGGAGATCTTCGAGCGCAACGCCAGCGCGCGCGGCGCGCAGGTGCTCTACGCCGAGACGCACGAGGAGGCCGTGCGGCTGATCGTCGACATCGCGAAGCACCACGGGGTGCGCAAGGTCACGAAGTCGAAGTCGATGGTGTCCGAGGAGATCGGACTGAACCACGCGTTCGAGGCCGCGGGCATCCAACCGGTCGAGACCGACCTCGGCGAGTACATCCTTCAGATCAACGACAACGAGGCGCCGTCGCACATCATCGCGCCCGTGATCCACAAGGACAAGGAAGAGATCTCCGACCTCTTCGCGAAGACCCACGCCACGCCGCGCAAGACCGAGATCACGCAGCTCACGCGCGAGGCGCGCGAGGTGCTGCGCGGCCACTTCCTCGGCGCGGACATGGGCGTGACCGGCGCCAACTTCCTGGTCGCCGAGACCGGGTCGGCCACGGTCGTCACCAACGAGGGCAACGAAGGGATGTGCACGATCCTTCCGCCCAAGGTGCACGTGGTGCTGACCGGGATCGAGAAAGTCCTGCCCACGCTCGAGGACGTCGCCACCCTGATGCGCCTGCTGCCGCGCTCGGCGACGGGCCAGCCGATCTCCAACTACTTCTCGGTGCTGACCGGCCCGCGCCGGCCGGGCGAGGAGGACGGCCCGGAGCACATGTACTACGTGCTGGTCGACGCCGGCCGCACCGGGCTGCTCGGCGGCGAGTTCGAGGAGATGCTCCGCTGCATCCGCTGCGGCGCGTGCATGAACCACTGTCCCGTCTACCAGAAGATCGGCGGCCACGCGTACGGCTGGGTGTATCCGGGTCCGATGGGTTCGGTGCTGACGCCGAGCTACGTCGGCATCGAGAACGCGCTCGATCTCCCGCACGCGGCCACGCTGTGCAGCCAGTGCAGCGTCGTCTGCCCGGTGAAGATCCCCCTGCCGGACCTGTTGCGCAAGCTGCGCGAGAAGCAGTGGGAACGCGGGCTGCGGCCGTGGTACGAGAAGGTCGGCATCGCCGTGTGGGCGTATGCGGCCATGCGGCCGTCGCTGTACGCGTTCGGATCGAAGGTCGCGGTCCGCGTGCTGCGCTGGATGGGTGGCGATGCGAAGCGCATCCGCAGCTTGCCCGTTGGCGCGGGCTGGACCATCAGCCGCGACTTCCCGGCGCCGAGCGGCCGCACCTTCCGCGAGATGTACCGCGAACGTCGGCCGTCGGGTCAGGCCGGTTCGACGCGGACGTAGCGCGCGCCGGTTTCGTCGCGTCCCGACCGGTACAGCGCGATCTCGCGGATCGGCCAGGCAATCGGCGGCGCGATCTCCCGCGGTCCATCGAAGCGCTTAACGTCGCGCAGCAGCGTGACGTGCGGGACGAAGGGCTTGCGGTCGTAGTCCACCTTCATCCGGTCGAGCAGCCCGCGCGCACTGGCCGCGATCGTCGCCAGTTCGTCCGGCAGCGCACCGCCGGCCCACAGCACGCGCGGCCGCGCAAAGAAGCCGATCTCGGTCAGTGCCCAATCGCAGGACACCGGCGGCAGCGCCGCGCATGCAGCCGCGACCTCGGCGCCGCGCGCGTCCGGAAGGTCGCCGATGAACGCGAGGGTGAGGTGCAGGTTCTCGGCCCGCATCACGCGGCCGTGGTCGGCGTGCGGCCGCAGGGACTCGGTCAAAGTGCGACAGAGGCTCCGCGCCGCGGCATCCGGCCACGCCGCGAGAAAGCAGCGCATCGTCAGGCGGAGCGACGGGCGCCGCCGCGCGGCGCGCGCGACGGTTTCGCGGGCATCGCCCGGAGTGCCTCGACGCAGTCGGCCACGACGTCCGGTCCCGAGTAGATGAAGCCGGTGTAGACCTGCACGAGCGACGCGCCGGCCTGCATCTTCTCGACCGCGTCGGCGCCGTTCATGATGCCGCCCACCCCGATGATCGGCAGCGTGCCCTTGAGGTGGCGCGCAAGAAGGTCGACGACCGCGGTCGCCCGTTCGGTGAGCGGGCGGCCGGAGAGTCCGCCCGTTTGCTCGGCGTGCAGCAACCCCTGCACGCGGTCGCGCGCGATGGTCGTGTTGGTGGCGATGACGGCATCGACGCCGTGCTCGACCAGCGTGTCGGCGATCCCCGGAATCGCGGCGTCGTCGAGGTCCGGCGCGATCTTCACCGCGAGCGGCACGCGCCGGCGATGGCGGTCCTCGAGCCGCTTGCGCTCGTCGCGCAGTCCCGCGAGCAGGCCGGTGAGTTCCTTCGCGCCCTGCAAGGCGCGCAGGTCCTTGGTGTTCGGCGACGAGATGTTCACCGCGACGTAGTCGGCGTGCTCGTAGACCTTCTGCAGCCCGATGCGGTAGTCGTCGAGCGCGCGCTCGATCGGCGTGTCGGCGTTCTTGCCGATGTTCAGCCCCACGATCCCGCCGCGGCGACGGAACGCACCCTGCCGCTGCACGTTGTCGACGAGCTTGTCGACGCCGTCGTTGTTGAAGCCCATCCGGTTGATCACGCCCTGCGCGGGGATCAGCCGGAAGATGCGCGGCTTCGGGTTGCCCGGCTGCGGGCGCGGCGTGACCGTGCCGGCCTCGATGAAGCCGAAGCCGAAGCTGCCGAGCGCGTCGATGTGATCGCCGTTCTTGTCCATGCCGGCAGCCAGCCCGACCGGATTCGGGAAATCGAGTCCCATCACCGTGACCGGCAACGGCGGCACGGACTTGCAGACCAGGCGGGTGAGGCCGAGCGCGTAGGCGCGCTGCAGCTGCGTCAGCGTGAGGTCGTGGGCGACCTCGGGGTCGAGCGAGAAGAGGACGGAGCGCGCGAAGGAGTACAGCACGCGCGCATTCTAGGGGACGGCCGCCCCCGCAATCAGCGCGTGCGCTTGTGTTCGGTCAGACGTTCCCACCGTCCGCCGCGCAGCATCTCCACGGGCCGGAAGCGCGCCTTGTAGGCCATCTTGGGGCTCTCGGCGATCCAGTAGCCAAGGTAGAGGTACGGCAGCCCGAGCGCCTTGCACTGCTCGATCTGCCACACGATGTTGAAGGTGCCGTAGCTCGTGCCGAGCGTATCCGGATCGAAGAACGTGTACACCGACGACAGCCCGTCGTTCAGCACGTCGATGATCGAGATCATCCGCAGCGTGCCGAGCCCGTCGATGCCCGGCGGCAGCGGGTCGCGGAACTCCACCAGGCGCGTGTTGACCTTGCTCTGCAGCAGGAACTGCGAGTACTGCTCGCGGCTGTCGTTGTCCATGCCGCCGCCGGCGTGGC
>CAYGXL010000090.1:0-10108 GCA_964353935.1 uncultured Burkholderiaceae bacterium | reverse complement strand
CGCGGAACCCGGCGCTGACGCTGCCCTACGCCGGCTGGGAAGAGATGTTCATGCGGTGGGTCGACCGCGGCGACCCCGAGGCGCTGCTCGCCGGCAGCATCTACTTCGACTTTCGCCCGCTGTTCGGCGACATCCTGCTCGCCAACCAGTTGCGCGTCGAAGTTGTCGAGCGGGCGCAGGCGAACTCCCGCTTCCTGAAGCAGATGTCGGACAACGCGATGCGCAACCGGCCTCCTGCGGCGGGCCGGCTCACCGAATCGCTGTTCGGCGAATCGGGAGGCCCGGACCGGGTCGACCTGAAGATGCACGGCACCGTGCCCTTCGTAGACGCGGCCCGCATCTGGGCGCTGCGCGCGGGGCTGCACGAGACCAACACCTCGGAGCGCTACAAGCGGCTCGCCGAATCCGGACATCTGCCGGCCGACGACGTGGACGGCTGGGTCGCCGCGTTCGAGTTCTTCCAGCTGATGCGCCTGCGCGCGCAGCACCGACGCGAGCACGCGTACGGCGCGAGTCACGAGGACAACCCGAACGAGGTCGAACTGCGTTCGCTGTCGCCCCTCGACCGCCGCATCCTGAACGAGTCGTTCCGGCAGGCGCGCAAGGTCCAGCAGCGGCTCGAACTGGACTTCCCCGGCTAGGGGCGCGGCATGGGCTTCTTCGATCGCCTGCTCGGCCGCGAACGCCCGGTCCACCAGCGCTGGGTCGTGGTCGACGTCGAGACGAGCGGGATGGACATCTCCAGCGACGAACTGATCTCGATCGGAGCGGTGGCGATGCACGAGGACGGGCACGTGCTGCCCGGCGACAGCATCGAGATCATCGTGCGCCAGGGAACGGCGAGCGCGCGCGAGAACATCCTCGTGCACGGCGTGGGGGTCGAGGCGCAGCTGAACGGCGTCGACCCTCAAAAGGCGATCGGCATGTTCCTCGAATACGTGAGCACCGCGCCGATGCTCGCGTTCCACGCGCCGTTCGACCGTGGCTTCCTCGCGCGCGTCATCAAGTTCTACGTCAACCAGCCGTTCGACAACCCCTGGCTCGACCTGGCGGAACTTGCGCCTGCCCTCTACCCGAAGATCAACCTCCGTTCCCTGGACGAGTGGCTGAATCGATTCGGGATTCCGGTTTCCTCGCGCCACAGCGCTGCCGCCGACGCGTTCGCCACGGCATTGCTCGCTTCGCGCCTGCTGCCCGAAGCGCGCCGCCAGGGAGCGCCGTCGTTCGGCAAGATGATGAAGCTGGCGCGCAATGCGCGCTGGCTGCGCTGACGCGCCGCCAGAGGGAAGGGCATGGCAAGTAGACGGCGTCCCAGGGAAACCGCGCTGATCACCGGCGCATCTTCCGGGATCGGGGAGGCCCTCGCCAGGCGCTTCGCGCGGGAGGGTCATCCCCTGGTGCTGGCCGCGCGTAACAAGGCGAGGCTCGAGTCGCTCGCGGCCACCCTAGAGGCCGACTTCGGCGTCGACGTCCGGGTCGAGCCGTGCGACCTGACGCGGCGGGACGCTCCCGGCGCGCTCGCGGCCACCTTGCAGCGCCGGAACATCGCGATCGACGTTCTAGTCAACAACGCGGGCGTGCTGCAGCAGGGCGAGTTCACGCGGATGCTGCCGGAGCGGCACCAGGAGCTGATCGACCTGAACGTATCCGCGCTGACGGGCATGCTGGCGCACTTCCTTCCGCCGATGCGCGAGCGCGGTCACGGCCGCGTGCTGAACGTCGCATCGATCGCCGCCTTCCAGCCGATTCCCCTGCTGGCGACCTACGCCGCGACCAAGGCCTATGTGCTGTCGCTGACGGAGTCGCTCGCCGACGAACTGAAGGACTGCGGCGTGACGGTGACGGCGCTGTGTCCGGGCATCACGGACACCCGCATGCTCAGCGGTGCCGTCGAGGCGAACGCGCGCCTGGCGAGCCTGCCGGGCTTCCTGATCGGCGATGCCGACGAGGTTGCATCCGAGGGCTATCGGGCCTGCATGGAGGGCGCGGTGATCACGGTGCCCGGCGCAGTGAACCGGGCCGTGACGCTCGCGTCGCGCGCGACGCCGAAGTGGCTGCTGCGGAGAATCGCGGGAACGCTGGCGCGGCGGGCAGGCTAGGGCCTGCGGTGTCACGAAGGCCGTGGAGCGGCCGCGCCGCGGCCGGCCGTCAGCGCGCGCGTCCGCGGTAGCGCGTCACGGCGGCCATCCCCTGGTGGCCGGGCCCTTCGTCCAGCAGCGCTTCGAGCTCCTCGCCAAGCTCTTCGTCGAGCGCGTCGTTGAAGTCCGGGCGAACGTCGTCGAGGGTGTAGAGCAGCTCGAGCTCCTTCGGCCCGCCGCTGCTGCGTCCCAGTTGCCGGGGATGGAAGGCCTCGAGCAGCAGCAGGCCGCCCGAGCGCAGCGCGGTGGCGACCTTGCGATGCACCTCCGTGCGCATGGTGGGCGGCATGTGCAGGTACGTCAGCACCACCGCGTCGAAAGTGCCCGTCGGCGGAGTCCAGGCCTTGAGGTCCGCCACGAGGGTGTCGATGCGGACCCCGAGATTCGTGGCCAGCGCCCGGGCTCGCGCGACCCCGACTTCGGAAATGTCGACGGTCAGGACTTCGTGGCCCTGGCTCGCCAGCCAGGCGCCGTTGCGGCCTTCGCCGTCGCCAGGAACCAGGATGCGTGCGTGCGGGGGCAGGCGGTGGGCCTCGGCCATCAGGAACGCATTGGGCCGGGTGCCGTACTTGTAGCCCTCGACGGCGGAGTACTGCTTGTCCCAGAAGTTCATCAAGGGCCCCGAAGAAGTCAGCGGCTGCGCTGCTTCAGCAGCCGGTTCTGCTCGCGCTTCCAGTCCTTGTCCGCTTCGCTCGCCCGCTTCTCGAACTGCCGCTTGCCCTTGGCCAGGCCGAACTCGAGCTTGATGCGTCCCTTGCTGAAGTGCATGTCCAGCGGCACCAGCGAATAGCCGGCGCGCTCGACCTTGCCGATCAGCTTGCGGATCTCGGCGGCGTTGAGAAGCAGCTTGCGCGTGCGGTCGGGCTCCGGGTTGATGTGGGTGGAGGCGGTCTTCAGCGGCGTGATGTGACCGTTCAGGAGGAACAGTTCGCCGTTGCGGACGATCACGTACGACTCGCCGATCTGCACCTGTCCCGCACGGATCGACTTGACTTCCCAGCCTTCGAGCACGAGGCCCGCTTCGAAACGCTCCTCGATCGAGTAATCGTGAAACGCCTTCTTGTTCTGGACGATCGCCACGCGGGGACTGCCTGCCACAGTGAATAGAATTCGAGTGTAGGGCAGTTCGCACGGCAGACCGTGCGGCCTGACCGTCGCCCGCCATGCCCCACGTCCAACGCTCCGTCTATCTCCACTACAGCGCCGAGCAGATGTTCGACCTCGTCGAGGACGTCGAGTCGTATCCGCAGTTCCTTCCGTGGTGCTCCGGTTCGCGCATCGTCGCCGACCACGAGGGCGGCGTGGATGCCAGCATCGACATCGCCTACAAGGGCATTCGTTCGCGGTTCACCACGCGCAACCAGCATCGCTATCCGGTGCAGATCCGGCTCGAACTGATCGACGGACCGTTCCGTTCGCTGACCGGGCACTGGGACTTCCTGCCGCTGCGCGCCGGCGCCTGCAAGGTGCAGCTGACGCTTCAGTACGAATTCGTGAATGGCCTGCTCGGCCGGGCCGTGGCGCCGGTCTTCGATGCCATCGCCAACTCGATGGTGGACTCGTTCGCTCTGCGTGCGGAGCAGTTGTATGGTCCGGCCTGAAGTCCGCGTCACGGTCGTCTGGTGCGCGCCGGGCTGCGAAGACCTGACCGAGCTGACGTTGCCCGCCGGGGCGACGGTGGCCGATGCGATTCGGGCGTCCGGCGTGCTCGACCGGCGGCCGGACACGGCGGCGGCCGCACCTGACGTCGGCATCTGGGGACGGGCCGGCGCCATGACGCAGCGCCTGGAGGACGGCGATCGGATCGAACTGTATCGACCGCTGACGGTGGACCCGAAGGAAGCGCGGCGGGTTCGCGCCGAGGTCAGGCGCCGTCGCTCGTGACGGCGCTGAAGTGCCCTAACTGCAGAGTTCGCGGATCGCCTTGCGCATGCGATCCATCTCGGCGGCGCGCTGGGCGTCGTCGAGGAACTCCCGGTTGCCGGCGGCGTCCGTGCGCGTGATGCGCACCCCGTCTTCGAGGGCACGCAGGTAACCGCGCGACCGCTCGCACTCGACGGCCTTCTGCGCGGATTTCTGCTGCTCTTCCTGCGCCGTGCGCTCGCTGTCCGTGCGCTCCTGCTGGCGCTTGCGGAATTCGGCGTCGCGCTCTGCGTATGTCTTGGGGGCATTCGCGGCGGCGGGCGCGGTTGCCGGCTTCTCGGCTTCGCCTTCGGCAGGGGCGCTGGAACGGGCGGCCTGGGGCACCGCTCCCGGCTGACGCACGATCTGAGCGGGCTTGACGCTCGCCGGCGGCGGGATGTTCGAGTACACGAGGCGGCCGTTGTCGTCCTTCCAGGCCCACTGCGCCGAGGCGCTGGCGGCGAAGGTGCCGGCGACGAAAGCCACTGCAAGCGCGCTGAGGATGAAGGGTCGACGAGTCATGGCAAGGTCTCCGTGAGCGGCCATTGTCCGACGGCGGCCCGAAGCGGGGCAAGACTCCATTCGTCGGAAGAGGGCGGCACTTGGCGGCCAATTTGGGAGCGGGTCGATCCCCCGTATACTCCGCTTTTGCGTCATGAGGACAACTATGCGGTTGGTTCAGAAGGCGCTGACCTTCGATGACGTGCTGCTCGTCCCCGCCTACTCGGCGGTTCTGCCTCGCGACGTGCAGCTCACGACCAAAGTCTCCCGGAACATCGCACTGAACATCCCGCTCGTGTCGGCGGCGATGGATACCGTCACCGAGGCGAGCCTGGCGATCGCCCTCGCTCAGGAAGGCGGCATCGGCATCGTGCACAAGAACATGCCGCCCGCGAAGCAGGCCGCCGAGGTGCTGAAGGTCAAGCGCCACGAAGCCGGCGTGCTGCGCGACCCGATCACGATCACGCAGGACATGACCGTCCGCGACGCGATCGACCTGCAGCGATCCAACAAGATCTCCGGCCTGCCGGTTGTGGAAGGCAAGCGCGTCGTCGGCATCGTCACGAACCGCGACCTGCGGTTCGAGACGCGCTACGAGGCGCCGATCCGCGAAATCATGACGCCGCGCGAGCGGCTCGTCACCGTGCGCGAGGGCGCGAGCCTCGAAGAGGCCAAGGAACTGATGCACAGGCACCGGCTGGAGCGAGTGCTGGTGATCGACGACAACGACATCCTGCGCGGCCTGATCACCGTCAAGGACATCACCAAGGCCACCGAGCACCCGCTCGCGTCCAAGGATGAACTCGGCAAGCTGCGCGTCGGCGGTGCGATCAGCACCGGTTCCGATTCCGACGAGCGCGCCGAGCGGATGGTGAAGGCGGGCGTCGACCTCCTGGTCGTCGATACCGCGCACGGCCATCACCAGGGCGTGCTGGATCGCGTCAAGTGGGTCAAGAAGAACTTTCCGGATGTCGACGTGGTCGGCGGCAACGTGGCGACGGAGGAAGCGGCGAAGGCGCTGCTCGAGGCGGGCGCCGACGGCGTCAAGGTCGGCATCGGTCCCGGCTCGATCTGCACGACGCGCATCGTCGCGGGCGTCGGCGTGCCGCAGATCACGGCGGTGGCCAACGTCGCGCGCGCTCTCGCCGGCACCGGCGTTCCGCTGATCGCCGATGGCGGCATCCGTTACTCGGGCGACGTCTCCAAGGCCCTTGCCGCCGGCGCGTACGCCGTGATGATGGGCGGCATGTTCGCCGGCACCGAAGAGGCCCCGGGCGAGGTGATCCTGTTCCAGGGCCGCTCCTACAAGAGCTACCGCGGCATGGGCAGCCTCGGCGCGATGACCGAGGGCTCGGCCGAGCGCTACTTCCAGGACAACGACTCCAACATCGACAAGTTCGTGCCGGAAGGCATCGAGGGGATGGTGCCGTACAAGGGCAGCGTGCTGGCGATCATCTACCAGCTGGTGGGCGGACTGCGCTCGAGCATGGGCTACTGCGGGTGCGGCTCGATCGACGAGTTGCGCACGAAGGCGCAGTTCGTGGAGATCACGGCCGCCGGCATGCGCGAGTCGCATGTGCACGACGTGCGCATCACCAAAGAGGCGCCGAACTACCGGCTCGAGACCTGAGGGTCGCCGTGAAGACTTCTTCCTGGCCCGCCAGCCATCGTGCGGCGGGCCATGTTTTTTCGGGACGCCGGCGCCGCCGGTGCAATGCGCGATGAACCACGACAAGATCCTGATCCTCGACTTCGGTTCGCAGGTCACGCAGCTGATCGCGCGCCGCGTGCGCGAAGCCAGCGTGTATTGCGAGATCCACCCGGCGGACGTGGGCGACGCCTTCGTCCGCGAGTTCGCGCCGCGGGGCGTGATCCTGTCCGGCAGCCACATGTCGGCTTACGAGGAAGCGACCGACAGGGCGCCGCAGGCGGTGTTCGATCTCGGCGTTCCGGTGCTCGGCATCTGCTACGGCATGCAGACGATGGCGCAGCAGCTCGGCGGCCGCGTCGAGGGCGGGCACACGCGCGAGTTCGGTTACGCGGAGGTGCGGGCGCGCGGCCACACGCGGCTGCTCGCCGGCATCGAGGACGAGCGCAGCCCCGAGGGCTACGGGCTGCTGAAGGCCTGGATGAGCCACGGCGACAAGGTGGTCGAGATGCCGCCCGGCTTCAAGCTGATGGCGTCGACCGGGAGCTGCCCGGTCGCCGGCATGGCCGACGAGGCACGCCGCTTCTATGCGGTGCAGTTCCACCCGGAGGTGACGCACACGCTGCAGGGCCAGGCGATCCTCAACCGCTTCGTGCTGGAGATCTGCGGCTGCAAGGCCGACTGGGTGATGGGCGACTAC
Organism: uncultured Burkholderiaceae bacterium; assembly: GCA_964353935.1. Classification (GTDB taxonomy): domain Bacteria; phylum Pseudomonadota; class Gammaproteobacteria; order Burkholderiales; family Burkholderiaceae_F; genus JAOUJD01. The sequence continues at coordinate 3,219 of CAYGXL010000090.1, read as the reverse complement.
GCCGCCGAGGCGGTCGAGACGATCCGCACGCAGGTGGGCGGCGAGGAAGTGATCCTGGGGCTGTCGGGCGGGGTCGATTCGTCGGTCGCCGCCGCGCTGATCCATCGCGCGATCGGCAAGCAACTCACCTGCGTGTTCGTCGACACCGGCCTGCTGCGTCTCGGCGAAGGCCAGCAGGTGATCGACACGTTCGACAGGCACATGGGCATGAAGCTGATCGCGGTCGACGCGACGAAGCGCTTCATGGACGCGCTCGCAGGCGTGGCCGACCCGGAAGAGAAGCGCAAGATCATCGGCCGCGAATTCGTGCACGTGTTCCAGGAGGAAGCGGCGAAGCTGCCGAACGCGAAGTGGCTGGCGCAAGGCACGATCTATCCCGACGTGATCGAGTCGGCCGGCGCGAAGACGAAGAAGGCGACGACGATCAAGAGCCACCACAACGTCGGCGGCCTGCCGGAGACGCTGCACCTCAAGCTGCTCGAGCCGCTGCGCGATCTGTTCAAGGACGAGGTGCGCAACCTCGGACTCGCGCTGGGACTGCCGCGCGACATGGTCTTCCGTCACCCGTTCCCCGGCCCCGGCCTCGGCGTGCGCATCCTCGGCGAGGTGAAGAAGGAGTTCGCGGACCTGCTGCGGCGGGCCGACGCCATCTTCATCGAAGAGCTGCGCTCATCCGGCTGGTACGACCGCACCAGCCAGGCATTCGCCGTGTTCCTGCCGGTGAAGAGCGTCGGCGTCATGGGCGACGGCCGCACCTACGAATGGGTGGTCTCGCTGCGCGCCGTCCAGACCTCGGACTTCATGACCGCGCACTGGGCGCACCTGCCGCACGAACTGCTCGGCCGCGTCTCCAACCGAATCATCAACGAAGTGCGCGGGATCAACCGCGTCGTGTACGACATCAGCGGCAAGCCGCCGGCGACGATCGAGTGGGAATAGCTTTCGAGATCTATCGGGGTCTATCGAGAGCTATCGAAAAGCGGCCCCAGCGCGTTGATCCGATGGGCAAATGCCTATCGCGATGTCTGTCGAGATCTATCGAGATCTATCGCCGGGATGCCCTTCAATCTGACGGTAAATCTGACGGCAAAAGAGTCGCGACGGTCGGCGGGCTCTTGACGGCAGGACTATCACTATCCATCGACCGGCGACGTCTTCCTTCAGGGTGCGTCAAAGACTGGCCAGAAGTTCCTGCGGCGCCAGCACGCGGACGCGCTTGAATCCCATCTGGATCAGTCCTTTCTCGGCAAGCGCATGCAGCAGCTGGTTTATCGTTTGCCGCGAGACGCCGACGATCGATGCGAGTTCGGATTGCGAGTAGGGCAGTTCGACCGGTGTATCGATCTCGTCCTCGGTACGTTTTAACAGCGAGAGCAGAGCGAGCTGACCGCGTAGGCGGGCCTCGGGTTCGAGGCTGCTCGCATGCGTGAACGCTGTCAGGTAGGCCGCAGTGTGCCTGAGCCCGAGCGCAGCGAAGTGGCGGTAGTGCCGCGGCTCCTCCTCGACGATGCGGTCAAACTCGCGCTTAGGAAGTACCAGGAGGCGAGCCTTGGTCTTCGCGATGGCGCTCACCAGGGTCTTCTCGCCGGTCAAGACGGCGTACTCGCCAAACCAGAATCCGGGCTCGCAGATGAAGAGCAGTGACTCTTCCCCCTGGCGCGGCTGACGCACCAGCTTCACCTCGCCCGAGATTACTGCCGACACCCCCGCCGGCGAAGCGCCCTCGAGCGCGATGACTTCCCCCTTGGCGAAGTCCCGGGCGCGGGACGCCGCGAGGATGCGTTGCTGCAGTTCCGGCGGCAGGCTGCGGTACCAGCGTCCCTTGCAGAGCAGTTCGTGCAGCCTTTCGGCGCCTGGAACGTTGCTGTTGTCGCGCATTGCCAACTCGCCTTTTTTCCGCCGCCACCTTCCCCTGTCAAGCAGCCGACAGGTCCCATGTTAGAGCAGCCATACGCTCGCTGGTTGTCCCTGTGCGTTCTTTGCTGATGCTCAAACGGCCCGTCGAGCCGTTGCGCCACGCCGCAGGAAGAATGACTTATCGAGGAAGGGAAACCACATGAGTGTGCATGGAGCAGGACGTCGGGCCGTCGCATCGGCACTGACGGCAGTGGGGCTGTGCGTCGTGGCCGGAACGGCCTTTGCGCAACAGCCGACGCCAGTCGGCGCCGCGGCCCAGCCGGCAACGTATCCCGTTGCGCCAGGCGCGATACAGGCCCTCAGGGACATGGGAGCCCATCTGCAGAGCCTGAGCCGCTTCCAGGTGGCCACCGAGGTGACCGGCGAGCGCGTCCTGGCCGATGGCCAGAAGCTGCAGCACACCGCCACGGCGTCGATGGACGTCGTTCGTCCCAACAAGCTGCGCGTGCGGATGCTTAGCGCGCGTTCCGAACGCGAACTGATCTTCGACGGCAAGACCGTCACGCTCTTCACGCCCGCGCAGAAGTACTACTCGACGGTCGACGTAGTCGACACGATCTCTGGCCTGATCGGCCGGCTGCAGGAGAAGTACGGTGTGGAAGTTCCGCTGTCCGACCTCTTCTTGTGGGGCACCCCGGCGGCGCCTCTCGACAAGATCCAGTCAGCGATGAATGCCGGCCAGGACTTCGTCGGCGAGGATCTCTGCGACCACTACGCATTCCGGCAGGGCGACTTCGACTGGCAGATCTGGATCACGACGGGCAGCAAACCGCTGCCGCGCAAGATCGTGATCACCAACCGGGCCGACGAAGCGCGGCCGCAATCGGTCTCGCTGATCGATTGGAACCTGAAGCCGACGTTCAAGGACTCGATCTTCGCCTTCACGCCGCCCAAGGGCGCGTCGAGGGTCGAGATCGTTCCGGTGAAGACGAAATAAGGGAGCGCCATAGATGAAGAACTCGATCAGCAGACTGCTTCTGGCCCCGTTGGCCGTTCTCGTCCTGGGCAGCGTTGCCCTCGCCCCGATGGCTGAGGCCGCCGGCAACAAGGGTGGTGGCGGCGGTGGTGGCGGTGCTCGCGCCGGTGGTGGCGGTGGTGGCGGCGGCGGTGCCAGGCCGAAGGCGCAGGTCAACAACAGCAACAAGGACGTGCGGACGAACAACGTGCGCAACACCAGCGTCAACAACGTCAACAACAAAGTCAACGTCAACAAGAACGTCAATGTCAACGTCGACAACAACCGCGGTGGCTGCTGCAACAACGGCTGGGACAACGACTATCACCCGATCGCCACGGCGGCTG
>CAYGXL010000089.1:0-10226 GCA_964353935.1 uncultured Burkholderiaceae bacterium | reverse complement strand
CCTCTCGCTAAATCAATTTCTAAATTATATCCTGTCTCTGCGTATCTCATTTTTTGTTACCTCTATGTATCGGGTTGTTCATATTTGTTGCTCTCTGATTGAAAACGATTTGATGCCTTCTTAATGCAGGCAACTACCGGGATCGGCATCTGAATACCGATTTCCCATGACCTTTTAATTCCCCCCCCAGGCCGAATCCACTTTATCAAGAATGACCTGGCGGTCCTAACGGCCGAAACTTCGGTTATCTCGTTGATCGTTTCCAATTTATGCTTGACCACGTTTTGCATACCCCATGTGCAATCTTTAACAAACAGAAAAAGGTTTTGTCAAGAGCTATTGGTAAGAATTAGTAAAAATTCGTAAGAAAAAGTAGTTATTATGACACAGTTTACTCCTCATCCTACAATAATGTAGTGTGGCAGGGGTTGGTACGACTCGGCATCCACGATTGCAGAGGAGAAAAAAGAACAATGGAAAAGGTAACCCTGCGTCTATGCAGCAGCCTCAATATTGTAACGGCTCTGAAGAGTTGTTTTGATTACATAAGACTTTACATCCCCATGAATCGAATCCCCTCCATTTTAAAGGGGAGAAGTTCCAGCAAGCGCGTTAGGTCTTTGGATCATTTTCAAACCCTCCTTGGGTGATGGTTCTCAAAAACGTGTTCATCCTCCCGTTCATATCTTTTCCACCCGTACGGCACAGGCCTTATATTCCGCCGTCAGAGTCACAGGATCGAAGGCCGGATTGGTCAGCCAGTTGGCATTGCCTTCCCTGAAATGGAAGGCCATCCAGACCATCCCCGGCGGGACCTGTTCAGTCACTTTGGCTTTGACGATCACTTCACCGCGACGGGATTTCACCCGGACCTTTGCCCCGTTTTCAATACCTAAGGTTTTAGCATCGGAAGGAGAAAGGTCGGCGGTCTCTTCACTTAAAAGTTTATTAAGTCCCTTGACCCGTCCGGTCTGAGTGCGGGTGTGATAATGATAAAGACGTCGTCCGGTGCTCAAAACAAAGGGATACTCCCGGTCGGCGACCTCGGCCGGCGGGGTCCAGTCCACCGGGGTGAGTTGTCCCAGGCCGCAGGTAAAACAGCCGTCCTTGTGCAGAGTGGGCGTGCCCTGATGATCCAAAGAGGGCACCGGCCATTGCAGGCCGTTTCTTTCCAACCGGGCATACTTGATCCCGGCCAATTGAGGTGCCAGTACGGAAACTTCATTGTCCCAGATTTCCTGGGCACTGCTGGAGGCCCAGTCCTGGCCCATCCGTTTGGCGATTTCCTTGAATATCCACCAATTCGGTTTGGCCAGTCCCGGAGGGGGTTTGACTGTGCGCACCCGGTTCACCCGGCGTTCGCTGTTGGCAAAGGTGCCGTCGTTTTCACTCCAGGCCGCAGCCGGTAAAATGACGTGGGCGAACCGGGTCGTCTTGGTCTGGAAATTGTCCTGACAGACCATGAACTCCGCCGATGACAGGCAATGTTCCACATGGCGAATATCGGGTTCGGTGTTGGCCAGGTTCTCACCAAAGACCCAAAAGAATTTTATCTTGCCGTCCACTAGGCCGTCCAGCATCTGGGGAAGCATGAGGCCGTTTTTTTCCGGAAGCTTTTTCACCCCCCAGGCGGTTTCAAATTTTTCTCGAAGGGCCGGATCTTCAACTCTCTGATACCCGGGAAAGACATTGGGCAAGGCCCCCATATCACAGGCCCCCTGGACGTTGTTCTGTCCTCTCAAGGGATTCACCCCGCCGCATTCAAAGCCCACATTGCCCAGGAGCATCTGAAGATTGGCGCAACTGAGGACATTGTTGACCCCGCAGGTGTGTTCGGTGATTCCCAGGGTGTATATCAGCATAGCCGGTTTCACCGCAGCCAGGCGCCGGGCCAATTGGCGGATCATTGCTGTGTCCACACCGCATAGCTCGGCGGCCCGTTCCGGAGGATACTCCATCACTTTTTTCTCGAGTTCCTCAAAACCCACACAGCAGGATTTAACGTAATTTTTATCGTATAAGCCTTCAGTAATAAGGACATGCATCAACCCGTTCAGAAGGGCGATGTCGCTCCCCACCTTCAGGGGTATGTGCAGCGTAGCCTTTTCCGCCAGTTCCGTTCGACGGGGATCGACCACGTAGAGTTCGGCCCCGTTCAACACCGCCCGCTTGACGGCCGCCGCAGCCACCGGATGGGCCTCGGTCATATTGGAACCAATGGCCAGGATCATTTTGGCCTTGCTGAAATCGGCAAAGGAATTGGTCATAGCACCAGAACCGAAAGCAATCGCCAGACCGGCGACCGTCGGTGCGTGTCAGGTACGGGCGCAGTGATCAATGTTGTTAGTACCGATCACTGCGCGGAAAAGTTTCTGCATTTGATATGAATCTTCACTGATGCTCCGGGCGCAACTTACGCCGGCCACGGCATCGGGACCGTGCCGATCAATGGTTGCCTTGAGCTTTTGAACAATCAGATCAAAGGCCTCCTCCCAGGTGGCCTCTTTGAACACCCCGTTTCCCCTGATCAAAGGCGTCTTGAGCCGGTCTTCCGCGTAAATGAAGCTGAACCCGAAGCGGCCTTTGACGCACAGATGACCGTAGTTGGGCGGGGCATTGGGAACCCCATTAGCCCGGACCACCCGGTCGCCGACTTTTTCTAAGTAAATTTGACAGCCCACCCCACAATAAGTGCAGGTGGTCCTGACCCGTTCCAATTTCCAGGGACCGGGCAGCCCGTCCCTTTTTTCAATCAGGGCCCCGGTGGGGCAGTTGGCCAGACAAAGTCCGCAGGAGACGCAGCGTTCGTTGATGGCCGGAATATGGCGGAGAGGCTCTTCTTTCCGACCCTTTTGGACCTCCTGGAGTTCGAAAGCATGCTGAACCTGGTATTCGGAACAGCTGCGGACGCATCTCCGGCAGGTAATGCACTTATTCGGATCGACCTCAATGAAGGGATGGGTCGTTTGCAGAGGGTATTTTCGTTCTGTCCAGATGGGCAGCTTGGAGATATCCACCTTGTACAACTCAGCGTGGGCCCGGAGCTGACAGTCATAGACATCCTGGCAGCCACAAGACAGGCAGCGGCCAGCCTCTTCCATGGCCTCGGCCTCACCGATGGTCGCCTCCACCTCCTTAGAATTCCTTTCCCGATCCTCTAAGGACAGATGAGGCTGATAGATCCGGGGGCGTTTGGAAACGTCTTCAAAATTTACCTGGTCCACCTCGGCCAGATTCCCCTTGCTGATATTGAAAGGCTTTTCGGTCGGTTTGACCTGTCCCTGGGTAAGAAACTGATGGATGGAAAGGGCCGCGGTCCGTCCGTCGGCGATGGCCTCGATGACTGTTTGAGGTCCCCTGAAAAGGTCCCCGCCGACAAAAAGGTCGGGGATGGAGGTTTGAAGTGTCTCGGGATCGGCATCCGGCGTCCCCCACTTGGAAAGGGCCAGCTTCTTCAAATCCGGATCGTTCTCCAGGAAGCTGAGGTCGGAGAACTGGCCGATGGATATGACGGCCAGGTCGGCCTCCAGGATGGTCTCCGAACCCGGGATGGGAACAGGCCTGGCACGGCCCCCGGCATCCGTTTCCTTGAGCTCGTTGCGGACGAACTCCAGGGCATTGAACCGTCCGTTCTCAGAAATAATCCGGGTCGGCGAAACCAACAGTTCCAGTTTGACCCCCTCGGCTTCCGCAGCCGCCACTTCCTCACGATGAGCGGTCATCTCTTTCCGAGAGCGGCGATAGAGCATGGTCACCTCTTCGGCCCCCAGGCGCAGGCAGGTCCTCGCCGCATCCATACCTGTATTCCCGTTGCCGATGATCAGGACCTTCTTGCCGATGGCTATACGCTCTCCCATGGAAGTCCGGATCAAGAAGTCCAGGGCATGAACGACTCCCGGAAGGTCTTCTCCCTCCAGGCCCAGACGGCTGGATTTCCAGGTTCCCAGGGCCATGAAAACGGCCTGGTAACCTTCCTGCCGCAGGCCGGCCAGAGTAACCTCCTGTCCGAAAGGCCGGTTTGGTCTAACCTCCACCCCCAAGTCGAGAATCCCCTCAATTTCCTGGTCCAAAATCTTTTTGGGCAGACGATATTCAGGAATGGCGTAACGGAGCATCCCCCCCAGTTGAGGCTTGGCGTCGAAGATGGTTACCGCATGACCTCTCTCCCGCAGGTAATAGGCGGCGGAAAGTCCTCCCGGCCCGCCGCCTATGACGGCTACCTTATGGCCGCTGTCCGGGGCTACCTGGGGCTTAAAGGGAACGCCCCGGAGTTGATCATAATCGGCCACAAACCGTTTCAGGGGATTAATCGCGATGGGTTCATCCACCCGGTTCCGGCGGCAGGCATCCTCACAGAAATGGGGGCAGACCCGGCCGACGCACAAAGGGAGAGGATTCTTTTCCTTAATCAGCTTGAGGGCTTCCCCGAATTCCCCCCGGCTGATAAAGGCCACGTAACCCTGGATATCTATGCCGGCCGGACAGGCTAAGTGGCAGGGAGCCAGGCAATCCCCATAATGATTTTCAAGAAGAAGCTCCAGAATGTGGCGGCGGGCGCCAAGAACCGCCGGTGAATCGGTCTGGATAACCATCCCTTCTCTTACCGGGACGACGCAGGAGGCCATAAGCTTGGCTTCCCCTTCCACTTCGACTACGCAAATCCCGCAGGCTTCTTCCGATTTCAGCAAAGGATGATGACATAGGGCCGGGATAAAAATTCCTTCCTGGGCGGCGGACTGCAAAATGGTATTACGAGAATCTGTCTGAATAGATCGGCCATTCATCGTTAAGGACACGATTGACATTGCTTACTCCTTCAGTTCTGAGATGAGAAGGTCGCCGAATCGAATTCCTATCGAATTGTAACGGGTTATAAAAGTGATGATTTCGTAAAAGGTCGTCGCTCCGGTGAAAACCGGAGGCCAGAGAATTTGAAATTCCTCAAAAGCACTGGATTCTGGCTTTCGCCGGAATGACGAGAAAAGGCAATTACGGGCTTCTTACGAGACCATATAAAGTAATAATTTGTTATCTTTTGTAAGTTTTAGTATTATAAAGTAATTTCTAAATATTGACAAGGCAGCAATTCTTAACATCCTCATCAATAAAACGTTCTATATCTCCGTCAGGCAAGCGATAGATCAAGGTTTTTCTCCTTTCTCACTGGTATGAAGTCAGTCTTGTTGGCCCGACTGCTCTAATTCTGTGCGTCCTCCCTGATCTCCTATTTTCCAAATGAGCAAAGGGGATATCTGCACTCCTTGCAGTTGAAGCAGAGCCCTCCGTGACCCATCTGCGCGAGTTCTTTACGACCAATAAATTCACCGGCAAGGATCCGTGGGAGGACAAGGTCGAATATGGTCGTCTCATAGGTCATTGCACAAGCTGGGATGCCCAGTATCGGGAGGAGACCGGCGCCTACTTCATTCCCTGCCCCAACCTCGGGACTCATCCCTCCTTTAATATAAGCAATGAGAAACATGGCCCCGGGAAGGACAGGAGAGCCATAAGTAAGGTCAACCGCGCCAAGATTTTCTATTGCATACCTTGTGACATCATCGGGATCGACGGACATGCCACCTGTAGTAATGAGAAGATCAGCCCCGGCCTCTATGAGTTCCCGCAACTTCTTTTCGATAAATGTTTCGTCATCAGGAGCATAATGTATTCCGACGAACTCGCCGCCAAAGGACTTAATTTTTCCAATAACAATGGGGGCAAAGGCGTCCTGAATTGTCCCATAGTAAACCTCATTGCCTGTGATAACCAGGCCTGCCTTCGGACTTCTTGTCTCTTTTACATGAATAACTCCTCCACTCTTTTGGGCAATGGAAACTGCCTCTTCAATCACTTTCCGTTTGACCAACAGAGGAATGGCCCTTGTCCCCGCAACAACTTGGCCCTTCTTGACGGCCGTATTATTATGCAGTGTTGCGCACATGACGTCGCCCCGCATGTTAAAGTTCAAAAGCGCTTTGGGGTTCACTTTCAAGAGGCCATCCCATTCGGCAAGCATATTGATCCTGCCCTCCATAGGTTCCCCTTCCATGCTTATTCCTTTCCCCATCAAGGCTTTAGCCAGGGCATAAGCGGCATCATCCTCATGCATGTCATCGCCCGAAATCTCAAGGACATAAAGAAGCTCTTTACCGAGCCTCTGAAGATGGACGATATCCTCCTGCCTGACGATATGGCCTTTTCTGAAGGCCGCTCCTTTGAATTCCTGTTTGCGTATTTCAGTGATGTCATGAGCGAGGACCAATCCGGAGGCTTTTACTACCGGAACGGCACGGCGTTTTATTCTGCCGTTTCCATCAGGGCATGATAGATCACACATGGTCGCCCCTTTTTGTTCCTCTCTTTTGCGGTTCCATTTGAAAATCCTTTTGGTAGGTTCAGAGCGATTTCACGGCCTTCTCAATGTAACGTCGGAGACTACTCTGCCAGAAATATACGGTCGCTGTTAAGCGATGATTTGTATCCATATGGTGAATTCGTATTTCTGTTGGAGATCCCTCAACAAAAACCATAACTCTCTCCTCATACCTTCATGAAGAGCCGATAAAGGCTCGTCCAAAAGGAGACATTTATGACCTGTCGCGATTGCCCTTACAAAGGCAACTCTTTGCCTCTCTCCCGTTCAAATGTCGCGTCGACCTTTTTAAAAGAGATCTGATCCCAACTGAGTCTACAAGGGACTCGACAAGTCCTCTCCTTCTACGATTTCTTTTTCCCGTATTGTCCACGCGTACCATCACTGACGTTAGGTCATTCATGAGGGAAGCTCGCCACATAATGGCTCAACCCCTCTCTAAGCCATTCAGGGATGTCTCTTTTCTCAAATGTGTCAGTCTTGACGCAAACGGTAACGTTGGAGCCTTCTACGACGAGTCCTCCTTCATCTCCGGCCCTGTAGCCTTTATATCCCCAGGTAATCGAGGTTCGACCCATGTTCATGATGCTCACTTCGATTTCAATTCGGTCACCGTATTTCAATCTTTTCCGGAAATCACACTGCACATGGACAGTAGGAAATGAGACATTACGTTTGTGCAGGACATCCGAGTAGTCCAGCCCAAATTGATCAGCAAAAAACTCCTCCATGGCAAGATGGAAATAATGGAGGAAACGCGGATAGTAGACAATGCCGGCATGATCGATATCAGAAAAACAGACCCTGATGAGTGTCCGAAAAGCCATGACAAAATATCTCCTTCAGTGTTCGTAACAGTTCCCGGTTTCTCCAGGGCTCAACTTATTTATTAAAGCGCTCCAGGATCGCTTCCAAGACACCTCCGGAGATGGTTCTGGCCTTATCCGATATCGTGTAGCAGTGGGCCGTGATTCCTCGTGAATCAACGTCTCCCATTTTCATCCCTTTCCACACTTCGGCTCCGTCCCGCAGCAAACCTCGGATGACCCCTGCAACCCTTGATCGAACCTCCGCCTCTCCAATCCTTCCCACTGTTTCTTCAGCCTTCACACATTCCCCAATCCTCCTCCATGCTTCGAAGTGCCCTTCCCTGGGAGCCCGGATGACCCTTTCCTCCGTATAGCCGGCGATGGAACCGGGAATACCCGTATTGGGCTCAGCCTGTCCATCGGGAATGATTCTTCCCAGGTTGTGGCCCCGGTTTGTCTCGATGATCCGATGAACATCCCTTCCTGCATAAAACCCGGGCCCAAGACCGATGACGAGCGGGGCATCGGTAATTTTGGTGCCTAAGTTCCTTTTGGCGAGAATGGCATCGATGAGGATGTCCGGGTTTAGGGAATCCTTGATCTTTGCTTCCGGATCCACGAAAATAGAAATCTTTCCCTCCTTCCACGCGTCTGAGATCTGATCCGTTGAGTCCACACGTTTTGCCGTAATTCCTTCGACCTCTTTCTCCCCGTCGAAGACGGCCTCCGAAAAGGCCACTTCTCTTCTTATGGCGAGTGGATTATGTCCCTCGGTCATGCACACCTTGAAATGGCAAGAGGCAAGCCGATGGGCAACTCCCGTTGCCATCTCGCCGGCCCCTCTGACCAGTATGACCACCTCATTCAGCTTCTTGTTCATGGCCATCGACTCTCCACCTCCACAGATTCGAGAATCAACTATTTATGACAACACCAAGGAGGACACACAATATTTGTGCAGCCACTTTCGATGACAAGCGCAAACTCTAAACTGCCCTTCGAAACAAAGACCATTATACTCGACAGAGTATAACGCTGTCAAGAGTGTTCTTGATATTTGTTCTCCACTTTATATACTGGTCCCTTTGATCGCTTGACAGGTGAGAGGGAATCTGTTAACTTGACGTTATACTTATGTGGGGATAACGATGAAGATAATGATAAAAGCAGCCTGCAAGATATGGCTTCGCAAGAATGATGAAAAAGTTTTTGGGCAAGGCCCTTGTGAGCTCTTGAAACGGGTTGAGAAAACGAATTCCTTGCACCAGGCTGCCCATCAGATGGGCATGTCATACAGCAAGGCATGGAAACTGATTCAGACCATGGAGAAAAGACTTGGATTTGTCCTCCTCGACAAAAAGATCGGTGGACTATCCGGAGGGGGTTCCCAGGTCACGCTCAAAGGCAAAGATCTCATGAGACGATATGAGCGATTTGAAAAGGATGCGGGAAAGGCCATTGAGAAAGTATATCAAAAGCATTTTGGTAGCTGATAAGAGAAGGGAGGAGGCGGTTAAATGCTTAGGAGATTGTCAAAGTTGTATGAAATGAGAAGATTTATTTTTGTTCTGATTTTTTTTGTTGGGTTAGGTCTTATCACAGACCTCAGGGCTCAGTCCACATCGACCCATGAGATGACGATATCGGCAGCCATCAGTCTGAAGAATGCCTTTGAAGAAATCGGAAAGACCTTTATGGAAAAGCATCCAGGAGTAAAATTGTTATTTAACTTTGGCGCTTCAGGGGACCTTGTAAGACAGATCGAAGCCGGTGCACCTGTTGACATCTTTGCATCAGCCGCTCAAAAGGATATGGATGATATCGACCGGAAAGGCCTGCTTGCAGCCAATTCAAAAAAGAATTTCACAGGCAACACAGTGGTTCTGGTGAAACCTGTCAATTCAACGATCACCTTAGGCTCATTGAAAGACCTTCAAAAAGGAGAGGTGAAAAAGATCGCTATCGGCAATCCTAAAACCGTTCCTGCAGGCAGATATGCAGAAGAGGCGTTGAAACATTTCAACCTCTGGAATGCCGTTAAAGATAAACTCATTTTTGCTGAGAACGTGAGGCAGGTGCTGGACTATGTGGCACGGGGTGAGGTGGATGCGGGATTGGTCTATTCCACGGATGCCATGGTTAGAATCAGGGAAGTGGACATTGTGGTGAAACTCCCTGATGGCAGCCATCAGCCTGTGGTTTATCCCATTGGTGTCATCAAAGGAACGAAGGTGGGAACCTTGTCAAGAGCATTTGTGGATCTTGTCATATCGGCAGAAGGGCAAAGAATTCTCAATAAGTACGGTTTTATCTCTGTTAGTCCTTCGATATGAGAAGGATCCGGCTTTGGAGAATCGGGCCGGCATGAGCCGATTGGCCGAAAACCCACAGTCTTCGTAAATACCAGACCATGGACGAATCGGTCTTGTTTTCATTGAGACTCTCTCTTCAGGTTGCCATTGCCGCCACGGTATTGATTGTACTGGTTGGCACGGGGATGTCTTTCATTCTGGCAAGAAAGAGTTTTAGAGGGAAAGAAATCCTGGATATCTTTCTTACCCTCCCACTTGTTCTCCCTCCCACCGTGACAGGGTATTACTTAATTTTGTTTATGGGAAGAAATGGTTTAGTGGGGAAATATCTCTTTCATTGGACTGGCTGGAGTATCATGTTCACGTGGTACGCCGCCGTTCTCGCTTCCTTTATTGTAGCCCTCCCGTTGATGATCAAGACAACCCGGGCAGCCATCGAATCCGTGGATCAGAATCTCATCAAGGTGTCGTACACGCTCGGGCACGGGGAGTTCAAAACCTTTTTCAAGGTTATTCTGCCTCTTTCCAGGAAAGGGATCATCGCGGGGGCGGTCCTTTCCTTTGCAAGAGCCATGGGCGAATTCGGGGCCACCCTGATGGTTGCCGGAAACATTCCAGGAAAAACCAACACGATGCCTATTGCCATTTATACCTCGGCGAGCAGCGGGGATTGGGCGAAGGCGAATGGGATGGTCGTTTTTTTTACGCTGGTCTCAGCGGCCTTTCTCTATA
>CAYGXL010000088.1:0-10341 GCA_964353935.1 uncultured Burkholderiaceae bacterium | reverse complement strand
CCTCCTTCAGCGCGAAAGGCATGCGCAGCGACGCGAGAACGCCGCGCGGCGCCACGGCCGAGAGCGACAGTGCGGCGCGATTTCCGAACAGCGCCGCGAGCCGGGAACGCGTGTTGGCCAGGCCGACGCCGCTCCCCCCGCTGGAGGAGAACCCGGCGCCGTTGTCGCGCACGTCGATCAGCAGATCAGGGCCGTCGCGCCGGGCGGCAATTTCGATCCGGCCGCCCTCGGGCAGCGGCGACAGGCCGTGCTTGATCGCGTTCTCGACGAGGGTCGGCAGGATCATCGGCGGCACCTGCGCGTCGTTCAGGGCGGGCTCGACCTCGATCGTGAAGTCGAGCCGGTCGCCCATTCGCATCTTCAGGATCGTCAGGAAAGAGCGCGCGAGGTCGAGTTCGCGTCCGAGGGTCGAGCCTGACTGGCGCATCGACGGCAGCGCGGCCCGCAGGTATCTGATCAGGCTCGACAGCATCTCGCGGCCCTGGTGCGGCACTGTCTCGTAGAGGCGCTTGACGTTGGCGAGCGTGTTGAATAGAAAGTGCGGCTCGATCTGCGCCTGCAGCGCGGACAGCCTGGCCTCGACCATCTGCGCCTGCAGGGTCTCGTGGCGGCATTCGGCGTCCGCGAGTTCCTCGCGCGCCAGCTGGTCCTCGCGCAGCGACCGGAAGAGCCAGTAGCCGATGCTGCCGACCGACGACCACAGCAGCAGCAGCGAGAGGAAGTAGCCGGGTTCCTCGGTCACGCGCGACAGCGGCGAGTCGATCACGATGATGCGCATCGGGATGCTTGCGATGGTCACGGCGACCGAGGTCAGGACGCCGAGCAGGAGCGCCGAGCGGCGCGACACCGGCCGCGCGGCGAGCAGCGCTTCGAGCAGTCCCATCCCGAACAGCAGCATCAGCCCGGTGATGAGGTTCTGCCGCGCCGAGCGCGCGAAGCGGAAGATCGTCTCGTCGAGAGGCTCGAAATAGAGGGAGATGATGTACGGCCCGACCAGGAACAGGACGGAGAAGTAGAAGACGATCGCGACAGTCTTCGGATTGAAGACGCGCAGGAACGCCGCCAACCGCGGGGAGGGCCCGGCGTGCGGGGCGTGCGTGGGGAGGGCGGAAACGGTCGCCATGGTTCATTCTGGTTGCCGGGGCGCCGGGCGGCAACCGGGCCCGGATGAATCGGGACCCGGCCGGCGTGAATGGGCGATGGCGGCGATGAATCCGGCCTGGATCGTCGGGGTCCGCGAGCCCGTTTGTCGCCGGGGGAAGACCCGTCGCCACCTATAATCCCGAGCCATGGCTTCGAGGACAAACGTGGGCAGCGTGACGGGAACGTCGACCAACGGGGCGTGGGTTCGCTCGCGCGGGCGGGTCGAGGAGGCGCCGGCCGACGGGCGACTGACCCGCCTGCTGGGGGAAGCGCGCTGGATCGTCGGCGCGCTGCTCGGGCTGGCGCTGTTCGCCATGCTGGTCACCTACAGCAAGGCCGATCCGTCGTTCACCCATGCCGTTTCGAGCACGAACGTGTCCAACCTGGGTGGCCGGGTTGGTGCGTGGGTGGCCGACATTGCCCTCTTGCTTTTCGGGCTCTCGGCCTACGTGCTGGTGTTCGGGCTCGCGGTGTGGGTCGCGCGCGGCTTCCGCGTGCTGCACCGTAACGCCTCGGGCGCCGATCCGTTGAACGACGAGTTGCCCGGATGGGCGCACGCGCTCGGCTACGTGCTGCTGCTGGCCGGCGCCGTTGGACTGGAGTCCCTGCGGCTGACGATGCTCGGCGCAGCGCTGCCGGGCGCGCCGGGCGGCGTGATCGGCGGCCTGATCGCGCGGGGGGCGCAGGTCGCGGTCGGGTTCACCGGGGCCACCGTGGTGTTCCTGGCCCTGATCGCAATCGGGCTGTCGCTGTTCCTCGACTTTTCATGGCTGGCGGTCGCCGAGCGACTCGGCCGCTTCATCGAGAGCCTGTCGCGGCGCGCCGAGCTCCGGCGCGAGGAGGAAGAGGACCGCGCCATCGGCGAGGCCGCGAGCAAGGTCCGCGAGGCGGCGCTGGTCGAAGAGCGCGAGCGGATCGAGGACGCGCCGCCGGTGCACATCGAGCGGTCGCCGGTCGCAGTCAAGCCGTCCGAACGCAAGCAGAAGGAGAAGCAGGTGCCGCTGTTCGCCGAGATGGCGGACGCGCGGCTGCCGGCGCTGGACCTGCTCGACGAGGCCCCGCCCCCGACCGAGACGATAGCCACCGAGACCCTCGAGTTCACGTCGCGCCTGATCGAGAAGAAGCTGCGCGACTTCAACGTCGAGGCGGCGGTCGTCGCGGCATATCCGGGCCCGGTGATCACGCGCTACGAGATCGAACCGGCGGTCGGCGTGAAGGGCAGCCAGATCGTCAACCTCGGAAAGGACATCGCGCGCGCGCTGTCGCTGGTGTCGATCCGCGTGGTCGAGACGATTCCCGGCAAGAACCTGATGGGGCTGGAACTGCCGAACCCGCGCCGGCAGATGGTGAAGCTCTCGGAGATCCTCGGCTCGGCGGTCTACAACGAGAGCCACTCGCTGCTGACGCTCGGCCTCGGCAAGGACATCGCCGGCAAGCCGGTCGTCGTCGATCTCGCCCGGATGCCTCACCTGCTGGTCGCCGGCACGACGGGTTCGGGCAAGTCGGTCGGCATCAACGCGATGATCCTTTCGATGCTCTACAAGGCCGACCCGTCGCAGGTGCGCCTGATCCTGGTCGACCCGAAGATGCTCGAACTGTCGATCTACGAGGGGATCCCGCACCTGCTCGCGCCCGTCGTCACCGACATGCGCGAGGCGGGCAACGCGCTGCAGTGGTGCACGACCGAGATGGACAAGCGCTACCGGCTGCTGAGCAAGCTCGGCGTGCGCAGCCTGTCCGGCTACAACCAGAAGATCGCCGAGGCGCGCGCGAAAGGCGAGTTCGTCAGGAACCCGTTCTCGCTGACGCCGGACGATCCCGAGCCGCTCGAACCGCTGCCGATGATCGTCGTCGTCATCGACGAACTGGCCGACCTGATGATGGTCGCGGGCAAGAAGGTCGAGGAGCTGATCGCCCGGATCGCGCAGAAAGCGCGCGCGGCGGGCATGCACCTGATCCTCGCGACGCAGCGCCCGTCGGTCGACGTGATCACGGGCCTGATCAAGGCCAACATTCCCGCGCGCATCTCGTACCAGGTGTCGAGCCGGATCGACTCGCGCACGATCCTCGACCAGATGGGGGCCGAGTCGCTGCTGGGGCAGGGCGACATGCTCTACCTCGCGCCGGGCACGGGGCTGCCGACGCGCGTCCACGGGGCGTTCGTGGCCGACGCCGAGGTGCACCGCGTGGCGGAGTACCTGCGTTCCAAGGGGGCCCCGCAGTACATCGAAGGGCTGCTCGAAGCGCCCGAACCCACGGGCGACGAGAGCGCCGGCGGTCAACCGGGTGGGGAGGCCGATCCGTTGTACGACCAGGCCGTCGAAATCGTGCTGAAGAACCGGCGGGCATCGATCTCGCTGGTGCAGCGGCACCTGCGGATCGGCTACAACCGGGCGGCGCGCCTGCTCGAGGACATGGAGCGCGCCGGCATGGTGTCTGCCATGCAGAGCAACGGGAACCGCGACATTCTCGTGCCCGATCGCGGCGACGGCTGAGCGCCTTTCCAGGAGCATTCCGGATGCATTGGCTACGACTGGCAGTCGTTGCGGCGGGCTGTGCGCTCCTTGCGCCGGCTCACGGCAACTCGCTCGACCAGCTGCGCGCCTTTCTCACGCAGACGAGCAGCGCGCGCGGCCAGTTCGTGCAGCGCGTTTCCACCCGCGGCGGCAGCCCGCAGCCGGTCGCGAGCGGGCGCTTCGCGTTCCAGCGTCCCGGCAAGTTCCGCTGGACCTACGAAAAGCCGTACGAGCAGGTGATCGTGGCCGACGGCACGCGCCTGGTCCTGTTCGACAAGGACCTCAACCAGGTGACGATCCGCAAGCTCGGCGGGGCGCTGCCTTCGAGCCCGGCGTCGATCCTGTTCGGCTCAAACGAGTTCGAGAAGGAGTTCGAGGTCACCGACGCCGGCGTGCGCGACGGCCTCGAGTGGGTGCAGGCGAAGCCGCGCGCGAAGGACTCGACGTTCGAACTGATCGAGATCGGGTTCAGGGACGGGCTGCCTCAGGCGATGCGCCTGGCCGACAACTTCGGCCAGGTCACGCAGCTGATCTTCTCGAAGCTCGAGCGCAATCCGAAGCTCGGCGCCGAAACCTTCGGGTTCACGCCGCCCAAGGGCGCGGACGTCCTGACCGACTAGCAGGCTGTTGAAAAGCAGCCTGCTAGGGCACGCCTACTTCGGCACGTCGGGCTCGAAGAAGACCCAGAGGGCGAGCGGGAAAGTCGCCTGCAGGGACGCCTCGATGCGGTTGATCGAGACGACCATCGCCGCCGCGCTCGGCGACGGCGCCATTTCGGCCTGGACGGCGACCACGAGCTTCTCGCCCCATTGCAGCGTGATGAGGCGCAGCACGCGCTTGATCTCGGGCTGAGCGACGAGGTGCGCCTCGATGGCGCGGCGGATCGCCGGTTCGGCCGACTCGCCGACGATCATGCCCTTGATCTCCCAGATGATCGTGACGGCGACGACGACCAGCAGGACGCCGACGCCGATCGATCCCAGCGCGTCGAACAGCGGGTTGCCGGTCAGCATCGACAGCAGCACCGCGACGAACGCGAGCGCGAGGCCGCCGAGCGCGGCGATGTCCTCGCCGGCGACGACCATCAGTTCCGACTGGCGAGTCTCGCGGAACCAGCGCCAGAAGCTGCGGCCCGCCTGCACCTTGCGGATCTCGCGCATCGCGCCCCACAGCGAGATCGCCTCGAGCACGATGGCCACGCCGAGCACGGCGAGCGCGACCGCGGGGCTGCGCAGCGGCTCGGGTGACGCGAGCCGATGCCACCCCTCGTAGATCGAGAACAGGCCGCCGACGAAGAACAGGAGCAGCGCCACCATCATCCCGTAGAAGTAGGTGACGCGGTGGTAGCCGAGCGGGTAGTCCTCGCTCGCGGCGATTCCGGCGCGCTTGAGTCCGAGCAGCAGCAGCAACTGGTT
Organism: uncultured Burkholderiaceae bacterium; assembly: GCA_964353935.1. Taxonomy (GTDB): domain Bacteria; phylum Pseudomonadota; class Gammaproteobacteria; order Burkholderiales; family Burkholderiaceae_F; genus JAOUJD01. The sequence continues at coordinate 5,267 of CAYGXL010000088.1, read as the reverse complement.
GGCGGTGTCGGCGACCGAGTGGATCGCCTCGGCCAGCATGGCTCCCGAGCCCGTGTAGGCCGCCGCGCCGAACTTCGTCACGGCGATGCCGGCATTGGCTCCAAGGGCGAAGTAGATGGCCTTCCTGCTGTTCGCCGCCATGATCGATCCGACTCCGTGTCAAAGGGGCGGTCGAGCCGCCGAGCGGCGATGCTAGCCTGTCGGTCAGTATTCGGACCTTTCCATGCAGGATCTCTTCAGCTCCAGCCCCGTCGGCGCTCCGCTGGCCGAGCGCATGCGGCCGCGCTCGATCGACGAAGTCGTCGGCCAGTCGCACCTGCTCGGCCCCGGCAAGCCGTTGCGCGTCGCTTTCGAATCGAAGCGGCCGCATTCGATGATCCTCTGGGGGCCGCCAGGCGTCGGCAAGACCACGCTGGCGCGCCTGATGGCCGATGCGTTCGGTCTCGACTTCATCGCGATTTCCGCGGTGCTGGGCGGCGTGAAGGACATCCGCGACGCGGTCGAGCGGGCGCAGCTGAACCGCGCGCAGTCGCAGCGCGGCACGGTCGTCTTCGTCGACGAGGTCCACCGCTTCAACAAGGCGCAGCAGGACGCGTTTCTCCCGCACGTGGAGTCGGGCCTGTTCATCTTCATCGGCGCGACCACCGAGAATCCGTCGTTCGAAGTGGTCGGCGCCTTGCTGTCGCGTGCCGCCGTGTACGTGCTGGAGCCGCTGACGCGCGACGAGCTCGAGCAACTGATAGCCCGCGCCGGCGAGCGGGAGCTCGGCGGGCTGGCGGTCGAGGCCGATGCCCGCGGCATGCTGGTCGACCTGGCCGACGGCGACGCGCGGCGGCTGCTGAACGCACTGGAGGTGGCGGCGAGCGCCGCGCGCGACAACGGCCTGGCCACGATCGGCGCGACGTTCCTGCGCGAGTCGCTGCCGGCCACGGTGCGGCGGTTCGACAAGGGCGGCGAGAACTTCTACGACCAGATCTCGGCGCTGCACAAGTCCGTGCGCGGGTCCGACCCCGACGCGGCGCTCTACTGGATGGCGCGCATGTTCGACGGCGGCGTCGATCCGCGTTACGTCGCGCGGCGCGTCGTGCGGATGGCGACCGAGGACATCGGGCTGGCCGATCCGCGCGCGATCGAGGTCGCCCTTGCGGCGACCCAGACCTACGAAAGGCTCGGCTCGCCCGAAGGCGAGCTGGCCATCGCGCAGGCGGTCGTCTACATGGCGTGCGCTCCGAAGTCGAACGCGGTCTACAAGGCGTACGGCGCGGTGCGCGCGTTCATCGAGAAGGACAGCTCGCGTCCGGTACCGATGCGGTTGAGGAACGCGCCGACGAAGCTGATGAAGGACCTGGGCTACGGCGAGGGCTACCGGTATGCGCACGACGAGCCCGACGCGTACGCGGCGGGCGAGACCTACCTGCCGGACGGCATGAAGCCGGTGCGCTGGTACGAGCCGACCGACCACGGCATCGAGCAGCGCATCCGGGAGCGTCTCGATGCCCTGCGCCGGCTGGATCGGGGCAAGCCGAAAGGTCCGGGCGGTGCGTGACGCCTTCGTGCGCGGACGGGTTGCGCGGCACCGCCCGGGGGGAGAAAATCGCGCCATGCCGCACTTCATCCGTCTCCCTGCCGCCGCGCGAAGTCGATCCCGCGCCGCGTGACCGCGCGCGGTGTCCGCGCGCCACTGACCGTACCCCACGAACGACACCGGGTCCGCGCCGCGGACCGCACAAGGGTTTGCCATGCTCGACATCGCACTGCTACGCAAGGACATCGCGGCCGTTGCCGCGCGCTTGAAGACACGTCCGTTCGACCTCGACATCGAGGCCTTCAACGCGCTCGAGAGCGAGCGCAGGTCGGTGCAGATGCGCACCGAGGAGCTGCAGGCCAGGCGCAACGCGCTGTCGAAGCAGGTCGGCGTGCTGAAGGGGAAGGGCGAGGACGCGAGCGCGGTGCTGGCGGAGGTCGCCGCCATTCCCGAGCAGGTCAAGGTGCTCGAAGGCCAGCTGTCGAACATCCAGCTGCGGTTGCAGACCTACATGCTGAATGTCCCGAACGTGCCGCACGAATCGGTGCCCGTGGGACGTTCCGCCGACGACAACGTCGAGGTGCGCCGCTGGGGCACGCCGCGCGCGTTCGACTTCGAGGTGCGCGACCACGTGGACATCGGGGCGCCCCTCGGACTGGACTTCGAGACGGCGGCGAAGATCTCCGGCTCGCGTTTCGCGCTGCTGAAAGGGCCGGTCGCGCGGCTGCACCGGGCGCTCGCGCAGTTCATGCTTGACCTGCAGACGACCGAGCACGGCTACACGGAGTGCTACACGCCGTACATCGTCAACGCGGACAGCCTGCTCGGCACGGCGCAACTGCCGAAGTTCCGCGACGACATGTTCTGGGTGACGAAGGGCGGCGGCGAGGACAAGGAGGAGATGTACCTGATCTCCACGTCGGAGATCTCGCTGACCAACATCGTCCGCGGGGAACTGCTGCCGGAGTCGGCACTGCCGCTGAAGTTCACGGCACATTCGCCGTGCTTCCGTTCAGAGGCGGGCAGCTACGGCAAGGACACGCGCGGGATGATCCGCCAGCACCAGTTCGACAAGGTCGAGATGGTGCGCATCGCGCATCCGCAGCAGTCCTACGAGGCGCTCGAGCAGATGGTGGGCAACGCGGAAGCCGTGCTGCAGAAGCTCGGCCTGCCGTACCGGGTAGTGCTGCTCTGCGCGGGCGACACGAGCTTCGGCTCGGCGAAGACCTACGACCTCGAAGTCTGGCTGCCGGGCCAGCAGGCGTACCGCGAGATCTCGTCGTGTTCCAACTGCGAGGCGTTCCAGGCGAGGCGGATGCAGACGCGGTTCAGGAACGCCCAGGGCAAGACCGAGTTCGTCCACACCCTGAACGGCTCGGGCCTCGCGGTCGGCCGCACGCTGGTCGCCGTCCTCGAGAACTACCAGCAGGCCGACGGCAGCGTGGTCGTCCCCGAACCGCTGCGCGCGTACATGGGCGGCGTGGAAGTTCTGAAGCCGGCCTGACGACTGAGCCCGGATATAATCCGCGGCTCGCCGGAAGGGTGGCAGAGTGGTCGAATGCGCCGGACTCGAAATCCGGTGTACGGTTCTACCGTACCGTGGGTTCGAATCCCACCCCTTCCGCCAAAGCGCAGGGGCCCGCAAGGGCCCCTTCGTTTTGGCGGAAGGGGTGGGTGAGAAGCCACCCGGGTTCGGTGAGCGACAGTCCGGGGGACTGTCGCTCACGACGCCCGCGCAGCGCGCGGGCGGTCCCGGAGCGAAGCGCAGGGACGAGCGGATCGCCGCAAGGCGATCAGCGAGCAATCCCACCCCGCCGTTCGCACGGTCGACGATCGCGCGCGGATGGCCGCAAGGCGATCAGCGAGCAATCCCACCCCTCACGCACAGCCGCGACACTCTTGCTGCCCCTCCCGCTTGTGCACTGCACATCTGCCTTCGCATGCCGCACCGCACAACCGCCGCATCACGCCAATCAGCCGTCCCCGCGACTTTCCTTGCCCGATATGTGCCAGCTGTCAGCTTCCTGTAAGCGCCGCTCCCTACCGTCCGCGCACTAGAGGGAAAAGCCTAATTAGAACGAGCAACGGGAGAGCGGACGGGTACGGTTATGGGCAACATCGAATCGATCCTTCAAGAGCACCGAGTCTTTCCGCCGAGCGCGGACTTCGTGAAGCAGGCCAACGTGTCCGGCATGGACGCGTACAAGGCGCTGTGCGCCGAGGCGGACCGCGATTACACCGGCTTCTGGGCCCGCCTGGCGCGCGAGGAGCTGACGTGGACCAAGCCGTTCACGCAAGTGCTCGACGAATCCGATGCGCCCTTCTACAAGTGGTTCCACGACGGCGAACTGAACGCGTCGTACAACTGCCTCGACAAGAACCTCGAGAACGGCAACGCCGACAAGGTCGCGATCATCTTCGAGGCCGACGACGGCAAGATCACGAAGATCACCTATCGCGAGTTGCACGCCAAGGTGTGCCAGCTCGCGAACGGCATCGACGCGCTCGGCTTCAGGAAGGGCGAGCGCGCGATCATCTACATGCCGATGTCGATCGAGGCCGTGGTGGCGATGCAGGCGTGTGCGCGCCTTGGCATCACGCACTCGGTCGTGTTCGGCGGCTTTTCGGCGAAGAGCGTGCAGGAGCGCGTGGTCGACGCGGGCGCGACGCTGGTCATCGCCGCCGACGAGCAGATGCGCGGCGGCAAGGCGATCGCGCTGAAGCCCGCCATCGACGAGGCGTTCACGATGGGCGGCTGCGAGGGCGTCCGCAAGGTCATCGTCTACCAGCGCACCGGCGGCAAGGTGAACTGGGTCGAGGGCCGCGACGTCTGGATGCACGACGTGATGAAGGGCCAGGCGAGCACCTGTGCTCCGGTCCCGGTGAACGCGGAGCATCCGCTGTTCATCCTGTACACGTCGGGTTCGACCGGCAAGCCGAAGGGCGTGCAGCACTCCACCGGCGGCTATCTGCTGTGGTGCGCGCTGACGATGAAGTGGACCTTCGACATCAAGCCGTCGGACGTCTTCTGGTGCACGGCCGACGTAGGCTGGGTCACGGGCCACTCCTACGTCTGCTACGGGCCGCTCGCGGTCGGCGCCACCGAAGTGATCTTCGAAGGCGTGCCGACCTATCCCGATGCCGGCCGGTTCTGGAAGATGTGCCAGGACCACGGCGTCACCATCTTCTACACGGCGCCGACGGCGATCCGTTCGCTGATCAAGGCGGGAGCCGACCAGCCGGCCAAGTACGACCTGTCCAAGCTGCGCGTGCTCGGCACGGTGGGCGAGCCGATCAATCCGGAAGCATGGATGTGGTACTACACCGTGGTCGGGCAGTCGCGCTGCCCGATCGTCGACACGTTCTGGCAGACCGAGACCGGCGGCCACATGATCACGCCGCTGCCGGGCGCCACACCGCTCGTCCCGGGATCGTGCACGCTGCCGCTGCCGGGCATCATGGCCGCCATCGTCGACGAGACCGGACACGATGTTCCCAACGGCCAGGGCGGTCTGCTCGTGGTCAAGCGCCCGTGGCCGTCGATGATCCGCACGATCTGGGGCGATCCCGAGCGCTTCAAGAAGGCGTACTACCCGGCCGACCTCGGCGGCAAGCTGTATCTGGCCGGCGACGGCTCCGTGCGCGACAAGGCGACCGGCTATTTCACCATCATGGGCCGGATTGACGACGTGCTGAACGTGTCCGGGCACCGCATGGGCACGATGGAGATCGAGTCGGCGCT
>CAYGXL010000087.1:1968-10341 GCA_964353935.1 uncultured Burkholderiaceae bacterium | reverse complement strand
CAAGAAGACCGCGGAACGCCTGTTGCTCGAGCTGAAGGGAAAGCTCGGCGCCGAACTCGGCACGGCGACGACGCCGGCGGCGGGCGATGCGCATGCCGACGTGCTCCACGCCCTGATCGCGCTCGGCTACAACGAGCGGGAGGCGGCGTCAGCCGTGCGTACCCTGTCGCCCGGCACCGGCGTGTCGGATGGCATCCGGCTCGCGCTGAAGTCGCTGGCCCGTGGCTGAGACAAACCGTCCCGTGATCGAACCAGAACGCATCGTCGCAGCCGGCCCCGCCTCGCCGAACGAGGAGGTGATCGAGCGCGCGCTGCGCCCGACCACGCTCGCCGAGTACGTTGGCCAGGTGAAGGTCCGTGAGCAGTTCGAGATCTTCGTAACGGCCGCGCGCAATCGTGCCGAGGCGCTCGACCACGTGCTCCTGTTCGGACCGCCGGGCCTAGGCAAGACCACGCTTGCGCACATCATCGCGTACGAGATGGGCGTGAACATGAGGCAGACCTCCGGGCCCGTGCTGGAGCGGCCGGGGGACCTCGCGGCCATCCTGACCAACCTCGAGAAGAACGATGTCCTGTTCATCGACGAGATCCATCGCCTGTCGCCGATCGTCGAAGAGATCCTGTATCCGGCCCTCGAGGATTTCCAGATCGACATCCTCATCGGCGAGGGTCCGGCCGCGCGGTCGATCAAGCTCGACCTGCCGCCGTTCACGCTGGTCGGCGCGACGACGCGCGCCGGGATGCTGACCAATCCCCTGCGCGACCGATTCGGGATCGTCGCCCGGCTCGAGTTCTATTCCCACGAGGAACTGACGGCCATCGTCACGCGCTCGGGGCGCCTGCTGAAGGCGCGAGTGACGCCGGAAGGCGCGGCAGAGATCGCGCTGCGATCGCGTGGCACGCCGCGCATCGCCAACCGGCTGCTGCGCCGCGTGCGCGACTACGCGGAAGTCAAGGGCACGGGCGAGATCGACCGGAAGGTGGCCGATGCCGCGCTGGCGATGCTCGAGGTGGACGCAATGGGGCTCGACCTGATGGACAGGAAGCTCCTGCTGGCGATCATCGAGAAGTTCGGCGGCGGTCCGGTGGGCATCGACAATCTGGCCGCGGCCGTCGGCGAGGAGCGGGATACCCTGGAAGACGTCGTCGAGCCGTACCTGATCCAGCAAGGCATGCTGCAACGCACGCCGCGCGGCCGGGTGGCTCCGGTGGGGGCTTACCGGCACTTCGGCCTCGCCGAACCCCGGCCGGCGGGAGGCGGACCGGAGCAGTTGTTCTAGCGCCACCCGTCCGGGCGCATAGACGCCGCACCCTAAAGTCAGCTTTGCGTAAGCGATTCCGCCGGGATTAGAATCGCGGGTTTTTGCGAAATCGGACCCAGGGAGGTACGACCCCATGGCCATGGACTTTGCCCAGCAACAGCGCGATCCGACGCGGCACCTGATCGGCATCGGCGCGGTCGTGATCCTTCACGTCCTCGTCGTGTGGGCGCTCGTCAGCGGCCTGGCGCGCAAGGTGGTCGAGGTCGTCAAGGGTCCGATCGAAGTGAAGGTGATCGAGGAGATCATCAAGAAGCCGCCGCCGCCGCAGGAAGTCGTTCCCCCCCCGCCCAAGGTTCAGGCGCCTCCGCCGCCGTTCATCCCGCCGCCGGAAATCAACATCGCGCCGCCGCCGACCACCGCGCCGACCATCACGGCCGTGACGAAGGACGCGCCGCCCGCGCCGCAGGCGCCGGTGATCCAGAAGGTGCCAGAGACGCCGGTGGCCGCCGTCGCGCCCGCGATTCGCAGCGCCCAGGTCGCTTGCGCCAACTATCGCGAAGTGATGTCCTCGATCGTCTACCCGCGCGAAGCCCTGCAGGGCGGCACCGAGGGCGAGGTGGTCATCGAGTTCACCGTCGGCGCGAACGGGCAGATCAAGGACGCCGCGATCAAGTCGTCGTCCAACCGCGTCTTCAACCGTTCGGCGATGGCGGTGGTGAACCAGTTGCAATGCCAGTCCGGAGGCCAGGACATCCGGGTGCAGGCGCCGATTAGTTTCAGGATTCGTTGATTTTTTTGGAGCGAAGCTGACTGGACACCGGCGCCACCGCGCCAAGCCGTTCTCCCGATCAGCGCTCGTTTCATCTTCCACCAGGAGATAAGAAAATGGTCCGTTTCATCCGTCGCCACGCGGCCTTTCTGGCGGTGATGCTCACCGTCGCCGGGCTCGCCGCGCCCGCGTCCACCTTCGCGCAGGCCGACGCCCAGAAGGCGCCTGCCGCCGACGCGCCGGCCCCCGCCGCCGCGCCCGCGGCGCCGGTGGCTGTGCCGGCCGCTCCCATCCCGACCGTCACCAAGGAAACCGTCGAGAACCCGTACGGCCTCGAAGCGCTGTGGCGCCAGGGCGACTGGGTTTCCAAGGGCACGCTGATCATCCTGGTGATCATGTCGATGGGCTCCTGGTACATCATCTTCGTCAAGCTGTGGGAGCAGGCGAAGCTGATCCGCGAAGGCCGCGAGATGCGCAACTCCTTCTGGAAGGCGCCGTCGCTGCGCGAGGGCGCGAAGCGCCTCAAGGAAGGCAGCGCCTATCGCTACATCGCGGAGCAGGGCATCGACGCCAACGAGCACCACGAAGGCGCGCTCACCGAGAACATCGATCTCAACAGCTGGGTCACGATGTCGGTCCAGCGCGCGGTCGACGGCGTGCAGAGCCGCACGCAGGACGGCCTCTCGTTCCTCGCGACGGTCGGCTCGACCGCCCCGTTCGTCGGCCTGTTCGGCACGGTGTGGGGCATCTATCACGCGCTGACGGCGATCGGCATCGCCGGCCAGGCGTCGATCGACAAGGTCGCCGGGCCGGTCGGCGAGGCCCTGATCATGACGGCCATCGGTCTGGCGGTCGCGGTGCCGGCGGTCATGGGTTACAACTGGCTCGTTCGCCGCAACAAGACCGTGATGGAAACGGTGCGCACGTTCGGCGCCGACATCCACGGCGTGCTGATGGGTCGCAAGGCGGACATCACGAAAGCGTCGGCGGCGCGCTGAAGCGCGGACCGAAGGGAGTTCGTCATGGCGATGAATGTCGGGACGTCGGAAGGCGACGAGGACGAAGCGATCTCCACCATCAACACCACGCCCCTGGTGGACGTGATGCTGGTGCTGCTGATCATCTTCCTCATCACGATTCCGGTGGTGACGCAGTCGGTCGGCGTCAAGCTGCCGTCGGAGACCAACATTCCCCGGCAGACCAAGCCGGAGAACATCGAGATCGCGGTCACCCGCGACGGCGACGTCTACTGGGGCATGCAGCTCGTCCGCGACAACGAGGACCTGGTCAACCGGCTGAAGAAGATCGCGACGCAGCAGCCGCAGCCCGAAGTGCACATCCGCGGCGACCAGACCGGGCGCTACGAGTTCGTGGGCCGGGTCGTGTTCGCCGCGCAGAGGGCCGGCATCCAGAAAGTCGGGTTCGTCACGGAGCCGCCGGCCAAGTCCGGCGGTCTATGAGTGAGATTCGCCCGGATCGACGCAGGTCGGCTGGGCCAACGTAGGAGAACACCATGGGCATGAGCGTCGGCCCCGGGGGCGGATCGAAGGAAGCGGAGGTGATGGTCGAGATCAACACCACGCCGCTGATCGACGTGATGCTGGTCCTGCTGATCATGCTGATCATCACGATCCCGATCCAGCTGCATTCCGTGAACCTGAACATGCCGGTCGGCACGCCGCCGCCGCCGACCGAGCCGCCGCAGGTCGTCACGATCGACGTCGACTTCGACGGCACGATCTACTGGAACGGCGACATGATCGCGAACAAGCCGGCCCTCGAGCAGAAGATGATCGAGGCGTCGACGCGCGCCGTGCAGCCCGAGATCCACCTGCGGCCGAACAAGCTGGCCGAGTACAAGGACGTGGCCTCCGTGATGGCCTCGGCGCAGCGTCTCGGCCTGGTGAAGCTGGGCCTGGTCGGCAACGAGCAGTTCGTGAAGTAGCCATGGATCAGTCCATCGGTCGATTCGGCAGGGCCGTGCGCGTCACGGCGGTGGCGTTCGCCGTCGCCGCCGCCTTCGGCGCGCAGGTGAGCCCCCGCGGGGAGTTCGGCTGGTCGACGGCCCATGCGCAGGAGCAGGTGCGCGCCGAGGTCGGCCGGCCGCTGCAGGCCGCGCGCGACCTGATCAAGCAGCAGAAGTACAAGGAAGCGCTGGCGAAGCTGAAGGAAGTGGAGGCCGTCCCGAACCGGACCGCCAACGAGAACCTGCTGCTGGAACAGATGCGGGCCTCGGCCGCGATGCAGGCCGGCGACCTCGCCACCGCGTCGAAGGCGACGCAGGCGCTCATCGCGTCGGGCAAGCTCTCGGCCACGGACCAGGGTCGCTACGCCGCCGGGCTCGCCTCGCTTTACTACCGCGACAAGGACTACACGAACGCGGCGGCCTGGGCGCAGAAGTCGCTTGCCGCGAACCCCGGCGACAAGACGATGCGCGGGCTGATGATCCAGTCCTACTACCTCGCGGGCGACACCGCGACGGCACAGCGCGAGGCGCTGGCCGACGTCCAGGCGGCCGAGAAGGCAGGGCAGGTGCCGCCGGAAGACCGCCTGCAGCTGCTCGCCAACCTCGCCTCGAAGGGCACGGACAAGCAGGCGTACATCACTTCGCTCGAGCGGCTCGTCGCGTACTACCCGAAGAAGGAATACTGGAACGACCTGCTGCGCCGGATCGAGTCCAAGCCCGGGTACAACAACCGGCTCGCGCTCGACATGTACCGGCTGCGGCGCGCGACCAAGACGCTGGAGTCGGGTAACGACGTCTTCGAGATGGCGCAGCTCGCGCTGCAGGAGCGCCAGGCGGCCGAGGCGAAGAAGCTCCTCGAAGAGGGCTTCGCGGCGGGCCTGCTGGGCAAGGGCAACGACGCCGAGCGCCAGAAGCGACTGCTGAACCTCGCGACCCAGCGCGCCGAGGAAGCCCCGAAGCAGCTCGCCGCGGCCGAAACCGAGGCGCGTGAACTCAAGGACGGCGACGCCCTCGTTCGCATCGGCATGGCGTATTCCGCCATGGGCCAGCACGACAAGGGCATCCAGCTGATCCAGCAGGGCATCGCGCTGCTGCAGCAGGACAAGGCAGGCAAGGGTCGAGCGGGCCGCGTTGACGAGGCCAACCTGCACCTGGGCATCGCCTACCTGCGCGCGGGCCAGAAGCCGAAGGCCGTGCAGGCGTTCAAGTCGGTGCAGGGCACCGATGGTTCCGCCGACCTCGCGCGGCTCTGGACGCGCGTCGGCTGAGCGGTTCCTGACGTTCGGCCGCGCAGGCCGCGCGCCGGGGCCGGACGAAAAAAGCCCGCCGCGAGGCGGGCTTTTTCACTTGGCGACGAAGGCCTCGGAGGTGGCGAGACAAAAAAGAGAGCGGGCCCGAAGGCCCGCTCGAAGGTGAAGCCGGTACGGCTTACTTGAACTTGTAGTTCACGCCGATGCGGTACTGGCGGCCTCGTACGTCGTACTGCGAGAAGTCATACAGGAAGGTCGCGCTGAAGCCCGGATCGTACGGCGGGACTTCGTCGGTCACGTTCACGATGGAGCCGAACACGTTGAAGTTCGCGGTGATGTTGTAACGGGCAAAGAGATCCAACGTCGTATAGGAGGGAACCTTCTCCGGGTACGTTCCGGTCTGGAACCTCGGATCCTGCGGGGCAAAGTACGACCCCGGCAACAGGCCCTGGTAGTAGCTGTGGATGTAGTTCACCCGCGCCGTCGCCGCCCACGGGCCCTGGTCCCAGTCGAGCGAGACGTAGCCCTTCCAGCGTGGGTAGGTGTTGGTGCCGTCATTGCGGCCAGCGTACTCGGTGCCTTCCTCCTCGAACTCATCCACGTACGTCGCGTTCAAGCGGGTCGTGAAGCGGCCCCAGTTGGTCCGCGCGATGTACCGTGCATCGATGTCCAGGCCCTGCGTTTCGGTGCGCGTCAGGTTCTGGTAGTTGCTCAGCACCGTCACGATCAGGCCGGTCGACGGATCGCGAATCACCTTCGCCGGATCACCCGCGTTGACGATCGACTGGAAGCTCGGCGACGCGACGATGTCCGACCAGGTGATCTGGTAGAAGTCCAGCGACACGTTGAACGCGTTGTTCGGCTCCCACACCATGCCCAGCGTCGTGCTGCGCGACTTCTCCGCGTTCAGTTCCGGGTTGCCTGCGAACACGCCCGAGATCGTCGTGACCTGGTTGTTCGTCGGATCGATGACCTGCGTGAAGAACGTGGCCACGGACGGGCTGATCTCCGGCAGCGATGGTGCCCGGAATCCACGTCCCCAGTTTGCACGGAACATCAATTCGGGCGAGGCCCTGAACTTCAGGCCCACCTTGGGCGTCGTCGACGAGCCGTAGTCGCTGTAGTCGTCGTAGCGCAGGGCCAACTGAGCCTCCAGCTGGCGGGTGATCGGCAGGGCCAGTTCGCCGTACACCGCGAACTGATCGCGCTCGCCGTTGGTCGCCGTGACGCCCTGTCCCAGGATGTCGCCACCGGTAGCACGCGCATCCGGCGAGTCCGTCAGTTCCTCCTTCCGGAACTCGAAGCCGGTCGCAAGCCCGATTGGCCCGCCGGGCAACTTCCACCCGAGCTCAGTAGTCGCCCTGGTGTCGAAGAAGGTCAGCGTGGACTCGGCGACGCGCGGGAAGTCGATGCTCATTTGATCGCGCAGCGCCTGCGAATTGCCCGCCGGATTGTTGAGGCTGTACTGCGTGCCGGTCGACGTCGGCACCGGAGGCTGGGGCGTGGTCGGGACGCCGAAGACAGCGCTGGTCCCGGACTTCGTCATCCGGTTCAGGCTCATCGACTCGACTTCGTTCTTCGACCAACCGAGCGCGCTCTCCAGGTCCCAGCTGCCGATGACGTACTTGAGGCCCGCCAGAACGCGATAGGTGTCAGACGTGATGTCCGTGTCGCGCGTGCCCAGGTCGTTCATCACGCCGACGTACCGGGCGTTGTTGCCGAACGGATTGCCGGATACGCCAGGGGCGAAGTTGATGTTGTACGTGAACGGTTTCAGGCCCGAGCTGGTCGGGTTCAGGCCCGTCGTGCCGGCGAAGAACGGCTCCTGGAATGTCTGGAACGTGTCGACTTTCGAATAGCCGACTTCCATGAAGCCCTGCATCGTCGCGGAGAAGTCGATCGTCCCGCGGCCGAGGAAGCCGAAGCGCTCGGTCTCGGGCAGCGCCGTGAACGCGTAGTTGAAGTCTTGCGAGCAGAACGTGTTCCCGGGCGCGTTGAACGCTGCATTGCCGAGCACCGATGAAATGAGTCCGCGCTCGACCGCCTGCGGACCCGTCAGGACGGTGCCCCGGCAACCGGAAATCGCGCGGTGGTTGCTCGTCAGCGCGCCGGCCGGCGTCAGTTCGCGCCACGTGCCGCCGCCGGTCAGGGACTGGAAGTTCCGGCCGCCGTCCTCGCCCCGCTTGTCGCGCGTTTCGCCAAACTTCGTGTCGGACAGCGCCAGGAAGTCGCGCTTGTAGTAGTCGAAAACGCCGAAGACGTTGAACTTGTCCTTGCCCAGGTCGCCGAAACCAGCGACCAGGCTCGCCCGGTAGTCGTTCGCGCCCTCGAAGAAGCCGACGCTGCCACCGGCCTCGATGCCCTGGTAGTCGCGGCGGAGGATGATGTTGATCACGCCCGCGATGGCGTCGGAACCGTAGATGGCCGACGCGCCGTCTTTCAGGATCTCGATGCGCTCGATCGCGGCGGTCGGGATCGAGTTGATGTCGACGAACGTGTCCTGCAGGTTCTGCGCGAAGCCATAGCCCGAGGTCCGGCGGCCGTTCAGCAACACCAGGGTGGTCTTCTGGCCCAAGCCGCGCAGGGCGATGCCCGAGGCGCCGGGTGCGAAGCTGTTGGAGAAGCTCTCGCTGAAGCTGCCGCCCAGGTTCTGCGGGATCGTCCTGATGACGTCCGCAACCGTAGCCTGGCCGGAGCGCTCGATCTGGTCGCGCGTGATGATCTCGACCGGCGAGACCGTTTCCTGGTCGGTCCGGCGAATGTTCGTGCCGGTGATGGTCACGCGCTCGAGCGACTGGGCCTGCGGCTGGGCTTGTTGCGCGGCAACTGGCGACAGCCCGGCCGATCCGAGCGCGGCAAAAACCGCCAGGGCGACTGGCGAATACCGAAACTTCATGAGATTCCCCCGAAGACTTGGTTCAAAAGAAGTCTGCGGTCCGGCTCTCCCCCGTCCGCAGATGGACCGGATTTTCCGGCACAAATGCCGGGTGGCCAGCGGGCGGGGGTCAAAAGCGCCCGACGGCGTAGCGGATTGTTGCTAGGCCGCTACATGCTCTTGTCACAATTCTTCGGGTTGTTTCGGCGGCGAACACCTCGGTCGGGAAAGCCGGATTTGCCGAAGCTCGA
>CAYGXL010000087.1:0-1868 GCA_964353935.1 uncultured Burkholderiaceae bacterium | reverse complement strand
TCGCGTCGAGCGCGGTCGTCGGCTCGTCGGCGATCAGCGCGTCGGGCCAGGTGTCCTGCGACGTCGCGGGCTGAGTGGCCCGGGCTGCTGAGGCGCGCTACCGCAGGGGACGGACGAGCGGCTCCGCGTGACGGGAGTGCCCATCGCGCGCCTCTATACTGCGCGGCAGCGAAATTTTCCGACTCTCAGTGCCCGGTCAACCCTTCACCTGGACGGTCCGCGTTTACTACGAGGACACCGATACCGGCGGCGTCGTCTACTACGCCAACTACCTCAAGTTCTTCGAGCGCGCGCGCACGGAATGGTTGCGCGCAGCGGGCTTCGGGCAGCAGACGCTGGCGACCGAACAGGGCCTGCAGTTCGTGGTGGCGCGGATCGAGTGCGACTACAGGCGCCCGGCCCGGCTCGACGACGTGATCGAAATCGACGTGCGGGTGATCCAGGCCGGCCGGGTCTCGGTCGTGTTCGAGCAAGTCGCGCGCCGCGGCGACGACCTGCTCGCGCAGGCGCGGGTGCGCGCCGGTTGCGTCGACACGAAGACGCTCGCGCCCCGGGCGATGCCGGCGCCGATGCTCCAGGCGATGAAATTGATGGTTTTCAACGAAGCGACTCCATGACTCCGACCGCCGACCTTTCGATTCTCACGTTGATGACGAAGGCGACCATCGTCGTCCAGTTCGTGATGCTGCTGCTCGCGGTGCTGTCGATCGCCTCGTGGACGGCGATCTTCCAGAAGGGTTTCGCGATCAAGCGCGCCAAGCGCGAAACCGAGGAGTTCGAGCGGCAGTTCTGGGGCGGCGCGGAGCTGTCGCAGCTCTACCAGCAGGCGTCGAACCCGCGCCGCAAGTCCGGCGTGCAGGAGCGCATCTTCGAGGCGGGCATGAGCGAGTACCTGAAGCTGCGCGGCCGCGGCGACGCGCAGGCGACGCTCGACGGCGCGCGCCGTGCCATGCGCGCGTCGTACCAGCGCGAGATGGACGGGCTGGAGGCGCGGCTCAACTTCCTGGCGTCGGTGGGTTCGGTCAGTCCGTACATCGGGCTGTTCGGCACCGTGTGGGGAATCATGCACGCGTTCACCGGACTGTCGAACCTGCAGCAGGCGAACCTGGCGAGCGTCGCGCCGGGCATCGCCGAGGCGCTGGTGGCGACCGCGATCGGCCTGTTCGCCGCGATTCCCGCCGTCGTTGCCTACAACCGCTTCGCCAACGACATCGACCGCCTCGCGAACCGCTTCGAGAGCTTCATGGAGGAGTTCCTGAACATCCTGCAGCGCCAGAGGACCTGACCATGGCGCTGGTCGGTCGCCGCTCGGGTCGCCGCCGCCGGATGATGGCGGAGATCAACGTCGTGCCGTATGTCGACGTGATGCTGGTGCTCGTCGTCATCCTGATGGTGGCCGCCCCGTTCGTGAACCCGAGCATCGTCAACCTGCCGTCGGTGGCCAAGGCCGGGCAGCAGAAGGGCGAACTCCCGGTGCGCATCATCGTGCGGTCCGATGGCCGGGTCTCGCTGATCGACGCGACGAAGCGGGAGCAGGCCGTCGCCCCGGGCGAACTGGTCAATGCCGTTCGCCAGCGCCAGGGCGGGAACCCGCAGACCCCGGTCGTCATCGAAGGGGACAAGCAGGCGCGGTACGAGGCGATCCTCAAGGTGATGAGCGAATTGCAGAAAGAAGGCATCGAGCGGGTCGGGCTCCTGGTCGAAGTCAGCCAGCGCTGAATGACCGCACCGGCGATCACCGACCGACGAAGGCTGCACTGGCACGCGCCGGAGAAGGGCACCGCGCCGGCCTTCGCGCTGTCGCTCTTCGCCCACGCGCTGCTGTTCCTCGCGATCGCCTTCGTGGTGCGCTGGAAGACCGAGCCGGC
>CAYGXL010000086.1:0-10361 GCA_964353935.1 uncultured Burkholderiaceae bacterium | reverse complement strand
GAACTGGTGTCGAACGCCTCGCCCGAGACGCTCGACATCGCGCTGTACCGGCTGGCGCCGGGCAAGCCGGTTGAGACGGTCCAGACCGGGCTGGCCTGGCCGCGTGAACTCGTCTCGCTCGGCCACGTGGCGCTGCCCTTTCCGCCGGACGACCCGGTCTACGGCATCCGGCCCGGCAGCGGCCGGGATGGCCTGCCCAGCCTCGGCTCGCTTCTGCTGCGGGGAGAGTCGGGCGCCCTGACGGTGTCGCTCGGTTCGCTGACGCGCGTGCGCAGCAATCCGTTCTGGCCAATCATCGAAAGCCAGATCGAGGTCATGGCCGCGGCCGATGTCCAGTCCGCGACCGCTACGCCTTCGCCCGCGGCGCGTTGACCAGCACGATCCCCGCGCCGACGAGCAGCGCGCCGAGCCCGAACACCGGCGTGAGGCGCTCCCCGAGCAGCATCACGCCGAACGCGACGCCGGCCAGCGGCGTCAGGAAACCGAACACCGCGAGCCGGCCCGCGAGATACCGGGTGAGCAGCCAGAACCAGATGAGATAACTGGCGAAGGCGACGATCACGCCCTGGTAGACGAGGCTGCCGACCGCCAGCGGCGTCAGCCGCACGACGCCGGGCTCGCCGAGCGCGAGCGAGATCAGCGGCAGCGCCACGGCCGACAGGCCGAGCTGGTAGCCGAGGGTCTTCGTCGCCGAGGCCTGTGCCAGCCGCGTTGCGCGAATCACGACCGTGGTCGACGCCCAGAACGTCGCAGCCAGGACGCCGCAAAGATCGCCCAGGACCGTTCCTGTCCCTTCGCCGAGCAACCCGTCGGCAAAGGCGACGACGATGCCGCCGAACGCGACCAGCGTGCCGGCCCACTGGATCGCCGACAGGCGCTCCCCGGGCACGAACAGCGCGAGGCCGAGTGCGGTGAGGCACGGCGCGAGGTACAGAAACACGACCATGCGCGAGGCGGTCGTGTGGGGCAGGCCGTAGTAGATGAAGAAGAACTCGGCGGCGAAGAGCATCCCCGCCACGAGGCCGGGCCCCAGCGTGCCGTCACGGTCGAACAGCGGCAGCGATCGCGCGCGCGCCCACGCGAGCAGCAGCGCCGTCGCGAGGATGGAACGGATCCCGCCCTGCATCACCGGCGACACGTCGGGCAGCGCGACCTTCACGGCGACCTGCTGCAGGCCCCACAGCAGGCAGCAGCCGACCATCAGCGCATAGGCGTTGGCGTCGAGCGGCACGCGGGACGTCGGGTTCAACGCTGCCCTGCCGCCGCCGCTCCGCGCCTGGATCTCAAAGCCCGGCGGCCCCAGGTCCAGACATAGTGGATCCCCGACCCAACGATGGTCGCGGTCACGAGCACGAACAGCGGCGCCAGGAGGGCGGTGACCTCGATCACCCGCGCGGCATCCGCCAGCAGGGCCGAGAGCACGCTGAACTCGAGCACGGTATTGAACTTCGACAGCCAGCTCGGCGCCATCTCGACGCGGCCGACGATGAAGTGGAACGCCACCGCGCCCGCGACGATGACCAGGTCGCGCACCACGATCGCGGTCGCGAGCCAGAGCGGGATCAGCGCCTGCGACGCGAGCACCAGCGTCACTGCCAGCATCGTCAGCTTGTCGGCCAGCGGGTCGGCGATGGCGCCGAGGCGCGTGCGGACGTTCCAGTGCCGGGCGATCATCCCGTCCGCCAGGTCGCTGAGGGCGGACACGATGAAGACGGCGAAGGCGGCCACGAAGCGCTGCTCGACCAGCAGCAGCACGAGCACCGGGATCAGCAGGAAGCGCAGCGCGGTGATCAGGTTGGGGAGGTGCCGCATGCCGCCCATGTTAGAGGACGGCGTCCGCCTCCAAGGCCCTCGATCCGGCGTGCGAAAATCGGAGCATGCCAACGCAGCCTTGGACCACTCCCCCGCCGGACACCGTGCCGTCGCCCGTGCCGTCGCCGTGCATCTCGGTCTGCAGGATGGACCCGCGCGCCGGATGGTGCGAAGGGTGCCACCGGACGATCGACGAGATCGCGGGCTGGAGCCGCATGGACGACAGCGCCAGGCGCGCCGTGTGGGACGACCTCGCGCGTCGCCGCCAGCTGAAGACGGCATGAGGGCAGCCGTACCGGCCCTGCGCTGCGCGCACGCTCGGTGAACGCTCCTCTGCCGCCCTCGATCCGCGTGTTCGAGCGCGGGTGGCTGTCATCCAACAACGTGCTGCTGTTCGACGACGATGGCAGCGCGACCCTCGTCGACACCGGCTACTTCACCCACAGGGAGCAGACGCGCGAACTGGTGCGGCACGCGCTGCAGGGACGAACACTCACCCGCATCGTCAACACGCACCTGCACTCCGATCACTGCGGGGGCAACGCCGAACTGCAGCGGGCGTTCGGCGCCACGATCCACATCCCGCCCGGCCACGCCGGCGCCGTCGCCCGCTGGGACGAGGACGAACTCACGTTCGTCGCGACCGGACAGCAGTGCGAGCGATTTTCGTACGACGGGTTGATCGGGCCGGGCAGCGAAATCCGCATGGGCGGACTCGCGTGGCGGGTCCATGCGGCGTCCGGCCACGACCCGCACTCGGCCGTGCTGTGGGCGCCCGAGCCAGGCGTGCTGATCTCGGCGGACGCACTGTGGGGAAACGGCTTCGGCGTGATCTTCCCTGAACTCGAGGGGGAGTCCGGCTTTGCCGAGCAGCGAGCGATCCTGGAACTGATCGAATCCCTCGCGCCCCGCGTCGTGATCCCGGGACACGGCGCCCCGTTCACGGACGTCGGCGCCGCGCTGAAACGCGCACACGCGCGCCTCGACGCGCTGTCGGCCAGCCTCGAGCGCAACGCGCGCCACGCGGCCAAGGTGCTGCTGAAGTTCTATCTGCTGGAGGTTCGGAAGGTGACGATGCGGGACCTGGTCGCGCACGTCGCCGGCGCCCGCTACTTCCGCGTGATCAACGAGCGCTACTTCCGGATGCCGTTCGAGGACTTCGTGCGGCAGCAGGTGGCGGAGCTCGTTGCGAGCGGTGCCGCCGTCATCGTCGGCGATACCGTGCTCGACTCGGACCGCTGACGCTCAGTTGGTCGCGCTCGTCACCGCGTTGTTCGTCGGCACGCAGGTGTACCCGCTGAGCGAGATGCCCGTGACGGTGAACGTGAACGGGCCGCTCGACTTCGTGCGCGCACGCGCCTTCTGCGGCAGGTCGATCTGCGGGAATGGGGGTCTCGGCGGATGGGGCTGCGAGGTCTGGGCGGAAATACCGACATCGAAAACGGCGAGCGCGGCGGCGCACAGCTTGATCCGGGACTTCAGGGCTTTACCCATCAGCGCGCGTTCGAATGCGCGTTCTTCATGCCAGAGCAGCGGTTGTCAGCACGGCGAAGCAGACGAGCGCCCAGACGCCCATGAGCAACTGGAGCTCGCCGCTGATCACGGTGTTCGACTTGGTGCGGTTCGCCATCGCCGTCTCCCGAGGGCACCAACCCCCTTCATGAGAGATATCGGCAACCGCGGGGAGGATTTTTACTTTTCCGAAGGGAAAAGGCCGCTATTGGCCCTGCAAAGGCGCTAGGACGGTCGGATTAATTTGTCAGAAGACAAGAGTCCTGGAGCCCTGCATCGCCGCCGCCACCACCGTGGCGGCACCTGCGTAGCCGTCGCACACGGAAGTGAGTGCTTCGCCCTGGCCGTGCTCGTTCATCGCCATGCTGCAGGCGTAGAGGCGCACGCCCGCCGCTTTCGCCTCGCGGATGAAGTCGGCGACGGTCTTGGTCTGCGCGGCATCGGTGTAGGCGCCGTCTGCGACTCCCGCGACCAGCCAGCGGACCGCGGTCGACGTGAAGTGCATCTCGACGTCCACCTCGAGCGCGCGCGCGGCGAGCGCATAGACGAACGGCGCGGCCGCCTGCACGGGACGGTCCGGCCCGGCCGACCACACGACGATCACGAGTCGATCCGGCCTGTGTTCGCTGCCCGCCATCGCCACGGCCCGTCAGTAGCCGCGGTTGGGATCGATGTCGAACTCGTCCGTGCTGAACTCGTCGATCGGCGGCACCAGCTTTTCGCCCAGCCGCGGCTCGACCCACGCGCGATACGCCGCGGCGTCCATCAGGGACGGACGCTCTGCCTCCAGGTTCGTCGGCTCGACCCTGAAGAGCCATCCCGCGCCGTACGGGGCGGTGATCACAAGGTGGATGTTGTCCACCGCGGACGAGTTCGACTCGATGACCTTGCAGGACAGCGGCGCATGGATGGCAACGGCCGTCTTCGCCGTCTCCATCACGCCGAGCGAGCGATCACGCTGCACCTCGGTGCCCGCCGGCCGCGGAGTGAACGTCATGAATTGCCCGTGCATGGCGACCAGATGCGTCGCCCCCACCCGCACCGTCCCGTCCGCCTCGAAGCGGACCCACATGTCCTGCTCGGGGGCGTACAGCACATCGCTTGCGAGATCGTCGAGTACGTTCATGTCTGCCGAGGAGAGAGATTTTGCGTTCTTCAAGTTGGCCAGGGGAGCACGAGGGGACACGCCTTGTCCCCTCGTTCTTTCATATGCGGGCGGCGCTTCGCGCCGCACCGCCACGCCTCGCTGCGCGAGGCGTTGGCGGAAGAGTATGGGAGTCGAACCCACCAGGGATTGCTTGCAACCCCTACCAGATTTGAAGTCTGGCCGGCCCACCGGGACGCGACACTCTTCCATCTAGCAATCCTCGAAGTTTACGCAGGCGCCGCCGTCCGAAGCCCGATCGCGTCCTCCGCAACAACCCTTCCGATCACCGCCACGGATTCTCCCGACGCACGATGTGATCGTCACGCACGCGGTGCGTGTAACCGGCCCGATCGAAGAACTCGAGGATCTGGATCGCAAGCTTGCGCCCGCTGCCGATGCGGTCGCGAAATTCCGCCGCCCGCGCCGCGCCGTGCTGCTCCGAGAGTTCCGCCGCGATGTCGGCGAGCTGCACCACCGCGGTCGTCAGGAAGAAGTGGTCCAGCGCCACCAGCGTCACGTCGCCCACCCGGGCCACCGTGCGCAGCAGGTTGCGCACTTCGACCTCGGGGATGCCGGTCTCGCGCGCGATGTCCCGGACGCGAGGGGGTTCGAACTTGCGATCGACCAGCAGCGGCTTGATGCGTTCCCATCGCACGCGCTGGTCCTTGCCGAGCTCGGCCTTGTGGCTGGGCAGCGCGAGGAAGGCGCCGCGCCGCACGAGCGCCGCTTCGCCCAGCAGCTCGTCGACCACGGCTCCAAACGCGTCGGGATCGATCGCAGGGGCGACGGCCCGCCGCAGCTTCAATTGCTCGACGCCGGGCATCTCGGGTTCGCGGCGATGCGTCGCCTCCACGGTCGCCAGCGCTTCGCCGCGCAGGCGGTTCCAGTGTTCGGCCGCGAACGCGATGTTGGCGGCGACGCGCGCGCCCGCGCTGTCGAGCAGCGGCGCCAATTCGTCGCTTCGAAGGTTCCACGCGTTCGCCAGCCGCGGCAGCGGCACCGGCTGCTGCGCGAGCCACGCCTGCAGCGCAACGACCGGGCCGTCGTCGCGAATCGAAGACAGCAGCTGCAGGCGTGCGGGGGAGCGCCTTCCTCGTCGGGCGGTCGTTCCGATCGGGGTGACGTCGAGGATCGAACCGCCGCCGATCGTCCTTCGGGCCGAGGCGTCGCGCACCACGAAGCGGTCCCCGCGGCACGCTGCCAGCGGGCGGTCGAGCGTGATCGCGACCAGCGCGTCCGCGCCCGGCTCGACCCGCGCTCCATCGAGCACCGCGATGCGGCCCATCGCATCGGATGTCCCGAGGTGGAAGTGCACCGTCGTTCCGGTCGCAAGGGCCTTCGCTTCGCGCGATGACAGCCGCAGGGTCGCGTCGACGCGCTCGGTCACGTTCGACAGGCCGGCGTCCTGGACCCACATGCCGCGTGCGATCTCGGCTTTCTCGAGACCCACGAGCGCGAGCGCACAGCGTTGCCCCGCTGCGCCCTGCCCGGACGGACGGTCCTGCGCGTGGATCGACCGCACGCGCGCCTCGAGGGCGCCGTGCTGGCCGGGGACGAGCGCGACGGTGCTTCCGCTTTCGATCCGACCCGCGTGGACCGTGCCCGTAACGACAGTCCCCACTCCGGACAAGGTGAAGCAGCGATCGACGGCCATGCGGAAGTGACCTGTTGCAGGCCGTGCCGCCCACCGGGCGGCACAGTCTTCCAGGTGCACGTTGAGGGCCTCGACGCCGTCGCCCGTGAGCGAGGACACGGGAAAGACAGGCCAGGCAGAGGCCGGCGTTCCGCGCGTGAGCGCAGCCAGCTGGGCCGTCACCTCTTCCGCCCGGGGCGCCGCCACAGCGTCGATCTTCGTCAGCGCGATCGCGCCCGCTTCGATACCGAGCAGCATCAGGATGTCGAGATGCTCGTCGGTCTGCGGCATCACGCCGTCGTCGGCCGCGACGACGAGCAGCGCGAAGTCGATGCCGGTCGCGCCGGCCAGCATGGTGTGCACGAAGCGCTCATGCCCCGGCACGTCGACGAAACCCACGACGTCGTTTCCCACGGGGACATATGCGTAGCCGAGCTCGATCGAGATCCCGCGTTTGATCTCCTCGGGCAGCCGATCGGTGTTGCGGCCGGTCAGCCGCTTGATCAGCGAGGTCTTGCCGTGGTCGATGTGACCCGCAGTACCGATCAGCATCCGGCGCCTACAGCGACTTCAGGTTGTCGACGAACGACGGCTCGTCTTGCGGCAGCAGGCACCGCGCGTCCAGCCACATCGCGTTGCCGGCGATCCGGCCGATCACCGGGACGGGCAGCCCGCGCAGCCGGCGCTCGACCGACTCGATGACGCGTCCGCTGGCCTTGCCCTGCGGACGCACGACGAGCGCTGTCGACGGCAGCCGCTCCTCGGGCATGCTGCCGGATCCGATCTGGCTTGCGCATTCCTCGATTGCAACTTCGAAGCGCTCGCCGAGCCTCGCGCGCAGCGGATCCGCGAGGCGCGCGCAGGCGGCGCGGATGTCTTCGCGCGAGCGCATCAGCAGGGCCAGTGTCGGCAGGCGTTCGGGCAGCCGGTGGCCGCTCGCGTAGATCCGCAGCGTTGCTTCCAGTGCCGCGAGCGTGAGCTTAGACACGCGCAGCGCGCGCTTCAGCGGATCCTTCCTGATCTTCGCGATCGCCGCCTTGCGGCCGACGATAAGGCCCGCCTGCGGCCCGCCGAGCAACTTGTCGCCCGAGAAGGTGACCACGTCGGCGCCGGCCGCGAGCGACTCCTGCGGCAGGGGCTCCCGCGGCAGGCCGAACGCGGTGAGGTCGACCAGCGCGCCTGCTCCGAGATCGACCATGTACGGCACGCCGTGCGCGTGCGCGATCTTCGCCAGCGTCGCGTCGTCAACCACCGCAGTGAAGCCAGTGATGGCGTAGTTCGACCAGTGCGCCTTGACGATGAGACCGGTGCGCTCGCCGCAGGCCGCCTCGTAGTCGCGCGGATGAGTGCGGTTGGTCGTGCCGACCTCGACCAGCCTGCAGCCGGCGGCCTTCATGATGTCCGGCATCCGGAAGGCGCCACCGATCTCGATCAGTTCGCCCCGCGAGATGATCGCCTCGCGGCGCGCGCCGAGCGCCTTCAGCGTCAGGACGACAGCGGCCGCGTTGTTGTTGACGACCGTCGCCGCCTCGGCTCCGGTCAATTCGCACAACAAGTCCTCGACAACGCTGTCGCGGTCGCCGCGGCCGCCGGTGGCGACGTCGTACTCCAGCGCCGCGTAGCCGCGCATCGCCTGCGCCACGGCGCCGATGGCCTCGTCGGACAGCAGCGCGCGGCCGAGGTTGGTGTGGATGACGGTCCCGGTGAGGTTGAACACCGGCCGCAGGCGCGGGGCGCGCAGCGCGTGCAGCCTTCGCTCGGCATCCTGGGCGAGTTCGTCGATAGCCGGCACTCCGCGGCCTTCGCGCACCGCAGCGCGAGCCGCCTCGAGCGCGCCCTGCGTCGCCTTCTTCGTCAGTGCCGCGCCGTGCGCCTGCGACGCCGCCGCGAGGGCGGGCGTCGACAGCAGCCGATCGACCGAAGGGAGCCGGGACAGGGCCGCGAGGGAGTCGCTCTCGCCTCGTCTTGGCTCACCCGCACCGGGCAGAGTCAAGTCACTCATGGCTACGCGGTGCCTGGATGGAACAGCAGGTTCGGGCCGGAGCGCCCGTAACCCTGCTCGTCGACGAGCACGTCGAGCGCGAGCGTCGCGAGGTCATCGGCGTTCGGCTCGACCCGCGCATCCTTGTCCTGGTAGAAGATCTTCAGGTAGCTCTTGCACTCGTCGCACACCTCGGCACGCGCCAGCGCGTCCGTCGCCTTCTCGCTCTCGTCGCGCGTCAGGGACAGGTACTGCACGCCCTTGTCCGTGTCGCACGCGGTGCATTTGACGCGCGCCATGTTCCACTCGGTCGCGCACAGCGAGCAGACGAGATAACGCATGTTCGCCTGCTCGCCACCGATGCGGATGACGCTGGCGACCGGGCGCGACGCGCACACCGGGCAGATGCCCGGCACGTCGCAGTGGTCGACGCTCGCCACGTCGAGCGACGCGGCGAGGCGGGCGAAGTACACCTGCAGCGCCGCGCCGACGAAGGGCACGAAGGCCGCGTCGTCGTCGAGCGTCGTCCCGGCCAGCACGCGGTCCGCGAGCGACTCCAGCGCGGTTACGTCGAGGGCGAGCACGCGCTCCAGCGTCGCAGCGACGCCGTTGACCGAACGCGCGCGCACCCGGCGGGCGATGTCATGGAGGTCGTCGCGCCACGCCGCGGTGCGCTCGTGCGCCTGGGCCGACAGCGGCGGCATGCCGTAGTCGCGGCTCGCGGCCAGCGCCTCGGCGGCGACGACACCGCTTCGGCGCGCCCCGAAGGCCGCCTGCTGCGCACGGGCCACTTCTGCCATCAGTTCCAGATACGCCGCCATCGGGTGATCGGCGGCGAGGGCGTCGAATCGATCCGCCCGCGCACCGAACACGTCGGCGCGCGTCGGCAGGACGACGCGCGGCGCCTGCGGCGCGCGGTCGGTGCTGCCATCGGTGACGATGGGAGTCGCCACGGGAGTTTCTCCTGCGAAAGTGGGGCTGAAGCGACAAGCGGCAGGGTCACCCCTGCCGCTTGTCACGGATTGCCCGGATTGTGAACTACTTGCTCTGGCCCGTCACCCGCTTGTACCAGAGGGGATGATGGTGCTTCGCCCAGTTGTGGGAAACGGTGCCCCGGACCATCGCCCGCATCGACCCGCGCACCCAGAAGATGGCGGAGTAGATGTGCACGATGATGCCCATCATCAGCACGAAGAACGCGATCATGTGGACGACCGCCGCGATCCGGATGACCGGGATCGCGAACATGCCGGCGAAGTACGGCCGCCACAGGATGATCCCGGAGACGAGCAGCAGGATCATCGTGACGATCATCGTCCAGAACAGCTGCTTCTGGCCGATGTTGTACTTGTCGATCGCCGGCAGGTTGTCGTCGCGGTTGTTCATCACGTCGACAAGCCGCTTGTTCCACTCACGGTCGTACGGCTGGATGATGTTGTCCTGCCAGTAGCGCACGGCCATGACGAAGAAGAAGGCGAACATCACCACGCCCAGGAACGGGTGAAGGATGCGCGACCACGTGCCGCCTCCCAGCAGGCCGGTCAGGAACCAGAATGCCGGATGGAAGAACGCGAGGCCGGACGCCGCCAGCAGGATGAACAGGATCGCGACCACCCAGTGGGTGACGCGTTCGTTCGCGTTGTAGCGCGGTACCTCACCGCTTTTCATGACGACAGCCATGGCTCAGTCTCCGTGCTTTGCGTCGTCCACTTCCTTCGGACCACGCGTGATGTAGTGGAAGAACGCGCCGAGGACGGCGACCCCTGCGGCCAACGCCAGCAAGGGCTTGGCGATGCCCTTCCACAGGCTGACCCACGGGCTGATCTTCGGATCGCTGGGGAGGCCGTTGTACAACTCTGGCTTGTCCGCGTGCTGCAGCACGTACATCACGTGCGTGCCGCCCACCCCTTTCGGGTCGTACACGCCCGCGTTCTGGAAGCCGCGCTCTTTCAGGTCGTTGACCCGTTTCGCGCCGCGGAAGAGCATGTCCTCCTTGGCGCCGAACTGGATGGCGCCGGTGGGGCAGGTCTTCACGCAGGCGGGCACCAGGCCGACGTTCACGCGGTCCGAGCACAACGAGCACTTGTAGGCCTTGTTGTCCTTGTCGCTGATCCGCGGGATGTTGAACGGGCAGCCGGCGATGCAGTAGCCGCAGCCGATGCAGTTCTCCGAGATGAAGTCGACGATCCCGTTGGCGTACTTGACGATGGCGCCCGGCGCGGGACAGGCCTTCAGGCAGCCCGGATCCTCGCAGTGCATGCAGCCGTCCTTGCGGA
>CAYGXL010000085.1:0-10477 GCA_964353935.1 uncultured Burkholderiaceae bacterium | reverse complement strand
AGGAAGATGCGGCGGCAGTCCGCCAGCCGCGGATCGAGCAGCCAGCTCACCGGGCTACCCTCCGCACTGCGCGCTCCGGGATGAGCGCTTCGGAGCGGCCGTGCGCGCTCAATGAACTACCCTCGCGCTGCGCGCGCGGGATGAGCGCTTCGGAGCGGCCGTGCGCGCTCATGACTCCTTCCCCTCGTCGCGTGCGCGCGACGGCTCGGTCACGAACATCACGTCGCGCCCGCTCGACACCAGGTGCTGGCCACCGTCGACGAGCAGGGTCGTGCCGGTCACGGCCGGCGCCTTCGCCAGGTAGACGACGGCCTGGGCGATGTCCTCCGGCGTGCTCGACCGGCCGAGCGGCGTGCGCGTGTGGGCGCGCTCGAATCCCTCTTCGCTCTGGTCGCCGGACACGAGCGTCAGCCCCGGCGCGACCCCGACGACGCGGACCCTCGGCGCGAGCGCCATGGCGAGCAGCCGGGTCGCTTCCTGGAGCGCCGCCTTCGACAGCGTGTACGACAGGAAGTCCGGGTTCGGGTTGAAGAGCTTCTGGTCGAGCAGGTTGATCACCACGCCGCGCGCCTCCGGCGGCAACTGGTCGTGCAACGCCTGCGCGAGCAGCAGCGGGGCGGCGACGTTCGTGCGCATCGCGCTCACGAGGCGCTCGCTGACGAAGGTCGCCGCGTCGTCGTGCTCGAACAGCGACGCGCTGTTGACGACGCAGGTCACCGGGCCGAGTTCGTGCGCGCATTCCGCAAGCAGGCTCTTCACGCCCGCTTCGACGGCGAGGTCGCGGTTGACGGCGACGGCGCGGCGGCCCAGCTGTTCGATGTCGGCGACGGTCCGCAGCGCCTCGTCGCGCGAGGTCGCGTAGTGAACCGCGACATCCCAGCCGTCGGCCGCGAGTGCAAGCGCGATCTCCCGCCCGATGCGGCGCGCGGCGCCCGTGACGAGTGCGGCGCCGTGCCTCGTTTTACGACGTGTGATCATGGTTGCGGCAGTGTACCGGCGGGCGCGCCGGGTCGGCCCTCGGTACCATCGATCCATGGTTCACCCGCCCCCGATGCCGTCGCGGCTGCCCCTGCCGGACCCCGTTGCCGCCGATCACAGCGCGCGCCTGCAGCGGTTGATCGTCGAGGCGATCGGCGCATCCGGTGGCTGGATCCGGTTCGATCGCTACATGGAGCTGGCGCTCTACGCGCCGGGCCTCGGTTACTACGCGGCGGGTGCCCGCAAGTTCGGTGATGCGGCGACGGGCGGTGACTTCGTGACCGCGCCGGAGATCTCGCCGCTGTTCGCGTCGGCGCTGGCCACGCAGGTCGTCCAGGTGTTCGCGCACACGCCGGCGCGCATCGTGGAGTTCGGCGCCGGCTCCGGCGTGCTCGCGCGCGACCTGCTGGACGCGCTGGTCGCGCGCGGCATTGCGATCGAGCGCTACTCGATCGTCGAGCTGTCTCCGGACCTGGCGGCGCGCCAGCGCGCGCTGCTCGACGGCCGCGGCGTCGAGTGGCTGGCCGCGCCGCCGCGCGGGTTCGACGGCGTGATGCTCGCCAACGAAGTGCTCGACGTGATGCCGGTGCGGCTCTTCGTGATGCGGGGGCGCGCGCCGCGCGAACGCGGGGTCGGCCTCGATGGCGATGCGCTGGCGCTGGTCGAGCGCGACGCCGATCCCGAGCTCCGCGACGCGGTGGCCGCGATCGAGCGGGAGGTCGGCGAACTGCCCGATGGCTACGGCTCCGAGATCGGTTTTGCCGGGCAGGCGTGGATGCGATCGGCCGCGGGCTGGCTCGCGCGCGGCGTGCTGCTCGCCATCGATTACGGTTTTCCGCGGCGCGAGTACTACCACCCGCAGCGCCTGATGGGCACGCTGATGTGCCACTACCGCCATCGCGCGCACGCCGATCCGCTGTGGCTGCCGGGGCTGAACGACATCACCGCGCACGTCGACTTCACGGCCATGGCCGACGCCGCGCACGCGACGGGACTCGACGTCCTCGGCTACACGACCCAGGCCCACTTCCTGATGAACTGCGGCCTGCTCGACCAGCTCGGCGCCGGGCACAGCCTGAAACGCGCGAACGAAGTGCAGCGGCTGCTCTCCGAAGCCGAGATGGGGGAGCTCTTCAAGGTCCTGGCGATCGGCGCGGCGTTCACGGAGCCGTTGCTCGGATTCGCGAGAGGCGACCGGACCGCGCGGCTGTAGGATGGATGCCGATGAACCTGGCGACTGTCGAGATCAAGGCGTTCGTTCCGGCGACCGACTTCGGCGCGTCGAAGCAGTTCTACCTCGACCTCGGATTCGAGATCCCCTGGTCGTCGGATGACCTGGCCTATGTCCGGCATGGCGAAACGAGCTTCCTGCTGCAGGCGTTCGACGAGCCCGGGTTCGCGAACAACTACCAGATGCACATGCTGGTCGAGAACGCCGACGACTGGCACGCGCATGTCGTCAGTTCAGGGGTTGCCCAGCGCTACGGCGTTCGAGTCGGGGCCCCCGAGGACCAGCCGTGGGCCATGCGCGACTTCACGCTCTTCGATCCGGGCGGCGTCGTGTGGCGCATCGCGCAGAACTTGCCGCGCACATGAAGTGGCTCCTGACGACATTCCTCGCGCTGCTGATCCTGACGGCGTTGCAGCCCTGGCTGCAGAAGCTCGGAATCGGTCGCCTGCCCGGTGACGTTCGCATCAAGCGCAAGGGGCGCGAGATCGTGCTGCCGTTCACCAGCACGGTCCTGCTCACGCTGCTGCTGACGTTGCTCGCGCGGCTGTTCTAGCCGGTGGCGCCCGGCGCGCCGCGGACCGCGGCCACGCGGGCTTCCCGGATCGCGCGCGGAATCGCGGCAGGATCGCCCGGGTGGGAGGCCGCCACCGCGCCGGCGTCGATCGCCGACGCCGCTCTCAACGCAGCCCGGAACCGTTCCGCGCTCTGTCCCCCGCAGGCCTCGAATGCCTGCAGCAGCAGTTCGAAACGTTCGGGGCGGCGGAATGCATCGCCGCGTTCGAGCGCTTCGACGATCGCGTCGGGCGAGGTCGCGCTCTTCAGAGGATCGCGTAGTTCGACCAGCAGCCGGCCGAGTTGCGTCGCGTCCTGCGGCGCGCGCAGCTTGCCGAAGAAGTCGGTCGCTGCCTGCGGCGAGCGGCACGCGCTGGCGAGCACGGCGAAGCGCGCCGGCAGCGGCAGGTTGCGTTCGGCGGCGCGGTCGAGCGCGACCGCCGTCGCGGGAAGGTCCGCGATTTCACCGTACAGCCGGTCGATCAGGCCGGACTGGTCGAGCACTTCGAGCAGCCTCGACGGCTTCCTCTCCATCAGCCCGCGCGAGAGTTCCTGCATCACGCGCTCCGGCACGAGGGCGTCGGCCTCGCCGTTGCGCACCATCGTTCGCGTCAGTTCGGCCGTCTCCGGCGCGACCGTGAACTCCGGGAAGCGCGCGGCGAAGCGCGCGAGGCGCAGGATGCGCACGGGATCCTCGACGAAGGACGGGCTGACGTGCCGCAGCACGCCGGCCTCGAGGTCGCGCCTGCCACCGTGCGGATCGACCAACTGCCCGTCGTCGCCGAGGGCCATCGCGTTGATCGTGAGGTCGCGCCGCGCCAGGTCCTGCTCGAGCGTGACGTCGGGCGACGCGTGCGGCTCGAAGCCCCTGTAGCCCGGCCGCGTCTTGCGTTCGGTGCGCGCCAGTGCGTATTCCTCCTGCGTTTCCGGATGCAGGAACACGGGGAAGTCCTTGCCGACCGGCCGGAAGCCGAGGTCGATCATCTGCTGGGGCGTCGCGCCGACGACAACCCAGTCGCGGTCGGTCTTCAGCGTCGTGTCGCTCTTCCGCACTTCGCCGAGCAGCGCATCACGCACGCAGCCGCCGACGCGGAAGACCTGCATCAGTCCTCGATCGTTTCCGGCTCGACGGCCGCGGCGGCCTCCCACTGCCGCATCGCCGGCAGCGCGAACACCGCGTCCGAGTACCGGGCGAGCGGCGCGGCCAGCGGGATCGCGTAGGTGCGGAAGCGCGTGACGACCGGCGCGAAGAACGCGTCGGCGATCGAGAACCCGCCGAACAGGAACGGGCCGCCGTTCGCCGACAGGCAGTCGTTCCAGAGACCATGGATGCGGGCGACCTCGGCGGCGACCTGCGCGCGGGCCAGCGCCGTCTCGCCCTTGTCGGGACGGCGCGCGCGGATGTCCATCGGCAGGTGCGCGCGCAGCGCGGCGAAGCCCGAATGCATCTCGGCCGCGACCGAGCGCGCCCGCGCCCGCCGGCCGACGTCGTGCGGCCACAGGCTGCCGTCCGCGTACTGCTCGTTGACGTATTCGCAGATCGCCATCGAGTCCCAGACGGCGAGCGCGCCGTCGATCAGGCAGGGCACGCGGCCGCTCGGCGTGTAGCGCAGGATCTGCGCGGCCGTGTCCGGCCGGGAGAGCGGGATGCGCACCTCGTCGAACGCCAGCCCCGCCTGCTTCATCGCCAGCCACGGCCGCAGCGACCACGACGAGTAGTTCCTGTTGCCGATGACGAGCGTCAGGCTCACTGCGGCTTCTCCCGCTGGGCGGCGCGATAGACCGGCTCGATCTCCTTGAGGTTCTCGCGGAACATCGTCTCGTACTCGTTGCGGAAGTACGCGGCTGCCTGGTCGATGGTCTGACCGTTGTCCTCGACGCGCGTGATCCAGGTGAAGGCGTTGTAGCGGGCGGTCGCGTACATCATCACCGCGCGCACCCAGTCGCGCGAGACGTTCTCGCCCAGTTCGTTCGCGAGCGACACGAAGCGGTCGGCGGCTTCGAGGAACTCGTCCGGAATCTCGTACTTGTCTCCCGCCATCGTTTCTCCTCAGCGCCCGGCGCGCGCGCGGAACGCGTCGAGGCGCGTGCGGACCGTCTGGCCCGACAGGTAGCGGGGCGCCTCCGCTTCCATTGCCGTCGGCGTGATGCCGAGTTCCGGCGCCGGCACATACGGCTGGCGGCTCGCGATGTTGTCGACCTTCATCGAATCCAGGTTGTCGCGCGACATCAGGGGCTCGCCCGGCGCGAGCTCCATCATCCGGGCCTGCACTTGCGCGATGCCGCCGGGCAAGGCGAGGACCGGGCGCGGGCGACCGGAGGCGGCCGCGGCGAACCGCACGAGTTCGCGCAGCGTGTAGACCCGCGGGCCGGCCAGTTCATAGCTGTTGCGATACGTGGCGCGATTGTCGAGCGCGTTGACGAAGGCATCGGCGACGTCGCCGACCCACACGGGCTGGAACCGCACGTCGGCGCCGCCGATCGGCAGCACCGGAAAGAACTTCGCGAGCGTCGCGAAGGTGTTCAGGAACCGGTCTTCCGGTCCGAAGATCACCGAGGGCTGGAAGATGGTCCAGTCGAGCGATGAAGCGCGCACCGCCGCCTCGCCGTCGCCCTTGCTGCGCTGGTACATCGACGGACCTTTCGGGTCCGCGCCCAGCGCGCTCATGTGCAGGTAGCGGCGGATGCCCAGGCGCGTGCAGCCGGCGACGATGCGCTTCGGCAATTCGACGTGAGCCCGCGCGAACTCGCGGCCGTACGGCGTCCCGCGGGAGCCCTGCAGGATGCCGACGAGGTTGACGACGGCGTCGTGGTCGCGCAGCAGCAGGTCGAGCGCGTCGTCGCTGTTGACGTCGCTTTCGACGACCTCGACCGTGGGCAGCAGGATCAGGTGACCCGCGCGCGCGCGGTGGCGCGTCGGGACGGTGACGCTGAGCCCCAGGCCAACCAGGCGGGCGACGATGTGACGACCGACGAAGCCGGCGCCACCGATGACGAGGATCTTGTTCATTGTCGTGCAGCCTTCGAGGGAAACGATTCTAGGCGATGGCCGCCCGGGACCTGCCGCGGGCTACGGCAGTTCGGTCGTGCCTGCGGCTTTCGGCGCGATCACGCCCAGCCTCGCCTTCAGTGACTGCGCCCTGTCTTCCGACAGCGCCGCGTAGTAGACGCTGTTGGACATCACCTTCTTGACATAGTCCCGGGTCTCGTTGAACGGGATGGTCTCGGCGAAGATGGCACCTTCGACCGGGCCTGCCAGCGACGCCCGCCATGCCCGCGGCCGCCCGGGCCCCGCGTTGTACGCCGCCGTTGCCAGCAGCGGGGAACCATCGAGGTCGTCGAGGACCATCTTCAGGTAACCCGTTCCCAGTTGCAGGTTCATCTCGAGCTCGTTCACGCGCGCCGGCGTGAAGTTCGGCACGTTCATCTTGCGTGCGACATACCGCGCGGTGGCGGGCATCAGCTGCATCAGTCCGCTGGCGCCGACGGACGAACGGGCGTCCATGATGAAGCGCGACTCCTGCCGGATCAGGCCGTAGATCCAGTTCTCGTCGAGGCCGAGCGGGGCGGAGTACTGGACCATCGCCTCACGGAACGGCGATGGGAAGCGCTGGGTGAAGTCGTACTCGGCCTGCGTGCGGTCCGACGTGTTGATCATGCGGTCGAGCAGCCCGCGGCTGCGCGCGAACTCCGCGGCGGCCAGCAGTTGCCGGTCCGTCATGCCGCGCAGCTGCCAGTTCCATTCGCGATGGCCTTCGACGCGCAAGCCGAGGTCGTAGAACTTCAGGGCGCGCGCCATGCCGACGTTCTGTCGCAGTGCCTCGACCTCCTCGGCCGCGGGCGGCGGCGCGCGGGGCGGCAGGACGATCGGCTGTCCCAGTTCTTCCGCGGCCAGCTTGCCGTAGAAGTGGAACTGCGCGGAAATGCGCTGGAACTTTTCCTGCGCTTCGGCCGCGCGCCCTTCCTTCTGCAAGGCGCGGCCGCGCCAGTAGACCCAGGCCGGATCGTTGCGGAGCGACGCGGGCATGCGGTCGATGGCGCGCGCTACCGCGGCCCAGTCCCCGACGCGCAGCGCGGCCCGGACCTGCCACTCGAGGACCTCGCTCACGCGCGCCGCGTCGGTGCCGACGCCGACGTGCTCGCCGCCGCGGCGGTACCACTCGTTGGCTTCGGGCATCAGCCGCAGTGCCGCCATGTGCCCGATCCGGCCCCACACGATGCCGCGCTGCTCCGGCGTGAACAGCAGGTTCAGCGAGTTCGCGAACTCCGCCGCGTCCTGCGGGTTGTCGCGCGACAGGCGGACGATGGCCACCGTCGCGAGTTCGCGCTGCACCTGGGTCAGCCGCCGCTCGTGCGCGGTGAGCCAGACCGACGGGCGGTCGATCGCCTGCACGAGCATCTTCTGGTCGATGGGCTTGCCGCTGGCATCGAGCGCGCGCGCGCCGATCCGCTTGGCTGTCGGAAACTGGTTCTGCTCGACCAGCGCCCGGACCCGCTCCCAGGCGGAGATGCGTCCGTCCGCGAGCAGCGCCTCGGTGAGCGCGAGGCAGCCTTCGCCGGCCGAGTCGCGCGTGTTCGCAAGCAGTTGCCTCGCTTCGCGCGCGTACGCCTCCGCCTGCTGGTCGGCGGCGGCGCGGTAGCGCGACAGTGCCGTGTAGCAGCGCACCTGTCCGTCGTCGGTGTTCCAGACGAGCTTCGCCGACTCGCGGTCGAAGCCGGTGAAGTCGCCGCGCGCGGCGAGCGCGAGCGCCCAGTCGAGGCGCAGCCGGTCGGCGACGTAGGTGTCGGCGTGGCGCGTGAAGAAGGCCTCGACGTCGCTGGCGACCGCCGGGTCATCCGGGCGCAGTCGCTGTGCGAGCTGCCAGTACTGGACGTAAGAGGACAGCGGATGCGCCGTGAGCCGCGCTGCGAGTTGCGCGAGCCGTTCCTCGTTTGCGAGCCGCGCGGCGTCACGCGCATTGAGGAACGCCTGGTCCTCCGCCGAGATCGCGGGCTCGGCCAAAGCGGCGGGGCGGACAGGAGGGGCCGCGGTCGCGGTGCACGCGAGCGGCGTCGTCAGCGCGAACGCGAGGGCCGTATAGACTGCAAATCGTCGAGGCAACATTGGACCGAATTAGATCATGCGATCAGCGCAGCAAGCCGGGAATTGCCGCGGCAGCCCCCGGAATCTGCCCCGTCGCGCGGCGGAGTGCTGATTGGATAGCGCCGACGTTCGGAAGTTGCAGCGCGAGAGTGCGCTTGCGCTGCGAAACGACCTGGCCGATCGGGCCGGGAAGGAGGCGGCGCTGCGCGACCGCGTGGCACGGTGGCTGGCCAGCGCAGAGGTCCACGCTGTCGGTTTCTACTGGCCGGTGCGCGGCGAACCCGACCTGCGCCACACATTGGCGGAGTGGCTTGCCGCCGATCCGCGACGGATCGCGGCGCTGCCTCGCATCGACGGCGAGACCCTCGAGTTCCACCAGTGGCAGCCGGACGGCGCGATGCGGGCCGGCGAGTTCGGCATCCCGGTCCCGGCGCACGGTCGCGTGGTGCAGCCGGACTGCCTGCTGATTCCCTGCGTCGCTTTCGACAATGCCCGCTTCCGGCTGGGATATGGCGGCGGCTACTACGACCGCACGTACGCGACGCTCGTGCCCTGGCCGCTCTCCGTCGGCATCGCTTTCGACGCCACGCGCGTCGACTCGATCGATCCGCAGCCGCACGACATGCAGCTGGACGTCGTGCTCACCGACGCCGCGCAGTATTGATGGGAGCGTCTAGGCCGCGCGCGCGCCGAGCCGGCGGCACAGCTCGCTTGTCGGCTCGGCCAGGTTCATCGTGTAGAAGTGCAGGCCCGGGGCGCCGCGCTGGAGCAGGTGCTCGCACAACTGCTGCACGACATCGAGGCCGAACGCACGGATCGATTCGCGGTCGTCCCCGAAGCTTTCGAGCCGGCGGCGGATCCAGCGCGGGATCTCGGCGCCGCACGCATCGGAGAAGCGCGCCAGCTGCATGTAGTTCGTGATCGGCATGATGCCGGGCACGACCGGCACCGAGCAGCCGAGCCTGCCGGCGTCGTCGACGAAGCGGAAGTACGCGTCCGGGTTGTAGAAGTACTGGGTGATGGCGGAGTCAGCGCCGGCCTTCACCTTCTGGACGAAGCGCGCGAGGTCGTCGGCCGGGTTGCGCGACTGCGGGTGCGCCTCCGGATACGCCGCCACTTCGATGCGGAATGTGTCGCCGGTTTCGTTGCGGATGAACTCGACGAGTTCGTTCGCGTAACGGAAGTCGCCCGCGCCGCCCGCGGCGCCGGAAGGCAGGTCGCCGCGCAGGGCGACCAGCCGCCGGATGCCGGCTGTGCGGTAACCGTCCAGCAATTCCCGCACCGAGGCGCGGGTCGTGCCGATGCAAGAGATGTGCGGCGCGACCGGGCGGCCCTCGGCGTGCAGCTCCATCACGGTGTTCCACGTGCCTTCCTTGGTGGAACCGCCCGCGCCGAACGTCACCGAGAAGAACTCGGGCTCCAGTTCACCGAGCCTGGCGCTCACGACGCGCAGCTTTTCCGCGCCCTCCGGCGTCTTGGGAGGGAAGAATTCGAAGCTGACGTTCTTGATCTTCAACGTGCGCGATCCGGAATGAGATTGGACAGCAGCCAGCCGATCACGCTGTAGAGGATCGCGCCGAGCACCGCGGCCCAGAAGCCCGTGACATGAAAGCCCGGCAGGACCGACGCGACCCCCCAGAAGAGGAGCGCGTTCAACACCACCAGGAACAGGCCGAGCGTGAGGATCGTGACCGGCAGCGTAAGGATCACGAGGATGGGCTTGACCAGCGTGTTGACAAGGCCGAGCACCAGGGCCGCGATGGCTGCGGACTTCCAGTCCTCCAGCAGCACGCCGGGATACAGGTAGGCGACGGCGAGCAGCGCGATGGCATTCAGGATCCAGACGAGCAAGAAGCGCATGTGTCCTCCGTGTGAGTCGGTCAGTGGGCGGGCGCCCAGTCGAGGTACGGCTCGAGGGTGGCCTAGAGCGTGCGCATCACGGGCCCCGATGCCGCCCGCACCCACCATCTGCCGCCGCATGGTTTTTCCTGTTGCCGCGCTCGACTGCCGGGGACGATGCGCCCCGGCAGTCGCTGCAGGAATCGATCAGTAGCGGTAGTGGTCGGGCTTGAACGGCCCTTCCTTCGCCACGCCGATGTAGCGTGCCTGCACGTCGGTGAGCTCCGTCAGCTGGGCATTCAGCGTCCTCAGCTGCAGGCGCGCGACCTTCTCGTCGAGGTGCTTCGGCAGCACGTAGAC
This sequence comes from uncultured Burkholderiaceae bacterium, assembly GCA_964353935.1. Lineage (GTDB taxonomy): Bacteria > Pseudomonadota > Gammaproteobacteria > Burkholderiales > Burkholderiaceae_F > JAOUJD01. The sequence continues at coordinate 434 of CAYGXL010000085.1, read as the reverse complement.
GCCCACCGGGTAGTTTTCGGTGTTGGTGAACAGCTCGATCTGCGCGATCACCTGGTTGGCGAACGAACTCGACATCACGTAGCTCGGGTGCCCGGTGCCGCATCCCAGGTTCACGAGGCGGCCCTGCGCGAGCAGGATGATGCGTTTCCCGTCCGGGAAGATGACGTGGTCGACCTGGGGCTTGATCTCCTCCCACGTGCACTGCTTCAGGCTGGCGACGTCGATCTCGTTGTCGAAGTGGCCGATGTTGCAGACGATCGCCTGGTTCTTCATCTTCTTCATGTGATCGTGCGTGATCACGTGGAAGTTGCCGGTCGCCGTGACGAAGATGTCGGCCTTGTCGGCGGCGTAGTCCATCGTCACCACGCGATAGCCTTCCATCGCCGCCTGCAGGGCGCAGATCGGATCCACTTCCGTGACCCACACCTGCGCGG
>CAYGXL010000084.1:0-10637 GCA_964353935.1 uncultured Burkholderiaceae bacterium | reverse complement strand
TCGAGAGCCGCCTTGCGCTGGCGGACATCGACCCCGCGAAGATCGCGCGCGGCATCGAGGCGCTGACCGACGCCTTCTTTCCACACGGCGTGCGGATCGCGACCTATCGCCAGCTGCTGCTCGCGGTCCCCGATGCGGCGCGCCGGCTCTACGACCTGGACGCGCTGCTCTGGGCCGACGTCCCCTTCGGCCTGACGGGCGCCGTGCCGACCTTCGAGGAGTACCAGGTGCAGGAACTCGCCGACCCCGACTTCCTGCCCCAGGCCACGTTCGTCGCGCTCGACGGGCACCGCTGGATCGGCCTGGGCGCGCTGATGAACGGGCCCGGCTTCCTGCTGAACTCGATGACCGGCGTGGCGCGCGAGTGGCGCGGGCGCGGGCTGGCCCGCTGGCTGAAGCTGCACACGATCCGCTGGGCGCTGGAGCGCGGAGCGCCAGAATTGCGGACCTTCAACGACGCCGTCAACGACGCGATACTCGGGCTCAACCGGTCGCAGGGGTTCAGGGTGGAGTCGGTCGAGGTCCGTTACCGAAAGGATGTGCGATGAAGCAGCCCGGATGCGAACTGTGCGAAGCGGAGGGCGGCCGCCTGGTCCTGTCGAACGAGTTCCTGCGCGTGGTGCTCGTCGACGACCCGGACTTCCCCGGCTTCGCGCGCGTGATCTGGCACGCCCACGTGCGCGAGATGTCCGACCTCGCCACCGAGGAACAGCAGCGCCTGCTGCAGGCCGTGTTCGCGGTGGAGCGCGCGCAGCGCGCTGTGCTCGCGCCTGAAAAGGTCAATCTCGCGAGCCTCGGCAACGTCGTTCCGCACCTTCACTGGCACGTGATCCCGCGATTCGCCGACGACAGTCACTACCCGCAGCCGATCTGGGGCTCGAGGCTGCGAGAAGGAAGCGGACAAGCGCTCGAATTTCGGCGCGCGCAGCTCGACCGGCTGCGCCGCCGGATTGCCGAGGAAGTCGCGCGCGTCGGGCGGCCCTGAATCAGCCCGGCGTGCAGGGCCGCAGGGTCTGCGCCGGGAACTCGCCGCGCAGCGTTGCGAGCTGGCGCGCGGCCGCCGCGTCGAGCTCGCGCAACTGGAACCGCTTCAGCACGACCGTCGAGGAGCGGTCGCTCATCCGCGCGCCCTTCACGCCCAGCTTCTCGAGCGCGACCAGATGCGACTTCGCCGCCTCGAGGTCGCGGAACGAACCGAGGCTGATCGCGAACCTCAGCGGCGCGTTCTCGCTCATCACCAGCAGGTCCTTGACGCCGAGCTTGCGCAGTTCTTCCGCGCGACGCTCGGCTTCCTGCGCGGTCTTGTGCGGCGGCAGGTAGACCATGTACCAGCCCGGCGCCTCGACCGGGCGCGACTCGATCTTCGCGCCGGGCGACAGCGCGGCCAGCAACTTCTCGACCCGCGCCGCGTCCGCGGCGGGAAAGTCGCCGAACTCAACGCAGGCCTGCGCGATATCGAGGTCGAGCGGCGCGCCGCCCTGCGTCGCTCGCTCGCGCAACTCCCGCACGTCCGCTTCCGTCAGCACGCGGAAGCGCTCGGGTTCGATCTGGCGCGCCACGCGCTCCGGTTCGCGTCCGGACTCGCCGAAGCGGCCGAACGCGCCCTGCTGCCACGTGAACAGCAGGAGGTTGACCAGCACGAGCAGGAGAAAAGCCAGCTTCATCGGAACGCCGCGCGCAGTGCGAGGCCGCGCAGCACCAGATTATGTTCGATGAGCGGCGCCAGTTCGCCCGGCAGGCGCGCCGCGAGCAGCTCGGCATGCCCGCCCGCAAGCAGCAGCCGCGGGGCCGGATCGAGGCCGGCGGAGAACCGGCGCCACACGCGCTCGACCAGTCCCGCTTGCGCGTCGAGCACGCCGGTAACGATCGCCTTGTCGGTCGTGTCGGGAAAGTCGACGGGCGCCCCGGTCGCCAGCGGCAGGCCGGCGGTACTGCGCGCGAGGCTCTCGAGCATCAGACGAACGCCCGGTGCGATGCAGCCGCCGACGAAACGCGAACCGTCTTCGCCCGCGCGGACGCAGTCCACCGTCGTGGCTGTCCCCGCGTTGACGACGACCAGCGACTTGGCCGGCAGCCGCGCACAGGCGCCGAGCAGCGCGTGCCAGCGATCCGCGCCGAGTTGCTGCGGATCGAGATAGCCGTTGACCAGCGTCGCCTCTCCGCTGAACGAAGCCTGCGACCGCATCCACTCGACCTCCGCCAGGCCCACCGCCCGCGCGGCACGCTCGACCGCCGCCACCACGGCGGCGCTCGCGACCGAGCAGCCGACCGCGCGGCGCGGGCCCGGAACGGCCTTCCACGCGTCCGCCAGGGTGGCAGCCACATCCAGCCCGCCGCGGTGCAGGGCACGGCCGCCGACGGACAGGCTGCCGTCGGCCGCCAGGGTCGTCCACTTGACGGCGGAGTTGCCGACGTCGATCAGGAGCGTCACGGCGCCGAGCCGCGGAACACCACGTCCCCGACGCTGACCGTGCGCGGCGGACCACCGCCGACCTCTATCAACAGGCGGCCGTGGCCGTCGACGTCGGCGAGGCGCCCGCTTGCGACCACCGCACCGTTGTCCACGACGTCGACGATGCGCCCGCGGCCTTCCATCAGCGCATTGAAGCGCGGCCGGAACGCCGCGAACCCCTGGCGCGTGAACACGTCGAGCGTCTGCAGCGTCGCCGCGGCGAGACGCCCGATCCATGCCTCGCGTTCGGCAGCGACGATGGCCGGTGGCAGCAGTTCATCCAGGCCGAGGGCCGGTTGGTCGATCATGTTCCGGGTGCTCGGTTCGAGGTGCAGGTTGATGCCGATGCCGACCACGAGCGTGAACTGCGCCTTGTCGTCCGCGGCGAGCTCGCTCAGGATTCCGCCCAGCTTTCGTCCGCCCACGCGCAGGTCGTTGGGCCACTTCAGCTGGACGTCGATTCCGCGCGGCTGCAGGCATTCGGCCAGCGCGACCCCGCACGCGAGCGTGATCGCGGGGAGCGAGGCTGGCAGTTCGGCCAGCGGCATGCCCATCGAGAACAGCAGCGCGTGCCGCGGCAAGGCAAACCAGGGCCGGCCCTGCCGGCCGCGGCCTTCGTACTGGAAGTCCGTCGCGCGCAGGACCGGCTGCGCGAACTGGACGCCGCGGGCGCGCGCCATCAGGTCTGCACTGGTCGACGACGTCTCATCGACGACCTCGACCGCGCACTTGCCCGTCCATCCCGAGTCGCCGATCCAGCCTTCGATCGCAAGCTTCGACAGGGGCGGTGGATCGAAGGCGGTGTCAGACGACGCAATCGCGGCGGAGTCCATGAAGCCCGGTAGCGGAAAGTTCGCTGGAATTTAGCACCCGGGTCGGGTCGACCGTTCGCTGCTCAATGCGGCTTGTCAATGCGTCGAGGCGGGCCCGACAATCGGGCATGTCCGCGTCACCCATTGTCGGCAAGCCCTGGCACACGCGCAGTTCCCCGCTGGCCCGGGGCGCCTGCGCCGTCTACACGCTGCTGCTTCTGTATTCGGGACTCGCGCCGTGGCGCGGCTGGCGCGATCTCGGCGTTGCCCCGCTCGCGTACCTCACGGCGCCGGTGCCGCGGCACCTGACTACCTTCGACCTGATGGTCAACGTCCTCGGCTACGTGCCGCTCGGAGCGCTCGTCGTGCTTGCGCTGCACCCGCGCGTTCGTGGCGTCGTGGCCGTGCTGATGGCGCTCGTCGCGGGCGCCCTGATCTCCGGGACGATCGAGGCCCTGCAGACCTATCTTCCCAGCCGCGTCCCGTCGAACATCGACCTCGCGACGAACAGCCTCGGCGCCCTCGCAGGCGGCCTGCTCGCCGCGCCGTTCGCGTCGAGCCTGATCGACCGCGGCCGGCTCGCCGACCTCAGGTTGCGCTGGTTCGAGCGGCGCCCGTCGGTGCTGCTCCTGCTCGTTTTGCTGTGGCCGCTCGCGCAGATTGCGCCGGAGCCGATGCTGTTCGGGTCGGGCGACCTGCGGGAAGCGCTGGGCGAGGCGGTCTCCGCGCTCGGCGGCACGTGGCCGTCGCTCGACCCGGCCGGCTTCGGGCCGGCGGAATTCGTCCTCGCCGAAGCGTTCGTCGTGTCCGCGGCACTGCTCGCCGTCGGCCTTGCCTTCGCGTCGGCGATGCGAAGCGCCGCTCCGCGCGTCGCGCTGCTGGTCGCGTTGCTGCTCGCCGCGCTCGCGGCGAAGGCGCTGGCACACGGCACGCTGTACGGGCCGGAGCGCGCCGTCGCCTGGCTCACGCCCGGCGCCTACGGCGGGCTCGCGATCGGCATGCTTGCGCTGCTGGCGTCGAGCGCGGGGCCGGCGCACTGGCGGCCACGCTTCGCGCTGGTCGCTCTCGGCGCCGCGCTGGTCGCGGTCAACATCGTGCCGGTGAATCCTTACTTCCTCGTCAACGTGCAGGAGTGGCGGCAGGGCGTATTCCTGAATTTCAACGAACTCGCGAGCTGGCTGTCGACCCTGTGGCCGTACGCACTCGGTCTCGCGCTGCTGACGCACGCGGCCACCGCACGCTCCCTGCGCTGATTCGGGCGTCCGGCTCCCTATAATCCGTGCTTTCCGGCCGACAGGGCGGTTGCGCCTCGCTCATGAGCTACTACCAGCGTCACGTCTTCTTCTGCCTGAACATCCGGGAGGACGGGGCGGCGTGCTGCGGCTGCCACAACGCGGCGCAGATGCAGCAGTACGCCAAGTCGCGCGTCAAGCAGATGGGACTGAACGGCGAGGGCAGGATCCGCGTCAACAAGTCGGGCTGCCTCGACCGGTGCGACGAGGGGCCGTGCGTCGTCGTCTATCCCGAGGGCGTCTGGTACACCTACGTCGACCAGCAGGACATCGACGAGATCATCGACTCTCACCTGGTCAGGGGCGAAGTGGTCGAGCGCCTGCTCATGCGCGAGCCGAGCGTCAGCCGGCCCTAGATGCTGTCGAGCGCCGAGAAGCACACGATCGACGGCAAGGCGGGGCGCATCGAGTTCGCGCTCGACTGGCCGGAGGATGCGCCGCCGCGCGGGATCGCCTACGTGGGCCATCCGCATCCGCTCTATGGCGGAACGCTCGACAACAAGGTGGCCGCCACGATGGCACGCACCTTCGCCGGGCTAGGGTGGCTCGCGGTACGTCCGAACTTCCGTGGAGTCGGGCGCAGCGAGGGTTCGCACGATGAAGGCCGCGGCGAGACCGAAGACTTCGTCCACCTGATCGATGCGCTTCCCACGCTGCCCGCCGTGGCAGGACGCATCGGTCCCGCGCTCCCGCTCGCGCTCGCCGGGTTCTCGTTCGGCAGCTTCGTGGCGTCGCACGCGGCGCGCACTCTGGCGGCGCGGCACCAGCCGGCTCGCCACCTCGTGCTCGTCGGTTGCGCCGCGGGGAAGTGGCCGATGCCGGGCGTTCGGCACGACACCCTCGTGATCCACGGCGAGAACGACGAGACGATCCCGCTCGCCGACGTCTTCGAGTGGGCGCGTCCGCAGAACCTTCCGGTCGTGGTCGTTCCGGGCGCGGACCACTTCTTCCATCGCCGGCTCCCGCTGCTCAAAACCCTGATAAGCGCGCACATTCTGGGGATGTTGGCGTTTGACGCGACCCAACAAACTCCGTAAAAACAGTCGACTGCCCGCATTCGCGCGGGCCGATCGAAAACGGGGACATGGGCGCGCGCAGCGCCCAACGCGATGGATGGATCTCTGATCTACGTGAAGACGCCGAAGGGCGTGGCCGAAGTCGGCGCGCGCGGCGCGCAGCTCTCGATGGTCGCGCGTCGCGTTCTGATCATGATGAACGGCAAGCGGACCGTCGACGAACTCGCCGTGTACGCGCGGGCCGGCGAAATCGGCGCGATCATGATCCAGCTCGAAAGCGAAGGCCTGGCCGAGAAGGTCGGCGCGGTCGCCGCGACGACCGTGGCCCTGCGGGCCATCAGCGAGTTGGCGCCGCCGCAGACGCCGACCGTCGCCCGTCCCGTGCCGGAAGAACGCGACCTCGGCCCGATCACGCTCGAGGAAGCGAAGCGGCGAGCGGTGCGCGAGCTGAACGATCGCCTGGGGCCCGAGGCCGACGGCATCGCGATGCGCATCGAGGCCTGCAGGAACATCGACGAGTTCCGCGAGCGCGTGCGCGACGCCGAGCGCTACGTCACGGCGGCGCTGGGCGCGGCGGCGGCGCAGGACTACCTGCGCGCGCTGCGGCGCGGGTCCTGAGTCGCCCGCCCGTCGCTCGTAGCGCTCCGCGCTCACCGCCCGCCTCGTCGTTTCCACTCACTTCCGGGGAGGGGGAAGGCGCACCCGGCGGCGATAGAATGCGGGCGCTGCCTGCCTCCCCTTCGGTCACGTGCCGCTTCCCCAGTACGCGCTCGCGCGCGCCTTCCTCGCCCTCGTCCTCCTGCTGCTGCTGACCGCCGGCGGCGCATCCGCGCAGTCCGGTCCGGTGCTGGCGGCGCGCGCCTGGACGCTGGTCGACGCCATGAGCGGCCTTACGATCACGTCGTCCGCCGCCACCCAGCGCATGGAGCCCGCTTCGCTGACGAAGCTGATGACGGCCTATGTCGTCTTCGCCGCGATCGCGGAAGGACGAACCCGGAGCGACGCCGCAGTGCAGGTGAGCGCGGCGGCGGTGACGGCTCCGGGACGCGACGGCTCGCGCATGTACATCGAGCCGGGCCGGGCGGTCACGGTCGACGGGCTGCTGCGGGGCCTGATCGTCGTTTCCGGAAACGATGCCGCGGTCGCGCTGGCCGAGCACACGGCCGGCGGCTCCGAGGCTTTCGTCGAGCGGATGAACGCCGAGGCCCGCCGGCTCGGCATGACGAACACCCGCTTCGCCAACGCCACGGGCCTGCCCGATCCGCAGCACTACTCGACGGCGGAAGACCTCGCGCGACTCGCGCAGCGTCTGCTCTCGGACTTCCCGCAGTACGCGCCGCTGTTCGCGCAACGCGAGTTCACCTACAACCGCATCACCCAGTCGAACCGCAACCGGCTGCTGTGGAGCGACGGCAGCGTGGATGGCCTTAAAACAGGCCATACGGAAGGCGCCGGCTGGTCCGTGATCGCGACTGCCGCACGCCCGCAGGGCACCGGCGAACGGGCCTTCAACCGCCGCCTGATCGCCGTCGTGCTCGGCGCGGCCAGCGACTCCGTGCGGGCGCAGGAAGCGCTGCGGCTGCTCAACTTCGGCTATGCCGCGTTCGATACCGTTCGGCTCTACAGGCAGGGCGACGTGCTCGCGCGCGTCGAGGTCTGGAAGGGAGATGCCGGCGAAGTTCCGATCGGCATCGAGCGGGACGTCTACGTGACGGTTCCCGCCGACACCCTCCGCGCGCTGGGCAGGGCCGGACTCCAGTCGACGCTCGAACGGAACGATCCGCTCCTGGCGCCGTTGAGCAAGGGCGAGGTCGTGGGACGGCTGAAGATCACCGCGGTCGGCGTCAGCGTCGCCACGGTGCCGGTGGTGACCCTCGAAAGCGTCGGCGAGGCGGGCCTCTTCGGGCGCGCGTACGATGCCGTGCGATTGTGGTGGAGGAGGCGCAACTGATGGAATGGCACGAGGGAACGTGTTACCTGAACGGCAAGTGGATGCCACTCGCCGACGCGAGCATCTCGGTGCTGGACCGCGGCTTCATCTTCGGTGACGGCGTCTACGAAGTGATCCCGGTCGACACGGTCGACGGGATCCGCGCGCCCTTCCATGCGCGGCCGCACTACGCGCGGCTCCAGCGCAGCCTCGACGCGGTGCGCATCTCGAATCCGGGTTCGCTCGAGCGCTGGCTCGACCTGACCGCCGAACTGATCGAGCGCCATCCGTGGCCGCGCCAGCTGATCTACGTGCAGGTGACGCGCGGCGTGGCCAAGCGCGACCACCCGTTCCCGACGGGCGTGACGCCGACGGTGTTCATGAACAGCACGCCGTGGCCGCAGATTCCGGCCGAGCAGATCGAGAACGGCGTATCGGCGGTGACGCACGCCGACGAGCGCTGGCTGCACTGCGACATCAAGAGCATCTCGCTGCTCGGCAACGTGCTGATGAAGCAGTACGCCATGGACCACGGCGCGTCGGAGACCGTGATGCTGCGCGACGGTTTCCTGACGGAAGGATCGAGCACGAACACCATGCTCGTGAAGGACGGCGTCGTGATCGCGCCGCTCAAGACGGTGCAGATCCTGCCCGGCATCACCTACGACGCGGTGTTCGACATCGCCCGCGCGCACGGACTCGTGACGGAGCGCAGGCCGGTGGCGGAAGCCGAGCTGCGCTCCGCCGACGAAGTGTGGCTGAGCTCCTCGGGCCGCGAGGTCCTTGCGATCACCCGCCTCGACGGAGCGCCGGTCGGAAGCGGCCGGCCGGGCCCTGTCTACAGGCAGGTGCAGGCGTGGATGCAGCAGGCGAAGCGCGAAGACGCGCTGGCATGGAAGGCGGAGCGCGGTGGCCGCACGCTCGCGGCATGACGGACGACGCGCCGCCACCACCGCCGGGACTGCAGTTCCCGACCGAGTTCCCCATCAAGATCATGGGGCGGCGCGTCGAGGGGTTTGCGCAGGGGATCGTCGAGGTCGTGCGCGCCCACGCTCCCGACTTCGATGCGTCCACGCTCGAGATGCGGACCTCGAAGGATGGCAACTACCTGTCGGTCACCGCAACGATCAACGCCACATCGCGCGAGCAACTCGACGACCTCTACCGCGCGCTGACGAGCCATCCGCTCGTCAAGATCGTGCTGTAACGGCGATGATCGTCCGCCTGCTGGGCCGCGCGGAGTACGTCCCGACCTGGGACGAGATGCGCGCGTTCACGCAGCAACGGACGCCCGGCACCGAAGACGAACTCTGGCTGGTCGAGCATCCGCCCGTGTTCACGCTCGGCCAGGCGGGTCGGCCGGAGCACCTGCTCGCGCCGACCGACATCCCGGTGATCACCACCGATCGCGGCGGCCAGATCACGTATCACGGCCCGGGCCAGGTCGTCGCCTATCCGCTGCTCGACCTGCGGCGCCTCGGCATCTTCGTCAAGGAACTGGTGTTCCGGATCGAGCAGGCCGCGATCCAGACACTCGAAGGGTTCGGCGTCGACGCGCGTCGCGTGAAGGGCGCGCCGGGCGTCTATGTCCCGTACGCAGCGAGCCGCGCGGCCGGCGAGTTCTCGGGGCTTGCGAAGATCGCCGCGCTCGGCATCAAGGTCACCAGCGGTCGCTGCTACCACGGCGTGGCACTCAACGTGGGGATGGACCTCGCGCCGTTCTCGCTGATCAACCCTTGTGGCTACGCAAACCTGCCGGCCGTCGACCTGGCGACACTTGACATCCACGTCGAGTGGAACGACGCTGCCTGCGGACTTGCCGAGCGCCTCCGGACCCACCTTTCGTGAACAGCACCCTCGACTCCCAGATCGCGATCGAGCCCGGCTCCTGGAGTGCCTGGCTGGTCGCCTTGCGGCCGAAGACACTGTGGATCGCCGTGGTTCCGGTCTTCGTCGGGACTTCGCTCGCGGTCGCCGAGACCGGCCAGGTGAATCCGCTGATCGCGTTCCTCGCCCTCGTGGCCTCGATCCTGCTGCAGATCCTGACCAACCTCCAGAACGACGTCGGCTACACCAAGCGCGGCGCCGAGACGGCCAGCCGGATCGGCCTGCCGCGCGCCACGGCACGCGGCTGGCTCACGATCGCCGCCGTGCATCGGGCGCTGGTCGCCGTCGTGATCGCCACGATGCTGGTCGGCCTGCCGATCGTCTTGCACGGCGGCTGGCCGGTGCTGCTGATGGGAGTGGCGTCGATCGTCGCCGCATGGGCGTACATGGGCGGACCCCGCCCGATCGCCTACACGCCGTTCGGCGAGCTGACCGTCTTCGTGTTCTTCGGGCTGATCGCAGCGGTCGGCAGCTACTACATCCAGACCGGCACGCTGTCGCCGAGCGCGTGGCTGGCCGGGTGCGCCATCGGCTCGATCGCGGCCGCGGCGCTCGCCGTGAACAACATCCGCGACTGCGTCCACGACGCCGAGGTCGGCCGCCGCACGCTGGTGGTCGCGCTCGGCAAGGCGGCGGCCGAGCGGGCGTTCCAGGCCGCGCTGCTGCTGCCTTACGTGCTCACGGTCGCGCTCGCGCTCACCGACCCTCGCCTGGTCGGCCTGCTGGCCGTGCTGGTCACACTGCCCGCGGCGCTCGGGCTCGCGCGCGACCTGCCCCGCACGCCGCCCGGCCTGCCCTACAACGAGATGCTGTTCCGGACGTTCAAGCTCGAACTCGTCTTCGGCGCGTGCTTCACGATCGGCGCCCTGCTTCCCGGCCTGCTGCCGGGCGTCCGTTAAGATCGGCCCGTTCCCCCAGCGCGGCGCGCGGCCCCGTCCCGTCGCGACCATCCTCCGATGAGCAGCACACCCGTCCCACCGCCGGGATCCGATGCGCCGTCGCCCAAGCTGAAGGGCGAGGCGAAGACCGGCAAGGTCTTCAGGAAGTTCGACATCAAGCCCGTCCCGGCGGGCCAGGCGCTGAAGAAGCCCGAGTGGATCCGCGTGAAGGCGGGGTCCCCGGCCACGCGCTTCTACGAGATCAAGTCGATCCTGCGCGAGCACAAGCTGCACACGGTGTGCGAGGAAGCGACCTGCCCGAACATCGGCGAGTGCTTCGGCAAGGGCACGGCGACGTTCATGATCATGG
>CAYGXL010000083.1:0-10735 GCA_964353935.1 uncultured Burkholderiaceae bacterium | reverse complement strand
GCGCGTCCCCCCAGGCGCCACGGACCGCGACGCCCCGCTCGTGCGCGCCGTTCTCGATCACTTCCGCAAAGGCGGCTTCGAATACACGTTGTCGCCGCCGCGACTCGGACGCCACTCCGTCGACGAATTCCTGTTCGACACGAAGCGTGGCTACTGCGAGCACTACTCGTCGGCGTTCGTGGTGATGATGCGAGCCCTCGGCGTGCCGGCGCGTGTCGTCACCGGATACCAGGGCGGGGAACTGAATCCCGTCGACGGCTTCGTGACCGTGCGGCAATCGGATGCCCACGCGTGGTCCGAAGTGTGGCTGACGGGACGCGGCTGGTCGCGCGTCGATCCCACCGCGGTGGTGGCCCCGGCGCGGGTCGACCCAGCCGTCGAAGCCGCGCGCACCGCCGAACTCGCTCGCAACCCCGTGTTCGGGAACGCCGACTGGCTGCGCGCGTGGCGCTTCAACTGGGAAGCCGTGCAGAACAGCTGGCAACAGTGGGTGCTGTCCTACTCGCAGGAGCACCAGCGCGCACTGGTGGAAGTGCTGGGACTGGCGCCGCGCTGGGAGAGCGTCGCCACCGTGCTGGCGGTGCTCGTCGGCCTCCTCGTCGCCGGCATGGCAGCTGTGTCGATGCGTTCGCGGGCGGTGCGCGACCCACTGGGTGACGCCTACCGACAGCTCAGGGAGAAGCTGCAACGCGCCGGGGTCGATGCCGGTGACCACTGCGGGCCGCGCGACCTGCGCGAGCGCAGCGAGCGCGCCCTGCCGCGCGACGCCGCGCGGCAGGCCGGGCAACTGCTGGCCCGTTACGAAAGCATGCGATATTCGCGCAGCTCCGAAGGCATCGCGGCGGCCGACATCCGCGCACTGCGGAGCGCGGTCCGCGCCTTCGAACCCGCCCAGAATCCCGAATGAGAATCTCCGACGTGAAGCGACGCAGTTTCATGGCTGCGCTGGTCTCCGCGCTCGTCGCTCCCGCGGCGGCGCGCTCTACCGCGCGGCCGCCGTACGCCTCACGTGCCGAGGTGCGGCAGTTCATCGACGAGGTCGTCGCGCAGCATGGCTTCGACCGGGAGCGCGTCGAACGCTGGCTGAACGCGGCGCGCTACTCGCCGACCGTCGAGCGCCTGATGCAGCCGCCGATTCCCTTCGGACAGCGCAACTGGCTCGAGTACCGATCGCGCTACCTCGAGGACAAGCGCGTGCAGGCAGGCGTCGACTTCTGGCGCGGCAACTCGGCAGCGCTCGAGCGCGCGACGGAACGCTTCGGGGTACCACCCGAGATCATCGTCGCGATCATCGGCGTCGAGACGTACTGGGGTCGCATCACCGGGAACTTCCGAACGATCGACGTGCTGGCGACGCTGTCGTTCGACTATCTTCGCCGCTCGGACTATTACCGCAAGGAACTCGTCGAGCTGCTGCTGCTCGCGCGCGAGCAGGACACGGATCCGCTGCGGTTGAAGGGATCGTTCGCCGGCGCGATCGGCCTGCCGCAGTTCATGCCGGGCTCGATCCGCCGCTTTGCCGTCGACTTCGACGGCGACGGGCGGATCGACCTCGCGGGCAGCGCGACCGACGCGATCGGCTCGGTCGCCAGCTTCCTGGTCCGGCACGGCTGGCAGCGCGAGTTGCCGATCCTGTTCGAGGCCGAGGCGGACGAGGCGATCGTCGACTCGCTCGGCCGCGGCATCGACGCGGCCGTGACCTGGTCCGACGCCCTCAACGCGGGCGTGGTGGCGGACCTTCCGCTGCCGCTCGACACGCCGATCCTCGTCATCGACCTGCCCTACGTCGACGCCGGCGGCGACGCCCGCCGTCAGTTCCGGGTCGGTACCGTGAACTTCGCGGCGATCCTGCAATACAACCGCAGCTACTTCTACGCGACGGCGGTCGTGGAACTGGCCGAGGCGCTCAGGCGCGAAGCCGGGCGATCCTGAGCGTCACTCGGCGTCAGGCTGGCACGCCGGCTGCGCGTCGACGAACGCCGGCAGCTCCATGCAGTGGTCGAAGATGCGCATGACGGTCGGCACGTGGTCGAGCCGGCAGTCGAACCGCTTCGCGTTGAAAATCTGCGGGACGATGACCACGTCGGCGAGCGTCACCCGGTCGCCGAGCGCGTAACGCCCGCACTTTCCCTCCGCCACGAGCCTGGCCTCGATCGACGCGAGTCCCTGTTCCACCCAGTGCCGGTACCAGGCGTTCTTCTGCTCGTCGGTCGCCTTCAGGTCGCGCACCAGATAACGCAACACCCGCAGGTTGTTCAACGGGTGGATCTCGCAGGCGATGCCGAGCGCGATGGCGCGTACGTACGCACGTTCGAGCGGCGCCGTCGGCAGCAGCGGCGGCTCCGGGTGGGTCTCTTCCAGGTACTCGATGATCGCGAGCGACTGCGTCAGCCGCTGCCCCGCGTCGTCGAGCACCGGGATCAGCGCATCCGGGTTGATGGCGCGAAACTCGGGGGCGAACTGCTGTCCGCCTCCCTTCGTCAGGTGCACCACTGCGTACTCGTACGGCAGTCCCTTGAAGTTCAGCGCGATGCGCACCCGGAACGAGGCGGAGCTTCGGAAGTAGTTGTAGAGCTTCATGTCAGCGGACGAACTGGACGAGCCAGAGCGAGAGTACGGGAAGCGCGACGAGCAGCGCGAGGCGCAGCGCGTCGGCCGCGAGGAACACGAACACGTAGCGGTAGGTCCGGGCGACCGGCACGTCGCGCGCCTGCATGCCGACCACGTAGACGTTCAGTCCCACCGGTGGCGCGATCAGCCCGATGTTGACCACGGTGAGCAGCAGCACGCCGAACCACAGCGCCTTGTCCTCGAGTCCGAGCCCGAAGAGCGGCAGCTGCATCACCGCCGGAAAGACGACCGGCAGCGTCAGCAGCAGCATCGACATTTCGTCCATCACTCCGCCGAGCACGATGTAGAAGAGCAGCACCGCGACCAGCACCGCGAGCGGCGAGAGGTCGACATGCGCGATCAGGTCCGCCACCTGCGCCGGCATCTGCGTCAGTGCAAGGGCCGCGTTCAGCATGTCGGCGCCGATGAAGATCATGAAGATCGCGCCGGTGGTCTGCGCGGTGGCAAGCAGCGCCTGCCCCAGTCGCCGGGGCGTGAGCTGGCGCGCGGCGAAGCCCGCGACCGCCGTCAGCAGCACGCCGATCGCCGCCGCCTCGGTCGCGGTGAACACCCCACCGTAGATTCCACCAAGGACGATGATGAAGATCACTGTCACCGGCACCACGCCGGCCAGCACGTCGAGTCGCCGGCGCATCGGCATCCTCGCGTCCGGCGGCCCCAGCTGCGGGCGCACACGCATGAACAGCGCGATCGCGACGCAATACAGAAATGCCGCGAGGATGCCGGGCAGCAGCGCCGCGGCAAACAGCCTGGCGATGTTCTGCTCGGTGAGGATCGCGTACAGCACGAGCACGACCGACGGCGGAATCAGGATGCCGAGCGTGCCGCCCGCCGCCAGCGTCGCGGTGGCGAATCCGCCGTCGTAGCGATAGCGCCGCATCTCGGGCAGCGCCACCTGCGCGATCGTCGCCGCCGTCGCGACCGACGACCCGCACACCGAGCCGAAGGCCGCGCTCGCCAGCACGCTTGCCTGCGCGAGCCCGCCGCGCCAGTGACCGACGAAGGCCGCCGCCGCGCGGAACAGGCCCGCCGACAATCCGCCCTGCGTGGCCAGTTGGCCCATCAGCAGGAACAGCGGAACGACCGACAGGTCGTAGATCGAGAAGCGCGCGAACGCGAGTCCCTTCAGGAACGCGAGCAGCGGATCGGGACCGGAGAGCCACGCATACCCCAGCACGCCAGGCACGAACATGGCGGCCCAGATCGGAACACGCAGCGCCATCAGCGCCAGCATGGCGGCGAAGAGCCCCGCCGCGACTCCGAGGTTCACTGGGCTGCCCCCTTCGCCGGCGAGCGCGCGTGAAACGGCTGCAGGACGCCCGCGAGCCCCGCCAGCGCCAGCCCGGGCACCATCGCCACATAGGGAATCCAGAGCGGAATGCCGAGCACCATCGTGGTCTCGGACGCATTGCGCATGTCGCTCACCGCCACGCCCGCGCGCCATGCGAGCACGAAGAACACGACGCCCGCGACCATCGACCCGGCGGCGTCGAGCCGGCGCTGCACGGGACCGGAGGAACGCGCCGTGAAGAAGTCGACGATCAGGTGGCTGCGATGCAGCTGGCAGTACGGCAGGAACAACGCGATCGCGACGGCGACAGCGAGCTGCACCAGTTCGATGTCGCCGGTGATCGGCCGGCCCGCGAGCCAGCGGCCGGTCACCGAAACGACGGTCGTCACCGAAACCGCGACCAGCAGCGCGCCGCCGGTCAGCGCGAGCGTCGTCGCCAGCGCATCGAGCAGCCGGCGCATGAGGACTACTTGCGCGGCGCGACTGCGGGCGTCGCCGCCGGCGCCGCGGCCTTCGAGTGCCGCACGATCAGCGCGCGCGCATCGGCCAGCAGCCCATCGCCGTCGATGCCGCGCTTGCCCATGTCGCGGACCCAGTCGGCGAGCACGGGCTGTGCGGCCGTCTGCCACTGCGCGAGCTCGGCGGCGGGAACCACATACACCGTGTTGCCGCGATCGAGCGCGAGCTTGCGCGCCGGCGCCTTCTGTTCTTCCCACAGCCGGCCGGCCTGGCCCGACAGCCCGAGTCCGGAGTGGCGGTCGATGACGGCGCGCAGGTCCGGCGGCAGGCCGTCGTAGGTCTTGCGGTTCATCGCGAACAGGAAGACCGCGGTGTACATCGCGGGCATGTTGGGGTCGGTCTCGGTGTGGAAGCGCGCGATCTCCTGCACCTTGACCGCCGGGACGACCTCCCACGGAATGACGGCGCCGTCGATCACGCCCTTCGACATCGCATCCGCGAGCCCGGTCACCGGCATCGACACCGGCGTGGCGCCGAGCGCGGCCAGCAGGCGATTGGTCTGGCGTGTCGGCGCGCGCAGTTTGAGGCCGCGGAAGTCCGCCAGCGTGCGGACCTGCTTTTCGCGCGTGTGCAGGTAGCCGGCATCGTGGACGTGGACGGCGAGCGGCTTGACCTCGCGGAACTCGTCGCGGGCGTGTTTCTCGTAGAACTCCCAGGCCGCCTTCGACGCCGCCTCGGCATCTCCGATCATGAACGGGAGCTCGAACACTTCCATCTTCGGGAAGCGTCCCGCCGTGTAGCCGGGCAAGGTCCAGACGATGTCGGCGATGCCGTCGCGCGCCTGGTCGAAGAGCTGCGGGGCGGTGCCGCCGAGCTGCATCGATGGATAGAGCTGGCACTTCAGGCGTCCCGCCGACTCCTTCTCGATCCGCTCGCACCACGGCACGAGCATCTTCGCGTGCGTGGTGGAGCCGGGAGGCAGGAAGTGATGGACCTTGAGCGTGATCGGCGACTGCGCGAACGCGCTGCCGGACAGCACGAGCACAAGGAGCACGAGCGAGCGTGGGAGCAACGATCGAAGCATGGCGCGGATCAGACGATGCGGACCTTCAGCGTGCCGATGCCGGCCACGCCGCCTTCGAGCTCGTCGCCCTTCACCACCGCGCCGACGCCCTCCGGCGTCCCGGTGAAGACGAGGTCGCCTGGCCTGAGCTCGTAGAACGTCGACAGGTGCTCGATGGTCTCGCTGACACTCCAGATGAGGTTCGAGACGTCGCTTGCCTGGCGCCGCTGCCCGTTGACGTTCAGGAAGATCTGCGCGGCCGTGATCTCGCCGGTCATGCCGATCGGCTTCACGGGCGAAATCGGAGCCGACCAGTCGAACCCCTTGGCGACATCCCACGGCCGGCCCTTGTCGCGCAGCGCGAACTGCAGGTCGCGACGCGTCATGTCGAGGCCGACCGCATAGCCGTAGATGTGCTTCGCGGCATCGGCCGCCGCGATGTTGCGGCCGCCCTTGCCGATGGCCACCACCAGTTCGATCTCGTGGTGCAGGTTCGTCGTTTCGCCCGGATAAGGCATCTCGCCGACGTTGCCGAACGGCACCGGCAGCACGGCGTCCGCGGGCTTCATGAAGAAGAACGGCGCTTCGCGCCCGGAGAAACCCATCTCCTTCTGGTGCTCGGCATAGTTGCGCCCGACGCAGTAGATGCGATGCACCGGCAGCAGGTCGCTGGAACCGTCGACCGGAACCACGGCTTGCGGCGGCGCTGCGAACACATAACCCATGGAAGGACCGTCTGCTGTGGCGCGGGCCGGGCCCGCGAGAGCCGGAAGTCTACGCGTGGCCCGGGCCGGCAGCCCGCGAGATGGCGCGCGACAGCAGCGCCACGGGCAGCACGCCGGCGGCCACGATCGTCAGCGCCGGCAGCGCCGCTTCGCCGAGGCGTTCGTCGCTCGCCATCTGGTACGCGATCACGGCCAGCGTGTCGAAGTTGAACGGACGCAGCACCAGCGTCGCAGGCAGTTCCTTCATCACGTCGACGAAGACCAGCAGCGCGGCGGCGAGCACCGAAGGCCGGAGGATCGGCAGGTGCACGCGGACGAACGTATCGAGCGGGGTGCTGCCGAGGCTGCGCGCGCTCGCGTCCATCGCCGGCGTGATGCGCGCGAGCCCGGCCTCGATCGACTGGTACCCGACCGCGAAGTAGCGGACCAGGTATCCGTACAGCAGCGCGAACACGCTGCCGGTCAGCAGCAGGCCCGGGCCGACGCCGATCAGCGCCTTCATGGCTTCGTTCAGCCGGTTGTCGAACAGGGCGAGCGGGATGAGGATGCCGACCGCGATGACGGCGCCGGGGACCGCGTAGCCGAGGCTCATCAGCTTCACGGCCGCGCGCACGAGCAGCGCCGGCTTCCCGCGCGTCACGGCGCGCGCCGTGTAGGCGAGCGCGAGCACGGCCGCGAGCACGATCAGCGCGGCCGCCGCGCCGATGGAGAGCGTGTTCATCACCCAGATGCCGTAGCGCGACCAGTCGAGCGTGGTCCACGCGGGCAGCAGCAGGCGCACGAGCAGCACCAGCGGAATCGCGAAGCCGAGCGCGACGCTCGCTGCGCACAGCGCGAAGGCGCCCGCGGCGCCACGGCCGTGCAGCGGCGAGCGCGGCGCCGGCCGCTGGCTTGCAGTCGGCGTGAAGAAGCGGGCGCGTCCGCGCGCGCGGTGCTCGACGTAGAACAGCACGAGCACGAGCACGAGCAGCATCGCGGCGAGCTGGCTCGCGGCGGTGCGGTCACCGAGCGAGAACCAGGCGCGGTAGATCGACGTGGTGAAGGTCTGAAGGCCGAAGTACGCCGATGCGCCGTAGTCGGCGATCGTCTCCATCAGCGCGAGCAGCACGCCGGCGGCGATCGCCGGCCGCGCCAGCGGCAGGTTGACCCGCCACCACGTCTGCCACGGCGTGAGGCCGAGGCTGCGCGCGGCATCGATCATCGCCGCGGTGCGCGCCAGGAACGCGGTGCGGGCGAGAAGGTAGACGTAGGGATAGAGCACCACCGTGAACACGAAGACCGCGCCCAGCAGCGAACGGATCTCCGGAAACCAGTAGTCGCCCCGCTCCCACCCGAAGCCCTCGCGCAGCGCCGACTGCAACGGCCCCGCGTACTGGAGATAGTCGGTGTACGCATAGGCGACGATGTACGCTGGCATTGCCAGCGGCAGCAGCAACGCCCATTCGAATGCCTTGCGACCGGGAAAGTCGCAGCTCGCCACCATCCACGCAGTGGAGGCGCCGAGCGTGGCCACGCCGATGCCGACGCCGACCGCAAGGACCGCGGTCTCGAACAGCGCATTTGGAATGACGGTCGCTGCGAGGTGCTTCAGCGTCTCCGCCGCCTCCCCGAGATTCCAGAAACTGGCGAACACGCCAAGCACCGGGAGTGCGACCAGCGCGCCGCAGACGAGCGCGAGCCCGACGGCAAGACCCAGCCGCTCGCCTCCAGAGTCGGCGCGGGAACCGGGGAACATCTTCGAGATCAGGAAGTTGGAGGCGATGACCGCTCTTCCACGCGATTCCGCGTTGCCTATGTGGATTTTAGATGCAAATGAGAATTATATGCATTTGACTTACAATCCCCGCATGGATGAAGAGCGACCGCAACTGCTGATCGAAGGGCTGCGCATCCGCTACGGTGGCGCCGGCCCGACTGTCGTCGACGGGCTCACGCTCGCGCTCGGCAAGGGCGACATCGGCTGCGTGGTCGGAAGCTCCGGCTGCGGCAAGACGACGCTGCTGCGCGCCATTGCGGGCTTCATCCCGGTCGCCGCCGGCACGATCGAAATCGGCGGCCTCGTCGTCTCCGGTCCCAACTTCACCGCGGCGCCCGAGAAGCGCGGCGTCGGGCTGGTGTTCCAGGACTACGCGCTGTTCCCTCACCTGCGCGTGGACGACAACGTCGGCTTCGGACTGCGCCATCTCGGAACGGTCGAGCGCCGCGCGCGCGTCGGCGAGATGCTCGACCTCGTGGGGCTCACGCGCGAAGCGGCGCGCTATCCGCACGAATTGTCGGGCGGCCAGCAGCAGCGCGTCGCCCTCGCGCGCGCTCTCGCCCCGCGCCCGGCCCTGCTGTTGATGGACGAGCCGTTCTCGAGCCTCGACGTCGAACTGCGCGTGCGCCTCGGCACCGAGGTGCGCCAGATCCTGAAGGCCAGCGGCACGACCGCGATCCTCGTGACCCACGACCAGCAGGAAGCCTTCGCGATCGCGGACCGCGTCGGCGTGATGAACGCCGGTCGCCTCGAGCAATGGGATCGGCCCTACGAGCTGTACCACCGGCCGGCGACGCGCTATGTGGCGGACTTCATCGGCGAAGGCGTGTTCCTGCCCGCCAGGGTACTGAACCCGATGAACGTCGAGATCGAGCTCGGCGCGCTCAAGGGCGACGTGCCGCTGCCGTGCCAGCAGGGATGCGACACCTGCGGCAAGGGCTGCCACGTCGAGGTCCTGCTGCGCCCGGACGACGTCGTGCACGACGACGCGAGCGCGCTCAAGGCCGAGGTGGTGCGCAAGACTTTCCGCGGCGGCGACTTCATCTACACGCTGCGGCTCGACAGCGGACGCGAGGTGCTCGCGCTGGTGCCGAGCCATCACGACCACGCGGTCGGCGAGAAGATCGGCATCCGGCTCGACGCCGATCACGTCATCACGTTTCCCGCAAACCAGGAACAGCGCCAGATACCGTTACGGGTCGTGTAGCCGATGCGCTGTGCGGGCAACGACTGGCAACGGCGCGGCGCCGGCGTTTGCCTTTTGGAGATCGACCTCTCGTTGCGCAAGACGGATGCGCCTTCCGGCACTGCGTGAACACTTCGGTCCATGAACGTTGCATGGCCGCTACGCCCCCCGGTGACGGGATACCGCGCGGCCCGTTTGGAACCTACCTTCGCCGCACATGAATCACCCCGTCATCGAGCCACGAGGCTACGTTCGCGGTGGGTTTGGCGAGGAAATGGACCTGGCGTGCCTCTCCATCACTTCCCACTTCGCCTCACTTCCCGGCTGGCAAGAGAGCCAGATCGATCCTCACGAGGTCGTCTACCTGGCCGGCTTCTTTGCCTTCATCGCCCTGGTGTCG
The DNA here is from genome assembly GCA_964353935.1 of uncultured Burkholderiaceae bacterium. Taxonomy (GTDB): domain Bacteria; phylum Pseudomonadota; class Gammaproteobacteria; order Burkholderiales; family Burkholderiaceae_F; genus JAOUJD01. The sequence continues at coordinate 1,224 of CAYGXL010000083.1, read as the reverse complement.
TCTCCCAGCGCCCCGCTGGGGCTGGCGGAGGCCGCGACCGGCGCGCGAGCGACCGTGGCAAGAAGGCTGATGCTGCGCGGAACGCGGGCCGAGTCGCTGAATGATCACATCAAGTGGTTCAAGGCACGGCTGAACAAGTACTCGGCGCTCTGGGTCGGCGTGCTCAAGGACACGAACACCTTCGGCGCGTTCGGTACGCTCGCGTTCGAGAATGTGCAAGCTGGCGACAAGACGCGGCAGGGCTATGTCGAGCACTTGAACGCGTTTCCAGACTTCTGCGAGCGCACGATTCGGGCGTTTCATGAGGCAGGTCAGCGCAGCGACAGAAGCGTGGCGGCCCTGCCGATGGATTTTTCCGGGATCAAGAAGCAGGCGGAGGAAACGGAGTCGCGCCTTCGCGAAGCGCTGCGCACGCTGACAGAAGTCGGCAGCCCGGACGCGCTGAGCGCCTCCGCCAAGAACCGGGCCCGGCATGCAGAAGCGCTGGCGCAGGTGCGCGCAGCGAAGGAGCAGCTCGAGCGATTGAGTGCGCTGCTCGACTCGCTCGAATCGCTCGACGCTGCGGCGAGCAAGTAGACAAGCGATGGGGCCGCGTGCCCGGCCAGGCTCTCCAGCCGCCGCGTGAATTCTGGAAACGGAACAGAGCCCGGCGCGGGTGTGCAGTGGCCACTTTAAGCCACAACCGCAACCTCGCAAGCGGCCCGGATCCCGCCTGCTGCTGGCGTAGTCTGGTCCCGTGAACATCGCGAGCCGCATCCCACTGTCTGCGTGCGAGGGAACCGATGCGCCCGAAGTCGAGGTCGTCATCGAGATTCCGAAGGGCTCCTTCATCAAGCGCGGGTCCACGGGGCATGTTGACTTTGTCTCGCCGCTGCCGTGTCCGTACAACTATGGTTCGGTGCCGAACCATGTCGGGCTCGAGGGCGACCTTCTCGATGCCCTGGTACTGGGGCCACGACTGCAGGCTGGAACCCTGTTGCGCGTCAAGGCGTGGGGTGCGGTAACGCTGACGGACCGCGGCATGTCCGACGACAAGCTCGTCTGCAGCAGCAGCCCGCTGACTGAAACAGAGAAACGCGACGTGCTGCGGTTCTTCGCCTTCTACGCAAGGTGCAAGGGACTGCTGAACATCCTGCGGCGTCGACCTGGCCGCAATGCGTGCGATGGCTGGCTGGAAGCCGCGCATGCCCTGGCGCGCGCCACGCCACGAGATGAAGGCTGGCG